>NZ_LT629778.1:609583-914375 GCF_900105485.1 Pseudomonas granadensis | reverse complement strand
GACGAAAATCCCCGATTGTTCGTGCAGGGCTTTGAAGGCAAGGGCTTTACGGGCTTGTTCGTTGCGGGCTGAAGCGTCCATCGGCAGGCTCCGGGCGGGAAAATACAGACGCCTCAGAGCAGGCCAAGTTGCTCGGCGGCGGGTTCTCTGTATAGCTCAGGCAGCGCTGGCAGGCCAGGCAAACGCTGCATCAATTGCGTATGAAAACGTTGCGCCAGCTTCGCCGCGAGCAGATTGTCAGCGGTGTGCAGGAAGATATAGGGCGTGCGCCCTTCTTCGATCCACTCGGCGATCTTGCTCACCCACGGCAGCAGAAACGGGTCGTTGGCTTCAAGCTCAGGGTGACCGATGAAGCGCACCTGCGGGAACTGGGTAAACGCCGCCGGACGCGTCGGCACTCGCGGCTTTTTCGATTGTGCGTGGATGACCGAAGACTTGGTCGACAGGCAACTGAACAGCGCGCGCGGATCGAGGCAGATGCGCTCGACACCACGATCCAGCAGCAGACGGTTGAGCAAGCGCTCACTCTCGCCCTTGGCGAAAAACTGCTCGTTGCGCACTTCGACCGCCAACGGACAGTCCAGCGCATCGATGAAAGCCGCCAGTTCCGGCAGCCGCTGCGGGGTGAAGCCTTTCGACAGTTGCAACCACAACGGCGACACCCGTTTGCCGAGCGGCTTGAGTAATTGCAGGAAGGTTTCGGCGGGGGTCAATTGATCGCGCAAGTCACCGCTGTGGCTGATGTCGCCGGGGAATTTGGCGGTGAAGCGAAAGTGTTCGGGCATGATCTCGGCCCAACGCTGCACGGTGGCGGGCGACGGGCTGGCGTAGAAGGTGGTATTGCCTTCGACGGCGTTGAACACTTGGGAATAGAGGCCGAGAAAGTCGGAGGTTTTTGCGTCTACCGGATACAGATACTCGCGCCAGGCGTTTTCGCTCCAGGACGGGCATCCAAGGTAGTAAGGCAGATCCATCAGATATACAGATCGAGGCCCAGCACGTCGGCATCCCAATCGACAAAACCGGCGGTGCTCAGGTAGCTGGCCAGGGCCATCGCTACGCTTTTGCTCATGGCGCGGTGGTAGATCATGTCTTGCTGACGGGCGGGCAGATTGCTCAGACGTTGCGCAGTGGCTTTGGCGGCAGCACGGGCAGCCAGTTGTTCTTCAGTCGGAAACTCCAGCTCGCCGTCAATATCGTCGAGGGATTCATCCACCGTCACAGGGCCTTTGCGAGGCTTGCGCTTGATGGGATAGGACTGAGAGGAAACGCCGTCTATACGCATAATTTCATGCTCGGTATCAATGATGGCAATTTAGCGGCACCTGACCGACTTAGCAAACTGCCGAGTGATAACTAGAACACATAAAGCGCAAAAGGTTTTAAACGAGGGGAAAAAACTGACGATTGGCGATATTTGCGTGTGACTTATTTCACTTTGCTCGCGAGTGCGCCGCATCAGACAAATTTCCTTATCTGAACCACCGCTTCGCGAGCAGGCTCGCTCCCACAGGGGAAAGCGGTGATTTAGCGGGCTTTGGGAGTGGCGACTTTGTCGCGCAGGTAGACCGGTTGTGCGTCATCCGCCGGGATCGACTCGCCGCGTTCCCAGGCAAAACGCGCCAGGGTCAGCAGGTCTTCGGCGTGGGGCAGCATGCCGGCATCGGCGCCGGTCAGGTTGACCGCAATGCGCTCGCCGTAGCCCCAACCAGTGCCGGCACCGAACCACTCGCCACTGGCGTCGGCCGGCAGCGCTGCGACTTCCGGTGGCAGCACGGCTTCGGCGCCGGCCAGACGCATTTCACCTGCCGTCTCGCGGTAGCAGCCCCAATAGACTTCGTCCATGCGCGCATCGATGGCCGCTGCGACCTGGCTCACGCCGTGTTCGCGCAACGCACGTTGCGCCAGCACCGCGAGATTGGATACCGGCAACACCGGACGATCCAGCGCAAACGCCAGCCCCTGCACCACGCCGATGGCAATCCGCACACCGGTGAATGCACCCGGCCCACGGCCGAACGCAATGGCGTCGACCGCTTGCAGCGTAGTGCCGGCATCAGCCAGCAATTGCTGGATCATCGGCAGCAATTTTTGCGCGTGCAGACGCGGGATCACCTCGTAATGGCTCGTGACCTTGCCGTCGTGCAGCAAGGCAACGGAGCAAGCTTCAGTCGCGGTGTCCAGGGCCAGCAAGGTACTCATCGATGTTTCCAGAACAGGGGTGGGGAAAAAGGTGCGTCAGTATAAACAACTACGGCCCGCAAACGGGCCGTGGATGATGCAGCGGTTCAGACTTTTCAGCTCAGCGCCGCGAGGACCTTGGCGGTGATTGCATCGACCGAACCGACGCCCGGAATGTGGCTGTACTTCGGCTTGCCGCCATTCTTCGCGGAGAGGTTCTGATAGAACTCCACCAGCGGCTTGGTCTGCGAGTGGTAGACCGACAGGCGATGACGCACGGTTTCTTCGGTATCGTCCTTGCGCTGCACCAGCTCTTCGCCGGTGATGTCGTCTTTGCCGGCCAGTTTCGGCGGGTTGTAGACGATGTGGTAAACGCGGCCGCTGGCCTCGTGAACACGGCGACCGGCGATGCGCTGGACGATCTCTTCGTCTTCAACGGCGATTTCGACCACGGCGTCCAGCTCGACACCGGCAGTCACCAGCGCTTCAGCCTGCGGAATGGTGCGCGGGAAGCCGTCGAACAGAAAACCGTTGGCGCAGTCAGGCTGGGCAATGCGGTCCTTGACCAGAGCGATGATCAGGTCATCCGACACCAGGCCGCCGGCATCCATGATGCTCTTGGCTTGAACGCCCAGTGGTGTGCCGGCCTTGACCGCTGCGCGCAGCATGTCGCCGGTGGAAATTTGTGGAATGCCGAATTTCTCGGTGATGAACTTAGCCTGAGTACCTTTACCGGCCCCGGGAGCTCCCAGCAGAATGACGCGCATTAGATGTGCTCCTCAATTTTTTTATAAAAAGCTTTTACAAAACAAAGGATTCGCCGCTTGGGACGAATCCTGAAAAATACGGGTCGTGGCCGCACAAACGGCCAAAGGCTGATCAAGATACACAGCAGGCTGCGCCCACACAAGACGCCAAAAGTCGGAGAAACCGACGCCCGCCGCGACCTTGCGACGCGGTGAGCCAAGTCGCAACCCCATCGTTAACTGTCGCCTGGCGGCACTTTCCCCGCTCACGCACAGCGGCATCCGGCAGCGATTGCTCGATGCCGCATGCCCCGTTGCAAACGTTAGCCGGTATTTCGCAAACCGGCGGCGATCCCCGCCACAGACACCAGCAGCGCCTGTTCCACCGGGCTGCCCTGCTCGACTTCCTGCTGCCGCGAGCGCGCCAGCAATTCGGCCTGCAATAGATGCAGCGGGTCGAGATAGGTGTTGCGCAGACGGATGAATTCGAGGGTGTCAGGGCTGTGCGCGAGCAGCTGCGACTGACCGGTCAGGCCGAGCACCACGGTGCACGCCTGCGACAATAGGTCGCGTAACTGCGCGCCCAGCGGCAGCAGTTCCGGCTCGACCAGACGCTCATCGTAGGACAGCGCGATATCGGCGTCTGCCTTGGCCAGCACCATCTCCAGCATGTCGATGCGCGTGCGAAAGAACGGCCACTGCTCGCGCATCTGCCCGAGCAGCTGGCCTTCGCCGCGTTCCAGCGCCTTGCTCAGCGCCGACTCCCAGCCGAGCCACGCCGGCAGCATCAGTCGGGTTTGCGTCCAGCCGAAGATCCACGGGATCGCCCGCAGGCTCTCGATACCGCCCGCGCGGCGCTTGGCCGGACGACTGCCGAGCGGCAGGCGCCCCAATTCCTGCTCCGGAGTGGACTGGCGGAAGTATTCGACGAATTGCGGGTTCTCGCGCACCACCTGGCGGTAAGCGCTGACACCGTCCGCCGCCAGTTCGTCCATCAGGTGCCGCCACTCGGGCGTCGGCGGCGGCGGTGGCAGCAACGTCGCTTCGAGCACCGCCGCCAGATACAGATTGAGGTTCTGCTCGGCGATGTCCGGCAGACCGAATTTGAAACGAATCATTTCTCCCTGCTCGGTGGTGCGGAACCGCCCCCCTACCGAGCCCGGTGGCTGCGACAGAATCGCCGCGTGTGCCGGGCCGCCGCCACGGCCGACGGTGCCGCCGCGACCATGGAACAACAGCAGTTCGACTTGCTGCTCACGGCAGATTTCCACCAGACGCTCCTGCGCGCGGTATTGCGCCCAGGCCGCCGCGGTGGTGCCGGCATCCTTGGCCGAGTCGGAGTAACCGATCATCACTTCCTGCGGGCCCTGCAGGCGCGCGCGATAACCCGGCAGCAGCAACAGCCGCTCCATCACCGGCCCGGCGTTGTCGAGGTCGGCGAGGGTTTCGAACAGCGGCACCACGCGCATCGGCCGCAGCACGCCGGATTCCTTGAGCAGCAGTTGCACGGCGAGCACATCGGATGCCGCGCCGGCCATGGAGATCACGTAAGAGCCGAGCGACGCAGCCGGGGCGGCGGCGATTTCCTTGCAGGTATTCAGCACTTCAGCGGTGTCGGCCGACGGTTTGAAATGCGCCGGGAGCAACGGGCGGCGGTTGCTCAATTCCTGAGTGAGAAATTTGATCCGCTGTTCTTCGTCCCAGTCCTCGTAACGCCCGAGGCCGAGGTAATCGGTGATTTCGGTCATCGCCGAGCTGTGCCGCGCAGAATCCTGACGCACATCCAGACGCACCAGGAACAGCCCGAAAGTCACCGCCCGACGCAGGCAATCGAGCAACGGCCCGTCGGCGATCACGCCCATCCCGCATTCATGCAGCGAGTTGAAACACAGCTCCAGCGGCCCGAGCAGGTCGCGATTGTTGTGCAGCACTTCGGCAGGCGCAGGCGTCGGCGCGGTCAGCGCGGCGTGAGCCCAATTACGTGTCGCACGCAGACGTTCACGCAATTGCTTGAGCACCGCACGATACGGTTCGGCGCTGTCGCCGGCCTGCGCCTTGAGCGCGTCACTGGCCTGCTGCATCGACAGTTCGGCGGCGAGGTGGTCGACGTCGCGAAGGTACAGGTCGGCAGCCATCCAGCGCGCCAGCAATAACACTTCGCGCGTCACAGCGGCGGTGACGTTGGGGTTGCCGTCACGGTCACCACCCATCCACGAGGCGAAGCGTATCGGCGCGGCCTCCAGCGGCAGGCGCAGACCTGTGGCTTCGTGCAACGCCTTGTCGGCCTTGCGCATATGGTTGGGAATCGCCTGCCACAGTGAATGTTCGATCACCGCAAAGCCCCATTTGGCTTCATCGACTGGCGTCGGCCGTGTGCGGCGGATTTCTTCGGTGTGCCAGGCTTCGGCAATCAATCGTTGCAGGGTGGTGTGGATCTGTTCGCGCTCGGCGCTGGTCAGGTCGCGATGGTCCTGCGCGGCAAGCTGCGCGGCGATCGCGTCGTACTTCTGGATCAAGGTGCGGCGGGCCACTTCGGTCGGGTGCGCGGTCAGCACCAGTTCGATTTCCAGCCGCGCCAGTTGCCGGGCCAGGGACTCGGCGCTGTGGCCTTCGCTGCGCAAACGCGCCAGCAGTTCAGGCAATACGCGGGATTCGAACGGCGCCGGCTGCGACTCTTCGCGCCGATGAATCAACTGATACTGCTCGGCAATGTTCGCCAGGTTGAGAAACTGGTTGAACGCGCGCGCCACCGGGAGCAATTCGTCTTCGCTCAGCTGATTGAGGCTGGCGCTCAGTTCGGCGTCCATCGAACCGCGCCGGTCAGCCTTGGCGCCCTTGCGGATCTGCTCGATTTTGGCGAGGAACGGCTCGCCGTACTGATCTCGAATGGTGTTGCCCAACAGCTCTCCGAGCAGGTGAACATCTTCGCGCAAGCGTGCATCAATATCGGTCATCAGCAGTTCTCCAACGGTAATCGGGACGGCGCAGAAACGAGTGCTTTGCCCGAGAGAGTGCCGCTCTGCGGCGCTTCTTACAAGCAGCCGACGAAGGGACTTTAAACCTTGAGCGGCAAAGCTAGTCTCAACAGTAAGCCGCACGACGGCTTGCCGCCGGCCCTGGCGGACACTCACCCAGACCTGCCATGAGCAGGTGCGAAATGAGGTCATCATGAAAATCCGTGAACTTGCCCAGCATTGGGAAGAAAACGCCAAAGGTCGCCTGACCGACACTGGCTACACGATTCATCTGGACGTGGAATCTGCCGCAAGGCTGGCGGCGATTGCCGAGATGTACCCCAAACGCCATCCCGAAGAATTGCTCGGCGAACTGATCGGCGCGGCGCTTGAAGAGTTCGAGGCGAGTCTGCCGTATGTGAAAGGTTCGACGGTGGTCGCGACCGATGAGGAAGGTGATCCGCTGTACGAAGACGTCGGGCCGACGCCGCGTTTTCTTGCGCTGTCGAGACGCCATTTGCATGATCTGGCTTCAGCCGAAAACAAACAGAATCACTGACCCAACACAGCCCAAAATGTAAGAGTGAGCCTGCTCGCGATAGCGGCGTATTTGTCGACACATCCAGCGGCTGATACGCCGCTAATTTGTCGATGCATCCAGCGGCTGATACACCGCCATCGCGAGCAGGCTCACTCCTACAATGGGCCCTGTACACCCTTGATATCCGTGTCCATTACACCCCGCGCGTACCGCTTCAAACCGCCAAAGTTCCCGTGCCAGAGCCTTGTCCAAACGGTCAATTTAATTTTTGGCGATAGGCCATCTTTTCTGAACTTTTCAAAAATGCCGCCGGTCGGAACAGGTAACCACGCCTGGAACGAGCGTTTCAATTCGCGTCAACAAGCGATGCTTTCGGCTCCTCTGCCAGGATGGATTCAGTTGTACTTTCAGGAGATGCCTAATGGAGTTGAAGACCATGAAAACCCAATCCACGTTTTCCCACCTGCGCGGTCTGAAACTGGCCGCTCTGGCCATCGGCACCAGCTTCGTTCTGGCCGGTTGCGCCGGTAATCCACCGACCGAGCAGTACGCCGTGACCCAATCGGCCGTCAACAGCGCGGTCAGCGCCGGCGGTACCGAGTTCGCTGCGGTGGAAATGAAGCAAGCGCAGGACAAGCTCAAACAAGCCGAAATCGCCATGCACGACAAGAAGTATGACGAAGCCCGTCGCCTGTCCGAACAGGCTGAGTGGGACGCTCGCGTCGCTGAACGCAAGGCTCAGGCTGCCAAGGCTGAACAGGCTGTGAAGGATTCCCAGAAAGGTGTTCAGGAACTGCGTCAGGAAAGTCAGCGCACCGTGCAGTAAGCGCGCATCCCGATTGCAAAGCTGAAACTCTTACCGATAGAAAGGACGACAAATTATGCGTAAGCAACTGATGATTCCCGCTCTTCTGGCCGCAAGCGTTGCGTTGGCTGCCTGCTCTACCCCGCCTAACCCGAACCTGGAACAGGCGCGCACCAACTACGCCGGCCTGCAGGCCAACCCGCAGGCAAGCAAAGTCGCCGCCCTGGAAACCAAAGACGCCAGTGATTACCTGGACAAGGCCGACAAGGCCTATCTGGATAAAGAAGACGCGGCCAAGGTTGACCAACTGGCCTACCTGACCAACCAGCGCGTGGAAGTGGCGAAGCAAACCATCGCTCTGCGCACCGCTGAGAACAACCTGAAGAACGCCGCCGCGCAGCGTGCCCAGGCCCGTCTGGATGCTCGAGACCAGCAGATCAAACAGCTTCAGGACAGCCTTAACGCCAAGCAGACCGATCGCGGCACGCTGGTGACGTTCGGTGACGTGCTGTTCGCCACCAACAAGGCTGACCTGAAATCCAGCGGTCTGGTGAACATCAACAAACTGGCGCAATTCCTTCAGGAAAACCCGGATCGCAAAGTGATCGTCGAGGGTTACACCGACAGCACCGGCACCGCCAGCTACAACCAGTCGCTGTCCGAGCGCCGCGCGACTTCGGTACAAATGGCCTTGATCAAAATGGGCGTCGATCCATCGCGTATCGTTGCTCAGGGTTATGGCAAGGAATACCCGGTCGCGGATAACGGCAGCGTCTCGGGCCGTGCGATGAACCGTCGGGTCGAAGTGACCATTTCCAACGACAACCAGCCGGTTGCACCGCGTTCTTCGGTGAGTTCGAACTAAGGTTCGCGCTGGAACGCAAAAGCCCCGCTTGATTCGGTTCAGGCGGGGCTTTTTTGTGCGGGCTGAGATCGCGGCCCCTCATCGGAACGCCGCCCGCCCAGCCCTCTCCCGAGGGAGAGGGAGCCGATTTGTGTCGCTTTCAAAACTTGTGTTCAGCGCAATGGATCAGGTCGACGTAGCTTAAACAAACACCTCGGTCAGCCCCTCTCCCTCCGGGAGAGGGTTAGGGTGAGGGCTGGGCCTGCAGAATCACTCCTGCAGCTTCTGCGGCGTCTCTTCACCCATGCACCGCACAGCCTTTTTCTGCCCATTGACCAACACTCCGGTCAGGCCTTTCTGCTCGGTATCAAACAACACCAGCACCCCGTCGATGCACTGCGCCACCTGCGGCGCCGGAGTCAGCGATAATTTGTAGTCCTCACCGGCCACGGTCTTGAGCATGGTGAACTCGTTGAGCAGCAGCGCATCCTCGGGTTTGGCGAAGTGCAGGTAGCCGTAGTACCACAGTGCCCCGACGGTGCCGAGGATGCTGCAGATACCGGTGATGATCAGCGGGATGGCGTTACGTTCTTCAGTCATTGCGGGTTCTCATCTTCAGAATTCGGGGGCGCTGGATAGTTGGGGATTTCGCCGAGGCGGCGCAGGCCGTTGAAATGCTCGGGGTCGTCGAGATAACGCAGCATCACCTGCTGCCACACCGGATCGCCGAAGGTTTGCACATGGCCGCCGCGCGTCAGTTGCAGCACCCGCGGTGGCGGCGCCGCTTGATACAGTCGAATTCCGTTGACCATCGGCACCAGCGGATCGTCGATGCTGTGGAAGATCAGTTTCGGCACACCGGTGAGTTGCGCCATCGACTTGATCGCGCTGTCCCCGTCCGGCACCAGCCACGACAGCGGCACCTGCAACGGCCAGGTCAGCCACGACGTGCTCAGCGCATACTGGCCGACGCTGCGGTAACTGGCAGGCACGCCGTCGAGCACCAGAGCCTTGAGCTGTTTCTGCCGCTCGGGATGCTGCACCAACCAATGCACCGCCATCGCGCCGCCGAGGCTTTGCCCGAGCAGCACCAGCGGTTTGCCTTTGACTTCAGCGGCCTGGTCCAGCCAGGCGAACGCGGCGTCGATGTCCTGATAGATCGCCGGCAAGCTCGGCTTGCCTTCGGACAAGCCGTACCCGCGATAGTCCACCAGCAGCACTTGATAGCCGTTTTTCGGCAGCCACCAGCTGCCCCCCAGATGCATTGGCAGGTTGCCGCCGTTGCCGTGCAGGTGCAGGACCGTGCCTTTAACCTCCACGCCGGGCTTGGCCGGCAGCCACCAGGCGTTGAGCTTCAAGCCATCGGCAGTGACCAGCGTGACGGTGCGGTAGTCGAGTTTGGCTTTTTCCGGGGTGAAGACCTGGCCCGGTTCGGGGTAGAACAGCAGCGAACTGCAGCCGCCCAGGGTCAGAAGCAGGCAAAAGATGCCGAGGATTCTCATCCGTTGAAACCTCGCGAAAAAATTGGGTTGAAACACAATCAAAACTGTAGGAGTGAGCCTGCTCGCGATAGCGGTGTGTCAGTCGCTATGTGTGTTGATTGATACACCGCTATCGCGAGCAGGCTCACTCCCACAGGGGTGTTGTGTAGGGGTCAGAGGATATTGGAGTAATCCGCTTCGATCCGGTCCAGGCTCAAGTGGTTGAGGAAGTTGGAGAAGCACATCCACGCCGACAACGCATTCAGATCGCGGAACTGATCCGGCAGATACTTCGGCGGCACCACCAGCCCCTCATCCACCAGTTGGCGCAGGGTACGCATGTCTTCCAGCGTGGTCTTGCCGCAGAACAACAGCGGAATCTGCTCGAGCTTGCCCTTGCGCACGGCCAACTGAATGTAGTTGTAAACCATGATGAAGCCCTTGAGGTAGGACAAGTCTTTGGTGAATGGCAGACCGGTCGGTGTCGAACCGCGGAAAACCCGACTGGCGTTGCCATAGCTCTCCGCCATTTCAAAGCCCTGCTCGCGGAAGAACTCGAACACCTGCAAAAAGTCCGCGCCCTCCTCGACCATGTGAATCGCGCGGGTGCGGTTGGTCAGTTTGCGCAGGCGACTCGGGTAGGAGGCGAACGTGATGATTTCCATCAGGATTGCCAGACCTTCCTGGGTCACGGTCGACGACGGCGGACCTTTCGACAGAAACGTGCAGATCGGCTGATTCAAACCATTGAGCGTCGTGCCGACATGCACCAGCCCTTCATGAACCTCCAGTGCGCGAACGTCACGGTTGTTGAACATCGCGTCGGTGCGGATCTTGATGTAGTCGGCGCCGGCCGCCGCATCGGCGACAATGCCGTCGGACTCGAACACCCGAATGGTTTCCTCGGCCTCGCCGAACACCTTGTTCAAACGGGTTTGCAGCAAGTGCACGGCGTCCTTGGCGGTGAGGATTTTCGGTTCGTCCTTCAGATCGCCGCGGCCATCGATGTTGTTCAGGTAATCGGACATCATCAGGCCAAGGTCAGCCAGGGTCGGGTCACCGGCATGGAAGGCATCGGACGCGGCGCCGTACAGTTCTTGCGAGATCAGGCCGAAATCCTCGGTACCGCGCGCTTCGAGCATGCGCACGACCATGCGGTATTCCTTGCACATGCGCCGCATGATCTGCCCGACCGGGTTGAACTGGCCGAGCTGGCGGGTGATGTCGCGCTCGATGTTCTGGAACTCCAGTTTGACCTGGCTCGAATCGAACGACAGTGGCCGATTGAGGTAGTAGTCGCGATCGATGGCGGGCATTTCCTTGCCCTTGGCCTTGAGAAAACCCTTGCGCACGTTCTCGTCCCACTTGACCGCATCGAGCACGCGGATCGGCGTTTGCGCCAGCACAATGCGATCGGACAACATGCGTATCGTCTGCTGGTAATCGTCCACCCGAAACTCCTGTAAAAAACCTGACGTGTGAATTATTGGGCGCTGGCCTGGCGCTGATAGCGCGCGGCTTCAACGAAGACATCGGAATTGGCCGGATCATCAAGGTAAGCGAAGACCTCGTCGAGGTTGCTGTCGACGTGCACGCCGTCGCCATCGTCGGTCTGGAAGGCCTGACCGTTCAGGGCGTGCTGTTTGATCGCTTGATTGATCTGCTCGAGGTCGAGGTTGTAGATCACCAGTTCGCGCTTGTCGGTGATTTCGAACCCGGCAATGGTGAAGTGGCCGCCGAAACGCGCCGGTACTTTCGCCGACAGATACCAACGATTGCCATGCCGTGACACGGTAAACGGATAGGCTTCGCGTTCGCGCGGTTTGGCCTTGAACCAGGTAACGGCCTGGTAGCGGTCATTGCCGACGCGAGTCAGCTCAAGGTTCATCGGCTCACCCCAGGCATTGGTGCTCGACCACTTGCCGAGCAAGCCCTTGGGCGCCGGGTCGCTGGCCGCCAGCGGCTCCTTGAACGTCACCAGACAGCCACTGAGCAGCAGCAACGACAGGGCCAGCAGCACGCCACGCCAGGACTTCATTCGAGACTCCTTATGAACACAAGCGGCGTTCATTGTGATCGCTTTCCCCTGTAGGAGTGAGCCTGCTCGCGATGACGGTGTGTCAGCCAACGAAAATGCAGGATGTGAGACAGCCATCGCGAGCAGGCTCACTCCTACAGGGTTCGCGTTAGACCGAGGCGAGCACCAGGTGCATATACCGCGTCAGTATGCCGAGCATGTCCTCTTCGGCCAAAGGCTCGGCGTCGTTGAGCAGGCCCTGATATTCCATCCGTCCGATAATCGCCGTCAACACTTTGGCATCCTGCTGCGGTTCGCGCGAGCCCAATACCTGAAACAACTGGCAGGTGCCCTGCAACAGAATCTGCTGATGCGAGCGCACCAGAATCGCCAGCCGTGGGTTGAGCAGCGCTTCCTGGCGGAACGCCTGTTCGGCCATCAAATGCTCACGACGGTTGATCAACTGCCGGTGCACGTAGTCGGCCATCAGCCGTGCGATGTCGTCGGCCAGTTGCGAGCGTGACTCGGGGCTACCGTCGCCACTGACGACCATGTCGCGCAACAGGCCTTCGTTGTTGATCCACAGCTTGGCCATGTACGCCGCGCTGCGTTCAACATATTGAGCGAAGGTATCGGTGAGCAGGTCGTCGATGTCCTTGAAGTAATACGTGGTCGCCGACAGCGGCACACCGGCCTCGGCCGCTACCGCACGGTGGCGCACGGCACGCACGCCGTCGCGCACGACAATGCGCATGGCCGCGTCGAGAATGTCCTGGCGACGCTGCTCACTGCCCTGTCGGCTGGCCTTGCGGCCCTGGTACTGAACACTTTCAGCGACCGCAGTGGCGATACCCGCTGCACCTTCTTGAGCTAATGCACCCATCACGACAGCACTTCCTCTACTAATTCCAAATTAACCAATTGATACATTTGTACCAGACAGGCAATAAAAAGCCGCCTGTTTTAGGCGGCTTTTTAACTGAAACGTTTACGCTTGCGGTCGCATGTGCGGGAACAGGATCACATCGCGAATCGACGGCGAGTTGGTCAGCAACATCACCAGACGGTCGATGCCGATACCTTCACCGGCGGTTGGCGGCATGCCGTACTCCAGCGCACGCACGAAGTCGGCGTCGTAGTGCATGGCTTCGTCGTCGCCGGCGTCCTTGTCGGCCACCTGCGCCATGAAGCGCTCGGCCTGGTCTTCGGCGTCGTTCAACTCGGAGTAGGCGTTGGCGATTTCACGGCCGCCGATGAACAGCTCGAAGCGGTCGGTGACGTTCGGGTTGTCATCGTTGCGACGGGCCAGCGGCGACACTTCGAACGGGTACTGGGTAATGAAGTGCGGCTGTTCCAGCTTGTGCTCGACCAGTTCTTCGAAAATCATCACCTGCAGTTTGCCCAGACCTTCGAAGCCCAGCACCTTGGCGCCGGCCTTCTTGGCGATGGCGCGAGCCTTGTCGATGTCGTTCAGGTCATCGGCGGTCAGCTCAGGGTTGTACTTGAGGATCGAGTCGAACACCGACAGACGCACGAAGGGCTCGCCGAAGTGGAACACCTTGTCGCCGTACGGCACGTCGGTGCTGCCCAACACCAGCTGCGCCAGCTCGCGGAACAGTTCTTCGGTCAGGTCCATGTTGTCTTCGTAATCGGCGTAGGCCTGATAGAACTCCAACATGGTGAATTCAGGGTTGTGACGCGTCGAAACGCCTTCGTTACGGAAGTTGCGGTTGATCTCGAAGACCTTCTCGAAACCACCGACTACCAGACGCTTGAGGTACAGCTCCGGCGCGATACGCAGGAACATTTCCATGTCCAGCGCGTTGTGGTGGGTTTCGAACGGCTTGGCCGCAGCGCCGCCAGGAATGGTCTGCAGCATCGGCGTTTCGACTTCGAGGAAGTCGCGCTTCATCAGGAAGCTGCGGATGTGCGCGATCACTTGCGAACGCACGCGGAAGGTCTGGCGCACGTCTTCGTTGACGATCAGGTCGACGTAACGCTGACGGTAGCGCTGTTCGGTGTCGGTCAGGCCGTGGTGCTTGTCCGGCAGCGGACGCAGCGACTTGGTCAGCAGACGCACGTTGGTCATTTCAACGTACAGGTCGCCCTTGCCGGAGCGCGCCAGGGTGCCTTCGGCAGCGATGATGTCGCCCATGTCCCAGGTTTTCACCGCGGCCAGGGTTTCTTCCGACAAGGTCTTGCGGTTGACGTAGACCTGGATACGCCCGGTCATGTCCTGGATCACCATGAACGAGCCACGGTTGAGCATGATGCGACCGGCAACCTTGACCGGGATTGCAGCCTCTGCCAGCTCTTCCTTGGTCTTGTCCGCGTACTGTTTCTGCAAGGCATCGCAGTAGTTGTCGCGGCGGAAGTCGTTCGGGAAGGCATTGCCCTTGGCGCGCTCGGCAGCAAGCTTTTCCTTGCGCAGGGCGATCAGGGAGTTTTCTTCCTGTTGCAGGGCTTGCGGGTCGAGTTGTTGGTCGCTCATGTCTTTAGATATTCCATCAGGTTCGTTGCCCCCGGACCTTGCGGCCCGGGGATCGCCAGCAGGGCTGGCTCCTACAGGGATCGAGCGGAAACGGTCGATCCTGTGTTGGCGTCTGTTACAGGCCCGATTTCAGGCTGGCTTCCAGATACTCGTCGATGTCGCCGTCGAGCACCTTGTCGCAATCGCTGCGTTCGATGTTGGTGCGCAGATCCTTGATCCGCGACGCATCGAGCACGTAGGAGCGAATCTGGTGACCCCAGCCGATATCGGACTTGGTGTCTTCCAGCGCTTGCGAGGCGGCGTTGCGTTTCTGCATTTCCTGCTCGTACAACTTGGCCCGCAGCATTTTCATGGCGGTGTCCTTGTTGGCGTGCTGGGAACGTTCGTTCTGGCAGCTGACCACGGTGTTGGTCGGTACGTGAGTGATACGTACGGCCGAGTCGGTGGTGTTTACGTGCTGACCACCGGCACCGGAGGAACGATAGGTGTCAATGCGCAGGTCTGCCGGGTTGATTTCGATTTCGACCTTGTCGTCGATCTCTGGCGAGACGAACACCGCCGAGAACGAGGTGTGGCGACGGTTGCCGGAGTCGAACGGGCTCTTGCGCACCAGACGGTGCACGCCGATCTCGGTACGCAGCCAGCCAAAGGCGTATTCACCCTTGATGTGCACGGTCGCGCCTTTGATACCGGCGACTTCACCGGCGGACAGTTCCATGATGGTCGCGTCGAAACCGCGTTTGTCAGCCCAGCGCAGGTACATGCGCAGCAGGATGTTGGCCCAGTCCTGCGCTTCGGTACCGCCGGAACCGGCCTGGATGTCCAGGTAGGCGTTGTTCGGGTCCATTTCATGGCTGAACATGCGGCGGAATTCCAGCTTGGCCAGACTTTCCTCGAGACGGGCCAGCTCGGCGACGACATCACCGACGGCGCCTTCGTCGTTTTCTTCGACGGCCATGTCCAGCAGGTCGCGGCAATCGGCCAGACCGGCGTTCAGTTCGTCGAGGGTATCGACGATCTGCGCCAGCGCAGCGCGCTCGCGGCCCAGTTCCTGGGCGTATTCAGGTTTGTTCCAGACACTCGGATCTTCAAGCTCGCGATTGACCTCGGTCAGACGCTCATGCTTTTGATCGTAGTCAAAGATACCCCCGAATAGTTTCGGAGCGCTCGGACAGGTCCTTGATGGTGTTCAGGATCGGGTTGATTTCCATGACGGGCAGCACTCGTTGGCGAACTTTTGAAAGCCGGCGAGTATAACGTAATCAGGCTGGCGCGGCAGCCCGTCTGGCGGTGAATGGGGCGAGATCGCAGCCCTCACCCTAGCCCTCTCCCTGAGGGAGAGGGGACTGATTGGGGGATATTCGAGAGCTACGCCGACTTGAATGGCTTAGCTGAATCCATAATCGCCGAGCTCAAAGATCCATAATCGACTCGGTGGAGCAGGTCGATGCAGAATCCGAGACACCTCGGTCGGCCCCCTCTCCCCCTGGGAGAGGGCTGGGGTGAGGGGAAAGGCTTTACTCGATTCCGACCTGATTGCGCCCATTGTTCTTGGCCAGATACAAACCACGGTCCGCCGCCGAAATCAGCAGGCGGCAATCACTGCCGGCCTGCGGCACCATGGTCGCCAGACCGATGCTGATGGTCAGGCTGTCGCCGGCCGCCGGAGTATTGTGCGGGATTTTCAGTGCCGCCACGGTCTGGCGCAGTTTCTCCGCCACCAGCCGCGCGCCGCCTGGTGAGGTGTTCGGCAGCACCAATACGAACTCCTCGCCACCATAACGCGCCGGCAGATCCGATGGCCGCGCGCTGGCGTCGCGGATCGCCGCCGCGACCTTGCGCAAGGCTTCATCGCCCTCAACATGGCCGAAGCTGTCGTTGTACGACTTGAAGTAATCGACATCGATCATCAGCAACGACAACTGGCTCTGATCGCGCAGCGAGCGGCGCCACTCCAGCTCCAGGTACTCGTCGAAGTGCCGGCGATTGGACAACCCGGTCAGGCCGTCGGAGTTCATCAGCCGTTGCAGTACCAGATTGGTGTCGAGCAATTGCTGCTGGCTGACCCGCAGCGCCCGGTAAGCGGCATCGCGTTGCAACAGGGTCATGTAGGAGCGCGAGTGATAACGGATGCGCGCCACCAGTTCGATGGTGTCGGGCAGTTTCACCAGATAATCGTTGGCCCCGGCGGAGAACGCCGCGCTCTTGATCAGCGGGTCTTCCTTGGTCGACAGGACGATGATCGGAATGTCCTTGGTCGCCGGATGATTGCGGTACTCGCGCACCAGGCTCAGGCCATCGAGGCCGGGCATCACCAGATCCTGCAAAATCACCGTCGGCTTGATGCGCACGGCCTGGGCGATGGCTTGCTGCGGATCGGAGCAGAAATGGAAGTCGATGTTTTCTTCGCTCGACAGCCCACGGCGCACCGCTTCGCCGATCATCGCCTGATCGTCCACCAACAACACCATGGCGGCGTTTTCGTCGGTTTTGATGTCGTCGATCTGTAAATCATTCATGGGCGGTCACCTGAGTGCTGCGGGGGCCAGGATTGCGGATATACCTGTTCATTTGGGGAAAATCTCCAGCAACCGTGGCGCTATTCTTTCCAGTGGACGGATTTCCACGGCAGCATCGATGGCCGCGGCGGCCTTGGGCATGCCGTACACCGCACTGCTGTTCTGGTCCTGGGCGATGGTCAAATAACCCTGTTGGCGCATGAGCTTAAGCCCTTGCGCGCCGTCGCGCCCCATCCCGGTCAATAAAACCCCGACGGCGTCACCGTTCCAGTAATTGGCGACGCTTTCGAAAAACACGTCGATCGAGGGGCGGTAGATTTCGTTGACCGGTTCGGCGGTGTAGGCCAGCGTGCCGTTCTTGAGCAAGCGAATATGGTGATTGGTCCCGGCCAGCAGCACCGCGCCGCTTTGTGGCGGCTCGCCTTCGCGAGCCAGACGCACATCCAGGCCACTGGCACCGGCCAGCCATTCGGCCATGCCGGCGGCGAACACCTGATCGACATGCTGAACCAGCACGATCGCAGCCGAGAAATCCTTGGGCAAACCTTTGAGCAGAACCTCCAGCGCTGCCGGGCCGCCAGCAGACGAACCAATCGCCACCAGGCGCTGACGTGAGGCCGAACTGCGCTGGGTCGTCGGCGCCGGCCGCGCGCGTGGCGCCTTGTCGCCGATCAGCCAGCCGATATTGAGGATCTTGCGCAGCAACGGCGCCGCCGCTTCCTGCGGGTTGCTGCCGCCAACGGCTGGGGTGTCGACCACATCCAGCGCGCCGTGGCCCATGGCTTCGAAGACCCGGTGTACGTTCTGCTGGCGGTCAACGGTGACGATGACGATGGCGCAAGGGGTTTCGGCCATGATCCGACGCGTCGCTTCAACACCGTCCATCACCGGCATGATCAGGTCCATCAGGATCAGGTCCGGAGTGTTTTCGGCGCACAGTTGCACCGCCTCGGCGCCGTTGCGGGCCACCCAGACCACCTGATGCGCCGGCTCGAAGGCCAGCGCCCGGCGCAGCGCCTCCACCGCCAGCGGCATGTCATTGACGATTGCGATCCTCATGCCCGCGCTCCCCCGATGAGCTCGACCACTGCGTCGAGCAGGGCGTCGTCATGAAAACTGGCTTTGGCTAGATAATAGTCGGCGCCGGCGTCCAGTCCACGGCGCCGGTCTTCTTCGCGATCCTTGTACGAGACGACCATCACCGGCAGCGATTGCAGACGGTTGTCGCGGCGCAGCAGGCTAACCAGTTCGATGCCGTCCATGCGCGGCATGTCGATGTCGGTGATCAGCAGGTCGAAGTCCTCGGAACGCAGGGCATTCCAACCGTCCATGCCGTCGACCGCTACCGCAACGTCGTAACCACGATTGAGCAAGAGTTTGCGTTGCAGTTCGCGCACGGTCAGCGAATCGTCCACCACCAGCACCCGTTTGCGCGCCGCTTCCGCGGCTTGATTACCGTGGCGGGCAATTCGTTCCAGGCGCCCGGTGTTGAGCAGTTTGTCGACCGAGCGCAGCATGTCTTCGACGTCGACGATCAGCACCACTGAACCGTCATCGAGCAAGGCGCCGGCAGAGATATCCTGAATCTTGCCCAGCCGCTCATCCAGCGGCAACACCACCAGGGTGCGCTCGCCGATGAAACGCTCGACCGCCACACCGTAAATCGCATCGCGCTCGCGAATCACCACGACCTTGAGGGTTTCGCCGCTGTTCTGGCTGGCCGGGCGATTGAGCAACTGACTGGCTGCGACCAGCCCGACATGCTGGCCTTCGTGCCAGAAATGCTGGCGGCCTTCGACCTGAACGATGTCTTCCGGCGCCAGATCGCACATGCGTTCGATGTGCGCCAGCGGAAAGGCATAAGCCTCTTCACCGACGGCCACCACCAGACTGCGCACCACCGACAGCGTCAACGGCACTTCCAGATGGAAGCGACTACCCTCGCCCGCCGTCTGCTCCAGTACCACGGCGCCACGCAACTGGCGAACCATGTGCTGAACGGCGTCAAGTCCGACGCCACGACCGGACACTTCGGTGACCTTGTCGCGCAGACTGAAGCCGGGCAGGAACAGGAAGGTCAGCAGCTCTTCTTCGCTGAGCTGCGCGGCGGTTTCGGCTGGGGATAACTGCCGTTCGACGATGCTGCGGCGGACTTTTTCCAGGTCGACACCGCTGCCGTCGTCACTCAGTTCCAGCACCAGCAAACCGGCCTGATGCGAGGCGCGCAGGCGAATCAGACCTTCTTCCGGCTTGCCTTGAAGCAGGCGCTGTTCAGGCGTTTCGATGCCGTGATCAACCGCGTTGCGCAACAAATGCGTCAGCGGCGCTTCGAGTTTTTCCAGCACGTCGCGGTCGACCTGAGTTTTCTCGCCCTCGATCTCCAGGCGCACCTGTTTGCCGAGGCTGCGCCCCAGATCACGGACCATGCGTACCTGCCCGCTGAGAACATCGGCGAAGGGGCGCATGCGACAGGCCAGCGCGGTGTCGTAGAGCACCTGCGCACGTTGGCTGGCCTGCCAGGCAAATTCATCGAGTTCGGCGTTTTTCTCGCTGAGCAGTTGTTGCGATTCGGCGAGCAAACGGCGCGCGTCTTCGAGGGCTTCCAGCGCCTCGAGGCTCAAGGCGTGTTCCTTGAGGTGCACGTTGAGGTTTTCCAGCGCGCGCAGGCCGTTGTTCTGCATGCGCTTGAGGCGTTGCATGGTCGCCAGATGCGGCTTGAGGCGCTGGGTTTCCACCAGTGATTTGCTCGATAGATCGAGCAGGCTGTTCAGGCGTTCGGCGGTCACTCGCAAGACGCGCTCGCCACCCTCAGTGGTGCGCTTGCTTTTGCGCGGTGCCGGCTCGGCAGCTTCGACAGGCGCCTCCATAGCTGGCACCGGCACTGGTGCGGGCTCGAGTTGCAGCTCGGCCATCGGCGGCACGGCGACCGGGGCTGCCGACGGATCGAGCAACCGCGCCATCAACCCTACATAAGCCTCGATGTCCGGCGGTTGCGGCGCGTTCGCCGGCGTGGCGATGCGCATGAGCAAATCAGTGCCCTGCAACAACGCGTCGATATGCTCGGGGCGCAGCAGCAGGCGCCCTTCCTGCGCGCTGACCAGGCAATCTTCCATGACATGGGCGACGCTGACGCCGCTGTCGATGCCGACGATCCGCGCTGCGCCTTTGAGCGAGTGCGCCGCGCGCATGCACGATTCGAGGTAATCGGCTTGCGTCGGATTGCGTTCCAGCGCCAGCAGCCCAGCGCTGAGGACCTGGGTCTGGGCCTCGGCTTCGAGGCTGAACAGCTCGAGCAGCGAGGCGTCGCGCATTTGCTCGGGGGTCATGTCAGGCTCCGGGTCACGGCGGACAACAGCTGTTCTTCGTCGAGCCAACGCAAGCTGCGACCGCGATATTGCAAAACACCGCGAGTATATTTCGCACTGGCCTGCGCAGCGGATTGCGAGGCGGCCGCAAGAATGCGCTCGTCAATGGCATGAATGCCGTCGACCTCGTCCACCGGCACCACCACCGGCCCGCCATGAGCGGCGATGATCAGCATGCGCGGCATGATTCGCGCGCCAGTGGTCGGCGCCGCATTGGCGTCCAGATCGAGCAATTCGACCAGCGACAGGCACGCGACCAGAGCGCCACGCACGTTGGCCACGCCCAGCAGCGCTCGCGAGCGCTGATGCGGCAGCGAGTGAATCGCCTGCATCGGCGCGACTTCCACCAAGCTGCGCGTGGCCAGCCCCAGCCATTCTTCGCCGAGGCGGAACATCAGCAGCGAGCGGGTTTTTACGTCCGTCTCCACGGCGCTGGCCACCGGGTCGCGATCGTCCTGCTGCAAGGCATAACGGTCGAGCAGTCGCGTGGCCGCGGCGGAATACACTGAGCAATTGCGGCAATGAATGTGTTCTTCGAGCAGCGGGCAGGACTTGTCGCCATGAATGCCGATGCGATTCCAGCAATCGTCAATGGCGCGGGCGTCTTCGTGGGTGACGTTGAAAGTGTCGGACGCGATCATCGTTTGCGCTCACTGTCGGCGGTGCGGCCGCTGCGGGCGGCACGCTCCTGCAATCGTCGGGCACCCGCCGTGTCGCCCTGGGCCTGCAGCAACGCCGCCAGGTGCATCAACGCTTCGGGGTGTTGCGGTTCGAGGTACAACGCCTTGCGATAGAAACCCTGGGCTTCGAGGGTCAGGCCGGCGACATCGCTGAGCAGGCCGAGCCAATAAAACACCTGCGCCACCGGCTCATGGTTGCGCAGGTACTGTTCGCAAGCGGCGCGCGCTTCGGCACTTTTGCCTTCGTTGGCCAGCGCAGCGATGTGCGCCAGCAAGGTCGCGGCGTCCTCATTCGCGGCTTTCGGAACGGTCGGCAATGGCGTCACGGCCGCAAACGGGCGATTGCGCACAACCGGCGCTGGCGGCGGATTGCGCAGCGCTTGGCTGATCGGTACGGTGATCGGTTTCGGCGTCGGCAACGGCTCGGGATGCGGTTCGCTGTGACGGCTGAACGCGAACGACTGGGGAATGCCGATCGAGCGCATGCCCAGGCGCCCGAGCAGGCTGCCCTCGGCGGGGCCGATAAACAGCACGCCGTCGAAATGCGTCAGGCGCTTGAGCACTTCGAACACCTGCTTCTGGGTCGGCTGGTCGAAGTAGATCAGCAGGTTGCGGCAGAACACGAAATCGAAGGCTGGCTCACTGGCCAAGAGCGCTGGATCGAGCACGTTGCCGACCTGCAAGCGCACCTGTTCACGCACGTTTTCGTTGACCCGATGGCCATCCTGCTCGACGAAAAAATGCCGTTCGCGGAAATCCAGATCCTGGCCGCGAAACGAATTCTTGCCGTACAAGGCACGCCGCGCCTTCTCTACCGAGAGCGGGCTGACGTCCATGCCATCGACCTTGAATTGATGCGGCTGCAATCCGGCATCGAGCAGGGCCATGGCAATCGAATAGGGTTCCTCACCGGTGGAGCACGGCAGGCTGAGGATGCGCAGCGCGCGCATGTTGTTCAGTTCTTTAAGCCGGGTGCGCGCCAGTTTGCCCAGCGTGGCAAAGGATTCCGGATAACGGAAAAACCATGTCTCCGGCACGATCACCGCTTCGATCAGCGCCTGCTGCTCATCCCGCGAGCCTTGCAGCAATCGCCAGTAATCATCGCTATCAGCCGCCTGCGAAAGCGTGGTGCGCTGACGCACAGCACGCTCGATGATCGCCGGGCCGACCGACGTTACATCGAGGCCGATGCGCTCTTTGAGAAAGTCGAAAAACCGCTGATCAGCGCTCATGCCTGCGCCTCAAGCTGCGCCGGGTCGCGCGGCGGATCGGGAAACAGCAAGGCGCGCACCGACTCGTCGAGCAAGTCATTGACCCGCACCCACTGCACCAGCCCGTGGGCGTCTTCGCGCACTGGACCAAGGTATGGCGCCTCGCGGTTATCGAGGCCGTAAGGCTGAAAATCTTCAGGATGGCAACGTAGGGTATCGGTGGCCTGCTCGAGAATCAGCCCGAGCCACTGCGTGGACTCGGCGTCATCCGGGCGATAGTTGACCAGCACCAGCCGCGTACTGGTGCGCGCCTCGGCAGGCTGGCCGAAAGTCAAGGCGCTGAGGTCGATGACCGGCACCACCGCACCGCGATAGGCAAACACTCCGGCGACCCACTGCGGCGCCCGGGCAATCGGCTTCAACGCCGCTCGCGCCAATACTTCCACTACTTCGGTGGCGCGCAGGGCGTAACGCTCGCTGCCGATGCGAAACAGTAGAAACAATGCCGGTTTCGTCACTGGCGTAACACCGCGCTTGGCGATGACTTCGTTCATCAGACTTTGAATCGCGAAACGCCGCTGCGCAGCCCGACGGCCACCTGGCTCAGTTCGTCGATGGCGAAACTGGCCTGGCGCAGCGACTCGACGGTCTGGCTGCTGGCGTCGCCCAACTGCACCAGCGCATGGTTGATCTGCTCGGCGCCGGTGGCCTGGGCCTGCATGCCTTCGTTGACCATCAACACCCGCGGCGCCAGCGCCTGCACCTGATGAATGATCTGCGACAACTGCTCGCCAACCTGCTGCACCTCGGACATGCCGCGACGCACTTCTTCAGAGAATTTGTCCATGCCCATCACCCCGGCCGACACCGCCGACTGGATCTCGCGCACCATTTGTTCAATGTCGTAAGTGGCGACAGCGGTCTGGTCGGCCAGACGCCGTACTTCGGTGGCGACCACGGCAAACCCACGCCCGTATTCACCTGCCTTCTCGGCTTCGATGGCAGCGTTGAGCGACAGCAGATTGGTCTGATCGGCAACTTTGACGATAGTGACGACCACCTGATTGATGTTGCCAGCCTTCTCGTTGAGGATCGCCAGTTTGGCGTTGACCAGATCGGCGGCGCCCATCACCGAGTGCATGGTGTCTTCCATGCGCGCCAGGCCTTGCTGGCCGGAGCCGGCAAGCACCGAGGCCTGATCGGCCGCAGTCGACACTTCGGTCATCGTGCGCACCAGATCTCGCGAAGTGGCGGCAATCTCGCGCGAGGTCGCGCCGATCTCGGTGGTGGTCGCGGCGGTTTCGGTGGCGGTGGCTTGCTGTTGCTTGGAGGTGGCCGCGATCTCGGTCACCGAGGTGGTCACCTGCACCGATGAACGCTGGGCCTGGGAAACCAGCGCGGTCAGCTCGGTCATCATGTCGTTGAAGCCGGTTTCGACCGCGCCGAACTCGTCTTTGCGATCAAGGTTGAGGCGCGAACTGAGGTCACCGGTGCGCATGATGTCGAGGATCGTGACGATGCGGTTCATCGGCGCCATGATCGCGCGCATCAGCAACAGACCGCACAGGCCGGCGGCCAGCACGGCGACCAGCAAGGAAATGATCATGCTGACTTTGGCGGCGGCCACGGCGTCATCGATATTGGCCATGGCCGTATCCGCGACGACCTTGTTTTCGCCGATGATGTCATTGAGTTTCATGCGCCCGGTGTACCAGGCCGGGGTCAGCTTTTCGGTGAACAGCTTGATCGCGTCAGCCTCAAGGTTGCGTTTGTGCAGGTCGAGCACGGCATCTTGAATCTGGATGTAGGCGTCGTGGTATTTCTCGAACAGGGCGAACTCCGAGCGGTCCTCATCGGTTGCCATGGTCTTGCGATAGTTGGCCATCTGCTCTTGCAGGCGAGTTTCGAAGGCCTTGTAGTCGGCGGCGTCTTCGTTGGAAATGCCTTGGCCTTCCTTAAGGCCCAGCAACTCCTGGGTCTGCAAATAACTGTCGACCCACGCGCCGCGAATCATCGAGCTGTAGTAAACACCCGGAATGGCATCGTCGCGCACGCTGTTTTCACTGGCCTCAATCTTCAACAGCCGTGAATAAGAGAGCACCACCATCATCAGCATGATGGCGATAATCACCGCAAAGCTCGCCAAAATGCGTTGGCGCAACGTCCAGTTCTTCACAGTGATTCCTCGGTGCCTGATCGAAATGCGGGGAGTATAGCCGAGCGCGCTGTTTCATTTATAAGACGCTTTTTAACCCTCATCTGCCGCGCCCCTGCGGCTCGCTCGAACTCAAGGCCAACCACCAACCCTGTGGGAGCCAGCCTGCTGGCGGTAGCGGTGGGTCAGTCACCAATGTTTTGCCTGAACTGCAGCCTTCGCGAGCAAGCTCGCTCCCACAGGTTTCGCGGTGGACGCAAGCGCCGGAGCAACACACAAATCCTCTGTAGGAGTGAGCCTGCTCGCGATAGCGGTGGGTCAGTCACCAATGTTTTGCCTGAACTGCCGCCTTCGCGAGCAGGCTCGCTCCCACAGGTTTCGCGGTGGACGCAAGCGCCGGAGCAAAACACAAATCCCCTGTAGGAGTGAGCCTGCTCGCGATAGCGGTGGGTCAGTCGCCAATGTTTTGCCCGAACAGACGCCTTCGCGAGCAAGCTCGCTCCCACAGGTTTCGCGGTGGACGCAAGCTCCGGAGCAACACACAAATCCCCTGTAGGAGTGAGCCTGCTCGCGATAGCGGTGGGTCAGTCACCAATGTTGTGCCTGAGCTGACGCCTTGTCGAGCGAGCTCGCTCCGACAGGTTACGCGGTGGACGCAAGCGCCGGGGCCTTACACAAATCCTCTGTAGGGGTGAGCCTGCTCGCGAAGCAGGCACCGCGGTCCCGAAAAAACACCAACTGCGCAAGAAGTTGCGCAGTTGGTCGTAATATTTCACGGGGCAAATCCTCTGCAGACCACGCCGAACAAGGCCTGCAGCCAAGTGCGCAAGAAGTTGCGCAGTACTGCGCAACTTCTTGCGCACTTTCTTGTTGTTTTCACGCTGAAAACCGCCTCGAGTGATCCCCAACCACCGCTCCGCTCCCGCCAACCGGGCGCCCCACTAAACCTGGCACGCTCCTTGATAACAGTCAGGCACCCACCGGGCGATTTCGCCTCCCGGGCACCTTAAATTTATCCGCAAGGAGAGCACCCCATGGCAACACCAGCGTACATGTCGGTTACCGGCGAAAAACAAGGCCTGATCACTGCAGGCGCATTCACCGCTGACTCCGTAGGCAACACCTACCAGGAAGGCCACGAAGACCAGGTCATGGTTCAGGCTTTCACCCACGACGTGATCATCCCGCGTGACCCGCAATCCGGTCAGCCAACCGGTCAGCGCGTTCACAAGCCAGTTGTGATCACCAAGGTCTACGACAAGGCTTCGCCACTGCTGCAAGCAGCACTGACTTCCGGCGAGCGCATGAGCGAAATCGTTATCCAGTGGTACCGCACTTCGGCGCAAGGCACCCAAGAGCACTACTACACCACCAAACTGGAAGACGCGATCATCGTCGCCATCAACAACAAAATGCACAACTGCCAGGATCCAGGCAACGCGCACTTCACCCACCTGGAAGAAGTGCAGTTCACCTACCGCAAAATCACCTGGACCCACGAAGTATCCGGTACTTCGGGTTCCGATGACTGGCGTGCTCCAGTCGTTTAATTACGGCTGATCGTTACAAGCATCGGCCAGCTCTGCTGGTCGATGTTGTTTACGCCCCTCCAGAATTTCGCGTACGTTGACCCGCTTTTGCGGGCGTCGACGAGCGCCGCTGTACAGCACGAGGAACAAGGGATGTTCGCGCCGGCCAATGAAACCCACTTTGCCCTGACCATCGAAGGTCTTTCCGCTGATTTCCAGGTGTTTACCCTCACCGGTCGGGAAGCCATCAGCCAGCCTTTTGTCTTCGAGGTGGAGCTGGTCAGTGAGCAGCCGTCGCTGGACCTCGAAACCCTGCTGCACAAACCGGCCTTCCTGCAGCTGTCGCCCGACGGCAGCGGCATTCATGGCCAGATCTACCGCGCCGCGCAAGGCGATTCCGGCAAGCGCCTGACCCGTTATTCGGTGACCTTGCGCCCGCAACTGTCCTACCTCGCGCACCGCATCAACCAGCGCATCTTCCAGAACCTCAGCGTGCCGAAAATCATCGGCATGGTCCTTGAAGAGCACGGCATCCAGAGCAATGCCTACGAATTCAAGACCGGCTCGATCTATCCCGAACGCATCTACTGCGTGCAGTACGACGAATCGGACCTGCATTTCATTCAGCGCCTGTGCGAGGAAGAAGGCATTCACTACCACTTCCAGCACAGCGCCACGGCGCACAAACTGGTGTTCGGCGATGACCAGACGGTGTTCCCGAAACTCAAGCCTGTGGCCTATCAGCAAGACTCCGGCATGGTCGCCAGCAACCCGGTGATCAAGCGCTTCGACCTGCGTTTGGAAACCCGCACCAGTCGCACCACGCGCCGCGATTACGATTTCGAAAAACCGCGCCTGACCCTGGAAAGCGAAAACCGTGGCGATGCCCTGCCCGACCTCGAAGACTACGACTACCCGGGCCGTTTCATCGACCGCGAGCGCGGCAAACATCTGGCCAAACGCGCCCTCGAACGCCACCGCAGCGACTTCCAGCTCGCCGAAGGCAAGAGCGATCAGCCCCTGCTGGTCAGCGGCCACTTCCTCGCCCTGACCGAACACCCCAAAGCCAAGTGGAACGACCTGTGGCTGCTCACCGAAGTCCTGCATGAAGGCAAACAGCCGCAGGTGCTCGAAGAGTCGGTGACCAGCGACACCACGGCGCTGAAAGACGATTTCCATCAGGGCTACCGCAACCGTTTCCAGGCCACGCCGTGGGACGTGCCCAATCGCCCACCGCTGCGCCACCCGAAACCGCGCATCCTTGGTAGCCAGAGCGCCGTGGTCACCGGCCCGAAAGGCGAAGAAATCCACTGCGACGAATACGGCCGGGTCAAAGTCCAGTTCCACTGGGACCGCGAAGGCCAGGCCGACGACAAAACCAGCTGCTGGCTGCGCGTCTCCAGCGCCTGGGCCGGCGCCCAGTACGGCGGCATTGCCATCCCGCGCATCGGCATGGAGGTGCTGGTCACCTTCCTGGAAGGCGACCCCGATCAACCGCTGATCAGCGGCTGCCTGTACCACAAGGAAAACACCGTCCCGTACGCCCTGCCGGCGAACAAGACCCGCAGCACCTTCAAGACCCTCAGCTCCATGGGCGGTGGCGGCTACAACGAACTGCGCATCGAAGACAAAAAAGGTCAGGAGCAGATCTACCTGCACGCCCAGCGTGACTGGGACGAGAACATCGAGCACGACCAGAAAATCCGCGTCGGCAACGAACGCCACGACACCGTCGAGCAAAACAGCTACACCGAATTCAAGGCCGAAGAACACCACACCGTCTACGCCGACCGCAAAGTCGAAACCCGCGCCAACGACCACCTCACCGTGGGCGTCAACCAGCACATCAAGATCGGCACCGGCCAGTTCATCGACGCGGGTCAGGAAATCCACCTCAGCAGTGGCATGAAAGTAGTGATGGAAGCCGGCGCAGAACTGACTCTTGTCGGCGGCGGCAGCTTCATCAAGATCGACGCCGGCGGCGTGACCATGAGCGGCCCGGTAATCAACATGAACTCCGGCGGCAGCCCCGGCGTTGGCACCGGCGCCGCGCCGTTGATGCCTGGCGTGCTGAAACAGGCGGATGCCGACAAGGCTGGCCAGGTCCTGACCCCGGCGCAAATCAACACCCTCAAACGCAACGCGCCGTTCTGCGAAGAATGCGAGAAATGCAAGGCAGGTGCCTGTGCCATCTGATCGAATCACACCCAAGGACTGGCTGGCGCAACAGCCGCTACAAAACGGCGAGCGCCTGTATCTGATCATCAGCGCCGCCAGCGATGCCGACGCCCTGAAAACCCTGTACCTGACCGAACCCACTGCCCAGCTCCTGCCAATCTGGGGCGGCACGCCCTACTCCACCTGGCAACCGGTGATGCCCTACCTCACCGAGCTCAAACCGAATTCGGCCTTCCTGCCCTGGATCGCCGAAACCGATGCGCTGGACTGGGGCTGGCTGGCGGTATCGCGTTCAGCGCCGAACGAAGTGTTCGAACATCTGCGCAGCCTGACGCAGGTGAAGATGCCGGATGGCACCGAGGTGTTTTTCCGGTTTTGGGATGGACGGCATATCTACCCGATTCTGCATGGCCTGGGGGAAAAGGCCGGGGAGGTGCTGCCGGTGTTTGAGCGGTATCTGATTAATGGTCAGGCGCTGGAGGTGGGGTCGAGGGTTGTGCCGAAGGTGCGGGATTGGCCGTGGTGGGAGGTGCCGAAGGCGTTGCTGGTTGGCTTGGGCAAGGACAATCCCACGACGCTGATTGCCAATCTCATGCAATGGCTGGAAGAAGACCGCCCCGATATTTATTCCGTCTGGCCAGAGAACAATCTCAAGCTGAAAGTCAGCCGTTTCGTGCGCCGCCCGGATGCGCCGAAAAACCTTAAAGAAGCATTGTTAAATCACCTGATTCTGGAGCAAGGCTGATGGATCGCGTTGCCTTTGTTGACAACCAACTGAACACCTTCAAGGACAGTCTGAAGCTGTATCAGGAACAAACCAAAACCTGGTACGCGCGAGCGCTCGACAAGGGCAGTCGCGCCACTGACATGCCGTCCTTGTTGGGCATGGAGCGTGTCATCAAGGTTGGCAACACCAGTAAAGCCGTGAGCATGACTGACGGTAGCTTCAGCTCGAACGTGGCTCAATGCCCACTCAAAGGTCCGTTGCTGATCGAGAGCAAATTCGAATCGGTTTACGACATTCCGGTGGGTGATATCGAAGTCGAAATCGTTGCTGTGGACGGTGGCGCAGTCAGCAAGGTCAAACTCGACGCTCAAGGCAAAGCCGCCTGGACCGGCGGTGTACCCGGCAAGTTCTACCAGATCCGCGTGCATAACGAAGTGACGCCGGCGCAGATCGACGCCCTCTTCAGCTCCTACAGCGGCGTGACCGCGGATCTGGAAGGCTTCCTGCGCAAGGAATGGGCGGGCTTCAAACCCCAGTGGTCGAACCTTTCCACCTCCGGCACGGTGATGGCGGTTGGTAACGGCATACTCGAAGGCGGCTGGGAGGCCATCAAGGGTGTGTGGGACGGCATCAGCCTTGTGCTCGATATCCTCCAGGATCCGAAGAAATTCGCCAAGGATCTCGGCGCTGGCGCAGACGAGCTGATCAAAGTTGCCAAAAGCTCGCCAGACGTCATGAAAAAAGCCATGTTGCTGGCGAGTGACGAAGCAGCGCTGTTCCTGCTGGTACGCAGTGCGGTGATCTGGCTGGCAGCCTTGCCGCCGATGAAGATGGCAGGCGACGTAGCGAAAATGACCACGGCGATCGTTGTCGGTATCGCGATCGATATCGTCATTGGTGTTGTGCTGACAATCGCGGCTGAAGGCACCGGGGTTATTTATCTGGCTGCCCGACTGAAAAAGTATGGCGAACTTGTACTCAATGCAGTCATCGGCTTCGTGAAGTCGGTATTCAAGATCATCAATGGTTTTATGGAGTATGTCGCCAAGTACACCGCTGTGGCGGCGCGAGGGGTGACGGCTAAGGTTAGAAACGGGATTTCTGAGTTGCGTTTTGATGGGAAGAAAAACGCCAACCTTGTAGAGGGCACATTAGCTGACGATGTGTCCAAACAGGCAAAAACACCGGCCGATAAAAGTGCAGAGCCTGTTGAAAAAACAAGCACGGACAAGTGTCCGGTGTCGATGGTCACCGGTGAAGAACTGCTGACACTGACTGATGGTCAACTCAATGGTCTGTTGCCGTTTGAATGGACGCGCCTGTACAGAACCAGCGCGGTGGAAATTGATTGCGGTCTGGGTTATGGCTGGAGCCATGCCTTGGCTCATCGCCTTGAGATCGATGGCGATGAAATCATATGGACCGACCATGAAAATCGCTTGACGCCCTTTCCACTCCCGAGTGAGCAGCGTCCCGCCATCACCAACAGCCTATCGCACGCGGCCATCTTTCTAGGTGACGATCCATCCGAGCTGATTCTCGCGCAGGCTGGCAAGCGACCATCCTTCTATCACTTCCGCTTCGACAGCAAAGGCGCGACCCTGATCGCCATCAGCGATAGCTATGGCAACCGCTTGCACGTTACTCGCGACATCCATGGTCGCATCAAACGTCTCGACAACGGTGCCGGCCGCGCCCTGCTCCTGCGCTACGATCGCAAGCACATCATCGCCGTCGACTATCAACAGTTCCTCCCAGCGGACAATCTTGAGGCCGCGTGGAACACGGTGCAGACGCTGGTCACTTACAGCTACGACACGCAGCATCGCCTGATTGAGGCGAAGAACGCCGCCGGCGAAGCCGAACGCTATCGCTACAACGACCAGCACGTCATTCTCGAGCGGCAATTGGCAGGCGGCGCGGCGTTCTACTGGGAGTGGGAAAACGAAGGCAAACTGTCTCGGTGTACTCGTCACTGGGCCAACTTTTCCCAGATGGAAGCGCAATACGCCTGGGACGACAAAGGCAGCGTCACCGTAACCAACGCCGATGGCAGTGAAGAGGTCTACACCCACGATGATCAGGCGCGACTGATCAGCAAAATTGATCCCGATGGTGCCGAGCATCAAAAGGCCTATAACGACAAGGGCCAATTGATCGCGGAAAAGGACCCATTGGGCGCCGTCACCGAATATCGCTACGACGACAACGGACTGATGACCGCTGTCATCCCCCCAGAAGACGAAGCTACAACTTACGAATATATCAACGGCTTCGTCAGCGACGTTCGTCGCGGCAAAGCCAGTTGGAAGTATCAACGCAACCGACAGGGAGATGTCACTGCGCAGATTGACCCGGACGGCAATGCCATCCATTACAGCTATGACCCGCAGGGTCGTCTGTTGGAAATTCGTCACCCGGACGGCAGTCGTCATCAACTCGGCTGGAACAATCTCGGTCAACTGCTTGAAGAACGCCTTCCCGACGGCGGTCAGCGCAAGTACCGTTACGATGCACTAGGCAGGCAGATCACTCGCCAGGAAGAGTCCGGCGCGATCACACATTACCAATGGGATGCTGCCAATCGACTTGCCCAAGTAACGCTGCCCGGCGGCGCCACTCGCGCATTCAACTACAACGCCTACGGCAATGTCACTGCTGAACGTGACGAACTTGGCCGTATCACCCGCTACGAATACGCCGACAATCTCCACCTCGTCAGCCGTCGAATCAATCCCGACGGCAGCCAACTACGCTACCGCTACGACAACTCGCGCCTGTTGCTCACTGAAATTGAAAACGAGCGCGGCGAGCACTATCACCTTGATTACTACGCCAACGGCCTGATTCAACAGGAAACCGGCTTCGATGGTCGTCGGACTGCCTACGAGTACGACCTCAACGGCCAACTGCTGAAGAAAACCGAGTTCGGCGACGACGGCAGCGAACTGGTCACCGAATATCAGCGCGATGCCGCCGGCCGTTTGCTTGTGAAAACGCTTCCCGACGGCGAACAGATTCACTACAGCTACGACGCGCTTGGCCGCCTCGTTAACGTAGACGACGGCCACTGGCCGCTCGCCTACAAATACGACCTGCAAGACCGACTCATCGAGGAACACCAAGGCTGGGGCACTCTGCGCTACGAATACGATAGCGTCGGCCAGCTCAAGCACTGCCGCTTGCCCGATGGCAGCAAACTCGATTACCGCCACCAGCCTGGCGGGCAACTCAGCAGCATCGATCTCAACGGCTCCCGCCTGACCACTCACCAGTTCAGCGCCGGTCGTGAACAGCAGCGCCAGCAAGGCTTGCTGCTCAGCCAATACCAATACGATGAACAGGGACGTCTGCAAGCGCACAGCGTTAGCCAACGGGACAAGCACCTGTTCCAGCGTCGCTACAACTACGACGCCAACGGCAACCTCGCCGGAGTCGACGACAGCCGCAAAGGCAACCGCAGCTTTCACTACGATCCGCTCGACCGATTGATTAGCGTGCGTGGCGCCACGCCAGAGAGCTTTGCCCACGACCCGGCGGGCAACCTTCTCGGACAAAATGACCTGCCCGTCGCCAACCTCGCCAACGTCAAAGGCAATCGCCTGCTGATGCAAGGCGATCGCCACTACGACTACGACGCCTACGGCAACCTGACCCGCGAAAGTCGCGGCACCGACCAAAAGCTCGTCACCGAATACCGCTACGACTGCCAACACCGCCTGATCGGCGTCAGCCTGCCGGGCGGCAGCACAGCGACCTACAAATACGACGCCTTTGGCCGCCGCATTGAAAAAACCGTCGACGGTCACGTCACCGAGTTTCTGTGGCAAGGCGAACGCCTCATCGCTGAAAGCGCCGAGAACCGCTACCGCAGCTACCTCTACGAACCGGGCACCTTCCGCCCGTTGGCAATGCTCGACGGCGAAGGCCCGCTAAAAGCGGCCCCGTTCTATTACCAACTCGACCACCTCGGCACACCGCAGGAACTGACCGACTTCAGCGGCGAAATCATGTGGTCGGCGAAGTACCGTGCCTATGGCAACCTCGCGGCGCTGGACGTCAGCGAAATCGATAACCCGCTGCGATTTCAAGGTCAGTATTTCGACGCAGAAACGGGGTTACATTACAACCGCCACCGCTACTACAATCCGGGGACTGGACGGTTCTTGACGCCGGATCCGATCAAGCTTGCGGGTGGGTTGAATAGCTACCAGTACGTGCCTAACCCTACGGGGTGGGTGGACCCGTTAGGCTTAAGCTGTAATGTTGCGCAGTGCCCGAAAGTGCGATCCATTGACCCAAATGAGGTAAGATTTTCCCAAACCTCTGTCTCATACAACAAGGTCGACAGAGCAGGAAACAATTACACCTATGACAATTTAGTCGCGAGCATGAGAGAAAAAGGTTGGCAAGGTGATCCCATTGATGTGGTCCGAATGCCGGACGGCCATCTCACCAGCATGGATAACACCCGGGTCCGTGCCGCACGCGAAGCCGGTATAAAAGTAGAAGCCAGAGAGCGCGGATATAACGATCCAGTAACTGAGCCAGAACAACAACGCTTTGCTGTTAAGGGAAGAAAACCAGATACGTGGGGCCAGGCGATCGAATTAAGAGTTGGAAAGCAGTCGCCAAAACGTTTCGGAAAGGAAACTCCTTACGGATCTCACGAACTACCAAAATTGAGCGGCAAAGAATGAATAATTATTTAGAAATTACAGGCCGAAGTCATTTCTCTTATCCAAGTGACTTCATTGAAACAATCAACCTAACACCTGCCATAGATATTGAACCTTGGTGGTTCATTGTTTTTGAAGAGGGGGATGTAAATTACTGGTACCACACCTTAAAAAAACTTTACCCACAGAGGGAGCTAATCCCCTTTGCGAGGTTCAACGCAAACGATGACATAGCCTGCTTCGATGGCCGTGATGAATCCGGAAACCCGGAAGTCCTCATAATCCACGCCTACGCTTCAGAAGGCTGGGAGCTTCATGGAACTTATGAGAATTTCAAAGAGTGGTTGACTGAAGCCATTCAAACTCATTCTACATGGGAGGAAGAATGAGCAAACTAGGCATCTGCAAGCGAATAAATAAATTGCGGAGGCACGAAGCTTGTTAACCAAACATCATTTTCAGCTTTAAAAAATTTGAACCCTTTTACAAACATTTCGTGACTATCAATTCGTAAAACCACAGATTTACCGTAACGACGTCCGATATCACACGCTAACGTTTCACTTTGTGTTAAATGAACATGATGCCTAGCCCCGGGTATTAGACCGTTTTTCAAAATAGAGTCAAGGAAACGTATAGCCGTTCCATGATACAAAAAATCCGGAGGTTGAATTTCAGGGTAGTTGCGATTCACCGATTCTGACGAATGTCCCTGAATTGCTCGAATATATGCTCCATCGCTGGATATCTCAAAACGCTTTTTATCACTATGAAAGACTATATTACTTATGACTTCATAGCTTAATAACTTCCCGACCCTCTCTGAACCTTTTATTAACTCATCTACATTTGCCCACCCCTCGACATCCAGCAGCAACCCAATCGACTCGGGCTTGTGACGTAACACATAACTTATAAACTTACTAAAATCTTCAAACGAGTCAGTCATCAAACACCTCAAATACAAAAAAACCTGAAAAAACTACAACAACCTTATCAAAGTCTCAACCGTTCAGGAAAAACGCTCCACTGTTCCCCCACTCCCGAGTGAGCAGCGTCCCGCCATCACCAACAGCCTACCGCGCGCGGCCATCTTTTTCTGACGATCCATCCGAGCTGGTTCTCGCAGGCTAGCAAGCGACCATCGTTCTATCACTTCAGCTTCGACTCGGTTGGAACAATCTCGGTCAACTGCTTGAAGAACGCCTTCCCGACGGCGGTCAGCGCAAGTACCGTTACGATGCACTAGGCAGGCAGATCACTCGCCAGGAAGAGTCCGGCGCGATCACACATTACCAATGGGATGCTGCCAATCGACTTGCCCAAGTAACGCTGCCCGGCGGCGCCACTCGCGCATTCAACTACAACGCCTACGGCAATGTCACTGCTGAACGTGACGAACTTGGCCGTATCACCCGCTACGAATACGCCGATAATCTCCACCTCGTCAGCCGCCGAATCAATCCCGACGGCAGCCAACTACGCTACCGCTACGACAACTCGCGTCTGTTGCTCACTGAAATCGAAAACGAGCGCGGCGAGCATTATCACCTTGATTACTACGCCAACGGCCTGATTCAACAGGAAACCGGCTTCGATGGTCGTCGGACTGCCTACGAGTACGACCTCAACGGCCAACTGCTGAAGAAAACCGAGTTCGGCGACGACGGCAGCGAACTGGTCACCGAATACCAGCGTGACGCCGCAGGTCGTTTGCTTGTAAAAACGCTGCCCGACGGCGAAGAGATTCACTACAGCTACGACGCGCTTGGCCGCCTCGTTAACGTTGACGACGGCCACTGGCCTCTCGCCTACAAATACGACCTGCAAGACCGACTCATCGAGGAGCATCAAGGCTGGGGCACTCTGCGTTACGAATACGATAGCGTCGGCCAGCTCAACCACTGCCGCTTGCCCGATGGCAGCAAACTCGATTACCGCCACCAGCCTGGCGGGCAACTCAGCAGCATCGATCTCAACGGCTCCCGCCTGACCACTCACCAGTTCAGCGCCGGTCGTGAACAGCAGCGCCAGCAAGGCTTGCTGCTCAGCCAATACCAATACGATGAACAGGGACGTCTGCAAGCGCACAGCGTTAGCCAACGGGACAAGCACCTGTTCCAGCGTCGCTACAACTACGACGCCAACGGCAACCTCGCCGGAGTCGACGACAGCCGCAAAGGCAACCGCAGCTTTCACTACGATCCGCTCGACCGATTGATTAGCGTGCGTGGCGCCACGCCAGAGAGCTTTGCCCACGACCCGGCGGGCAACCTTCTCGGACAAAATGACCTGCCCGTCGCCAACCTCGCCAACGTCAAAGGCAATCGCCTGCTGATGCAAGGCGATCGCCACTACGACTACGACGCCTACGGCAACCTGACCCGCGAAAGTCGCGGCACCGACCAAAAGCTCGTCACCGAATACCGCTACGACTGCCAACACCGCCTGATCGGCGTCAGCCTGCCGGGCGGCAGCACAGCGACCTACAAATACGACGCCTTTGGCCGCCGCATTGAAAAAACCGTCGACGGTCACGTCACCGAGTTTCTGTGGCAAGGCGAACGCCTCATCGCTGAAAGCGCCGAGAACCGCTACCGCAGCTACCTCTACGAACCGGGCACCTTCCGCCCGTTGGCAATGCTCGACGGCGAAGGCCCGCTAAAAGCGGCCCCGTTCTATTACCAACTCGACCACCTCGGCACACCGCAGGAACTGACCGACTTCAGCGGCGAAATCATGTGGTCGGCGAAGTACCGTGCCTATGGCAACCTCGCGGCGCTGGACGTCAGCGAAATCGATAACCCGCTGCGATTTCAAGGTCAGTATTTCGACGCAGAAACGGGGTTACATTACAACCGCCACCGCTACTACAATCCGGGGACTGGACGGTTCTTGACGCCGGATCCGATCAAGCTTGCGGGTGGGTTGAATAGCTACCAGTACGTGCCTAACCCTACGGGGTGGGTGGATCCGTTGGGTTTAAACTGCAAGCTAGGACAGTGCCCAGAACCTCCTAAATGGAGCGAAAAATCTGTCTTCAATAAATATCCAGAGAAGACCGTCCTGAAGACTTCAGGACCTGAGGCTCAAGCTGCATTCTTACAAGAGCATCTCCCTGGCCTGCCAAAGGAACAGGCCCAGATGATCCTTGAAGAGTCTTACAAAAAGGGGACTTCAGTCGTTATCGGCGGTAGCAGGGTCAGGGGTGATAATCATATTGGTAGCGACCTTGATGTAGGATTTGGAGACATAAACGCGAATAAAGCCGGAAAACTAGTCAAAGGACTCGAGAAAAAGTTCGAGGGCAAGGACGGTTTTCTTTCGCTTGAACAAACCAGAATCACACCCGGAAACAAAACCCAAAATATCGAAGAAATAAAATCTCCTGAAGAGTTTTTCCAACGCTCTGGAACTCGATCCGGACAGGATCAAAGAGCTGGCGAACAATACCGAGCGTCAGGTTCAATAACGCTTAAAGAAGACGGGACAATCACGTTAATACCACCAGGAGCCACACCATGATATTTAAATCCTCTGGTAACTTAGTCAATCCAAACATCGTTACCTATAGAAGTCTCGGGTTTGGCGAGGCTGCCATACTTGATACGCAGGCATATGAACTCATAATCAACCCCTGCGAGTTCCCAGAAGAATTCATGATTTATGCCAATACATTCATCGCCGAATGCAGGATTGATGATGCAGAGCAAGGATATGCGGACATCCCAGCGCTTGAAAAAATCAATTATCCGACCTTCAGCGAGCTTTTGAAAAACCATGAAAATCTAGCGACAAACCTAATCAAAGATTACTTATATTTCGAACTTTTTTACCACTTATTTCCAAACTCAGAAAATCTAAAGCTAGTTATAAACAATATCAAGGATGTGCACACAGAAGGTAAATCAATAGTAATTTCTGGTGATACATACCCATACAAAAAAATCTAACAAGACCAAACTAGCGCAGCCTGTTTACGCACACACAAAAAATATAATATCAACGGCCGATCATAAAAATACTAGCTAGATGACAACAACAGTGAGCTCGCTACCGAATGCCAACGCGACAAGTTTTGCCGCCTGCTAGTTATAACGCTTAATAGTTTCGAAGATATTTACTTGCGCTACGACGCTTTGGACCGCCTTGTAAAACGTTGAAGACGGCCATTGGCCGCTCGCCTACAAATACGACTTGCAAGATCGACTCGTCGAGGAACACCAAGGCTGGGGCAGCCTGCGCTACCAGTACGATAGCGTTGGCCAGCTCAGCCATTGCCACCTGCCGGACGGCAGCACCCTCGACTACCGACACTTATCCGGCGGGCGCCTAAGCAGTATCGATCTCAATGGCTCTCGCCTGACCACTGACCAGTTCAGCGCCGGTCGTGAACAGCAGCGCCAGCAAGGCTTGCTGCTCAGCCAATACCACTACGATGAACAGGGACGCCTCCAAGCGCACAGCGTCAGCCAGCGAGAAAAACACCTGTTCCAGGGCGCTACAACTACGACGCCAACGGCAACCTCGCCGGAATCGACGACAGCCGCAAAGGCAACCGCAGCTATCACTACGACCCGCTGGATCACCTGATCAGCGTGCACGGCGCCATGCCAGAGGGCTTCGCCCACGACCCGGCGGGCAACCTGCTCGGACAAAATGACCTGCCCGTTGCGAATCTCGCCAACGTCAAAGGCAATCGTCTGCTGATGCCCTACGGGGTGGGTCGATCCGTTAGGATTGAATACTTGTCCAGGCGGAGATAAATGTGTTCCAGGGCAAAGCGCTGAAGTACCTGAAGAAAAAGCTAAGGTAAGGGATGGAGCCCCGCCTCCTCCTGACGTTCAATGGAGAAATCATGGCAATAAACATGTGGCGCCCAAGGCTCCTTGGCCATCTGTTGTGAAATCGACCGCTAATGGAGGTGCAGCCAAATATCTACCCGGCACGGACATTGAAGCGTTAGAGCGGCACGCGTTTGTAAATGGTCAAGATGTTAACAATGGAAAGCCATGGAAAGTAATTGACATGGGAAAAACCATAGGCGCCAACGACGGAAAAGAAACGCGATACATTAGAGTGGAGTTAAGTGCAAACACCATTCATGGACATCCAATATCAGAAGAATCGTTTAGAAAATTAACGAAAAAGAAGAAATAGCTTATGAACCCTGAAAAGATAAAAAATATTGGCGGCAAGATAAATTTTGACGAATTAACCATCCTAGCCGGATCGAAAATCGCGCTTATCACAGATGAATTAAGGGAGGATCTTTTACAGGCTTCACTTCCGAATGAGCAAATAATAGACATTGGGTGGTATCCCGAATTCAGTGAACACGGTGCCTTCAGAATCTCATTAATCGCAAACCAAAACTGGGAATCACCTATATACACCGAAACGGCCAAAACTTGGGACGATCTTGAAAAAGCGTTAGATAACACGTTGGATAAAGTAAAAAAAACTTAATGCACTGACGCGCTCGCGTCGACTAGTCAACGTCGACGGCGGTCATTAGCCGTTTGCCTATGAATAGACCGACTCATCGAGGAGCACCAAGGCTGGGGCACTCTGCGCTACGAATACGATAGCGTCGGCCAGCTCAACCACTGCCGCTTGCCCGATGGCAGCAAACTCGATTACCGCCACCAGCCTGGCGGGCAACTCAGCAGCATCGATCTCAACGGCTCCCGCCTGACCAGCCACCAGTTCCGCGCCGGCCGTGAACAGCAGCGCCAGCAAGGCTTGCTGCTCAGCCAATACCAGTACGATGAACAGGGCCGCCTCCAAGCGCACAGGGTCAGCCAGCGGGAAAAACACCTGTTCCAGCGTCGCTACAACTACGACGCTAACGGCAACCTCGCCGGAATCGACGACAGCCGCAAAGGCAACCGCAGCTTTCACTACGACCCGCTGGATCGCCTGATCAGCGTGCGCGGCGCCATGCCAGAGAACTTTGCCCATGACCCGGCAGGTAACCTGCTAGGACAAAATGACCTGCCCGTCGCCAACCTCGCCAACGTCAAAGGCAATCGCCTGCTGATGCAAGGCGATCGCCACTACGACTACGACGCCTACGGCAACCTGATCCGCGAAAGTCGCGGCACCGGCCAAAAGCTCGTCACCGAATACCGCTACGACTGCCAACACCGCCTGATCGGCGTCAGCCTGCCGGGCGGCAGCACAGCAACCTACAAATACGACGCCTTTGGCCGCCGCATTGAAAAGTCAGTCGACGGTCACACCACCGAGTTTCTGTGGCAAGGCGAACGCCTCATCGCTGAAAGCGCCGGGAACCGCTACCGCAGCTACATCTACGAACCGGGCACTTTCCGCCCGCTGGCAATGCTCGACGGCGAAGGCCCGCTAAAAGCGGCCCCGTTCTATTACCAACTCGACCACCTCGGCACGCCGCAGGAACTGACCGACTACAGCGGCGAAATTATGTGGTCGGCGAAGTACCGCGCCTATGGCAACCTCGCGGCGCTGGACGTCAACGAAATCGATAACCCGCTGCGCTTCCAGGGTCAGTATTTCGACGCCGAGACAGGGTTACATTACAACCGCCACCGCTACTACAATCCGGGGACTGGCCGGTTCTTGACGCCGGATCCGATCAAGCTTGCGGGTGGGTTGAATCACTACCAGTACGTACCTAACCCTACGGGGTGGGTGGATCCGTTGGGGTTGAATAATTGTCCTGGCGACAATACGCCACCAGCGAATAGTGTAAAGGCTCCTCCCCTTGAAGCTACTATTGACGAAGGAGCGCCGCCTTTACCCAAGGCTAAGGATCAATCTGGCTACAATTCAGCTCTTTATGAACGGCTCCGGGCAAGTTATGCCGCTGATGAAATCAAAGCAGCACAGCCCGTCGGCAGCGCACTAAAAGAAGACCCGATGCATCGAGCACCAAGCTATGTTGTAGATCAAATACCAGATAAGGGTAGAGTATTTCCCCTTCGAGGTGGGGATGGTACTAACAATACGCTTACACAGATGCCTGGAACGATGAATGACAAAGCCGGTATTTTCGAGTGGATCATCAATACCAAGATGGAATTGACGCATCAAAGATTTATCCCTAACGGAAAAATAACCGGTACTCCCAATCAAATCCTTCAAAACTTCCGAGGTAGAAATTGTCTCTATTACCACTTGACGGAAACTATGTTTTTTCCAAAACGCCATGGCTGACTTGGAGTGAACTTTTGTATGGACTTGAGAAAGGTTACATCGACAACCAAGGTATTTCTAGCTTCGCTTGCAATACGCTGACAACTTCATCACCGAAAAAAGCTTATGAGCTTTCTACACTAGAGCAGCAAGAGCTATACTTGGCCCGGGACTATTTAGAATCTCTAGCGAGTAATGAGTCAACGGAAAAAGAGGAGAGGATCTCACAACCTTGGATATATTTGCTACTTTCTTATCTTTTTGAAAACAAAGGTCTTTTTTCGGATCCTCTTGAAAAAATCGAAGAACTATATGCCGACCTGGACTACCCAGAAGACATCTCATCGATTGTTAGATATATGCCTTTACCCGAGGGCGAGGTAGGCTCAGAAGAAAGACTTTACGCAAACTGGAAAAACGTCATTTCCGAATACGAAAAACTTTTTTCACATGAAAGAAACCATTACAATAAATAGCTAAACTCGCTCAGCTATCTGGCACTTTTTGTATGCAAAACTCATGAAATCCGAGTTAAACAAAAAAGGGGACAGCTTTATTTTCAAACTAAAAATCCGAAAACAAGTCTGCCCCATTTTCTTCCTTTTTTCCTATAAAAGGAAAACACAATAAAACAAGCACTCAAGAACAACGGATAGAGTTAGCGAGAGCGTTCTGACTAGTTAGGGGTAATCCATTCTTACAAGAAAATATCATTTCACGCGCGCCGAAGGTCCAAAACAATCATTAAAATTAAATCCCAAATAGGCAACCTACTCGGCGCAAAAGATCACTATTACTTTAAGGACAAAAAATGAATTTCTGGAACGACTTAGACGGAGGCTCATTCTTTAATAGAATTTTCAGTAGTCCGATCCCTATCGGTGAGGTAACGCTATTCTCCCTAAACATTGACAACAACAGACCAACAATAATCATCGAATTCGATATCAAAGAGTACCCTAAGGAACCTCCTATAAAATGGAAGCAATCGGGGTTCAATACCTGCAGGATCGGCCTTAACTGCAGCAATATCGAGGGAGTTTTTATAAAAAACATTCCCACAAAAAAAAATCTAGCCGTAACGATAAAAAATGAATACGGAAGCTACCTAGTCCGCGCAGCTAATGAGGAATCAGTTATTGAGCTCACGACAAAGCATCCTTTGCTATGCGGCCCCTCTGCCTATCTCAACTCTGAAGAGTAATATTTAAGAAGTAAATTATTCCGGCATCAAAATGAGTAATGTGCAGGCGGAGGATCACCTCGCAAAGATGAGCGCCATTACTCATTAACAACGGGATGCCTTCGACCGCCTGACCCAGGTCACCCTGCCCGGCGGCGCCACTCGCGCATTCAGCTACAACGCCTACGGCAATGTCACTGCTGAACGCGACGAACTTGGCCGTATCACCCGCTACGAATACGCCGACAATCTTCACCTCGTCAGCCGCCGCATCAAGTCGGATGGCAGCCAACTGCGCTACCGCTACGACAACTCGCGCCTGTTGCTCACTGAAATCGAAAACGAGCGCGGCGAGCACTATCACCTTGATTACTACGCCAACGGCCTGATTCAACAGGAAACCGGCTTCGATGGTCGTCGGACTGCCTACGAGTACGACCTCAACGGCCAACTGCTGAAGAAAACCGAGTTCGGCGACGACGGCAGCGAACTGGTCACCGAATACCAGCGTGACGCCGCAGGTCGTTTGCTTGTAAAAACGCTACCCGACGGCGAAGAGATTCACTACAGCTACGACGCGCTTGGCCGCCTCGTTAACGTTGACGACGGCCACTGGCCTCTCGCCTACAAATACGACCTGCAAGACCGACTCATCGAGGAGCATCAAGGCTGGGGCACTCTGCGTTACGAATACGATAGCGTCGGCCAGCTCAACCACTGCCGCTTGCCCGATGGCAGCAAACTCGATTACCGCCACCAGCCTGGCGGGCAACTCAGCAGCATCGACCTCAACGGTTCTCGCCTGACCTCTCATCAGTTCAACGCCGGTCGAGAGCAACAGCGCCAACAAGGTCTGCTGCTCAGCCAATATCAGTACGATGAACAGGGCCGCCTCCAAGCGCACAGCGTCAGCCAGCGGGAAAAGCACCTGTTCCAGCGTCGCTACAACTACGACGCCAACGGCAACCTCGCCGGAATCGATGACAGCCGCAAAGGCAACCGCAGCTATCACTACGACCCGCTGGACCGCCTGATCAGCGTGCGCGGCGCCATGCCAGAGAGCTTCGCCCATGACCCGGCAGGTAACCTGCTAGGACAAAATGACCTGCCCGTTGCGAATCTCGCCAACGTCAAAGGCAATCGCCTGCTCATGCAGGGTGATCGCCACTACGACTACGATGCCTACGGCAACCTGATCCGCGAAAGTCGCGGCACTGGCCAAAAGCTCGTCACCGAATACCGCTACGACTGCCAGCACCGCCTGATCGGCGTCAGCCTGCCAGGCGGCAGCACCGCATCCTACAAATACGATGCCTTCGGCCGCCGTATTGAAAAGTCAGTCGACGGTCACACCACCGAGTTTCTGTGGCAAGGCGAACGCCTCATCGCTGAAAGCGCCGAGAACCGCTACCGCAGCTACCTCTACGAACCGGGCACTTTCCGTCCGCTGGCAATGCTCGACGGCGAAGGCCCGCTAAAAGCGGCCCCGTTCTATTACCAACTCGACCACCTCGGCACACCGCAGGAACTGACCGACTACAGCGGCGAAATCATGTGGTCGGCGAAGTACCGCGCCTATGGCAACCTCGCGGCGCTGGACGTCAGCGAAATCGATAACCCGCTGCGTTTTCAAGGACAGTATTTCGACGCCGAGACAGGGTTACATTACAACCGCCACCGCTACTACAATCCGGGGACTGGCCGGTTCTTGACGCCGGACCCGATCAAACTTGCGGGTGGGTTGAATAGCTACCAGTACGTGCCTAACCCTACGGGGTGGGTGGATCCGTTGGGGCTTGCAAGTAAAGATTGTGAACAACCCGAACCATATGACAACTCTGCCCATAACGCTGCTAAATACGCTGCAATGAAACGGGACCTTAGAACGACTGAGGCCGCTAACCCCTTAGTCGAAAGTCTGCGATCTACCGGAGAGCTTCCTCCTAATTACGTTACTAAGGCTCAGGCTGCTCAGAGCGGATGGAAACCAGGTAAGGCAGTCAACAACAGCGTCCCCGGTAGGCAGATAGGTGGAGATATTTTCTATAATGATACAAATATCCTTCCATCAGCCTCTGGCCGAACATGGTATGAAGCCGACGTCGGCCTCAGCAACACAATGTCACGGAGCAACCAACCGGGAACCAGGTTACTCTATTCGAATGACGGCCTGCTATATATCACCAGCGATCACTATGATACCGTCAGCCCAATTGGAACATGGAAGCAATAACAAATGATAATTGAACTTGATGGCTTATCAATCTTAAACGAACAAGACTTTCATAAGCGTATAGCTTCTGCCTTTTCCGTATCGCAATACTACGGAAACAACCTAAACGCCTTATGGGACCTGCTAAGCACGAATGTGGAACGCCCGATTAATATAGTATGGCGAAATTCGAGAGACTCTAAAAAAAATCTTGGCGAAACATATGAGAAAATAATAGCGATATTCGAACGAACTAAAAACCAAGACATTTCTCTAGGCTTAGATGAAAAGTTCAACTACGAATTAAAGTAACAACCAATTTTTACTTAACCATGGCATTCTCTTGACGACAAGCACACCCCGATCAAGAGCAAAGCAAAGCAAAGCAAAGCAAAGCAAAGCAAAGCAAAGCAAAGCAAAGCAAAGCAAAGCAAAGCAAAGCAAAGCAAAGCAAAGCAAAGCAAAGCAAAGCAAAACAAAGCAAAGCAAAGCAAAGCAAAGCAAAGCAAAGCAAAGCAAAGCAAATTAGACAATGCATCCTTGCGCCTACAATTTGCCAAAATCTTCATATCAAAGCGAACTACGCCTGAATATTGCCCAATGAATTACTTGAAAAAAGAAATCGAATCAACATTGGCATAACAAAAAATAAAAAATTCAACGCCCATGATTTATCAGCACTCACAAGCGAGTTAACGTCGCTATTTTTCTCATAAAAAGCGAAAAATATGGATCCATATTTTCTGAAAAACACCAAAAAAAACACGACCCAGAATACTGGAAGACAGTTGACATACTGGAAAATTTTGAGAAGCCAATTCTCATAGTTCAAGACGACCATATTCACGCTTGGAGGCTTGAAACTACGGAAGACCTAAGAACGCTACTTTTCGAATCAACAGGCTTTCCATTCTGGATAAGCCCTGAAAACCTAAGCACATTAATATACTTAGATGATCATGACTGCGTCCACTTCGCGCAGCGAGGCCCCTAAAACAACCTCAGAGCAAACAAGCACGAGCAAATCTGTAATCAGATAGCATTTAATTATCAAGCAATGTCGAAAACAAAACTTAATCCCAATACATATTCGGGAAAATCGCCCGTGACGACCAATCCGGTGCGATCACTAATTATCAATGGGATGCCCTCGATTGCCTGACGCAGGATACCCTACCCGGAGGAGCCGCACGCGCGCTTACCTACAATCCAACGAAAAATAACAAATAAATTATGAATACTGAAAAGATAAAAAATCTTGACGGAAAGATAACTTTTGACGAATTAACCAGCCTAGACAGATCGAAAATTGCGCTCCCCACAGATAAGTTAAGGGAAGATCTATTACAGGCATCATTCCCGCACGAGCAAATAATAGACATTGGATGGTATTCCGAATTCGGTGAACACGGCGCCTTCAGAATCTCATTAATCGCAAACCAAAACTGGGAATCACCTATATACACCGAAACGGCCAAAACCTGGGAGGATCTTGAAAAAGCGTTAGATAACACGTTGGATTAAGTAAAAAAAACTTAATGCACCGACGCGCTCGTTTCGACTACTCAACGTCGACGGCGGTCATTAGCCGTTTGCCTATGAATATGACGTGCAAGACCGACTCATCGAGGAGCACCAAGGCTGGGGCACTCTGCGCTACGAATACGATAGCGTCGGCCAGCTCAAGCACTGCCGCTTGCCCGATGGCAGCAAACTCGATTACCGCCACCAGCCTGGCGGGCAACTCAGCAGCATCGACCTCAACGGTTCTCGCCTGACCTCTCATCAGTTCAACGCCGGTCGAGAGCAACAGCGCCAACAAGGTCTGCTGCTCAGCCAATACCAATACGATGAACAGGGCCGCCTCCAAGCGCACAGCGTCAGGCAGCGGGAAAAACACTTGTTCCAGCGTCGCTACAACTACGACGCGAACGGCAACCTCGCCGGAATCGACGACAGCCGCAAAGGCAACCGCAGCTATCACTACGACCCGCTGGATCGCCTGATCAGCGTGCGCGGCGCCATGCCAGAGAACTTTGCCCATGACCCGGCAGGTAACCTGCTAGGACAAAATGACCTGCCCGTCGCCAACCTCGCCAACGTCAAAGGCAATCGCCTGCTGATGCAAGGCGATCGCCACTACGACTACGACGCCTACGGCAACCTGATCCGCGAAAGTCGCGGCACCGGCCAAAAGCTCGTCACCGAATACCGCTACGACTGCCAACACCGCCTGATCGGCGTCAGCCTGCCGGGCGGCAGCACAGCAACCTACAAATACGACGCCTTTGGCCGCCGCATTGAAAAGTCAGTCGACGGTCACACCACCGAGTTTCTGTGGCAAGGCGAACGCCTCATCGCTGAAAGCGCCGAAAATCGTTATCGCAGCTACATCTACGAACCTGGCACCTTCCGCCCGCTGGCAATGCTCGACGGCGAAGGCCCGCTAAAAGCGGCCCCGTTCTACTACCAACTCGACCACCTCGGCACACCGCAGGAACTGACCGACTACAGCGGCGAAATCATGTGGTCGGCGAAGTACCGCGCCTATGGCAACCTCGCGGCGCTGGACGTCAGCGAAATCGATAACCCGCTGCGCTTCCAGGGTCAGTATTTCGACGCCGAGACAGGGTTACATTACAACCGCCACCGCTACTACAATCCGGGGACTGGACGGTTCTTGACGCCGGATCCGATCAAGCTTGCGGGTGGGTTGAATAGCTACCAGTACGTGCCTAATCCTACGGGGTGGGTGGATCCGTTAGGATTGAGTAGTAACTGCCCGGATGATAATAAACAACCGCAGGCAGCTAGCCCTGGGTCTACTACGGATAACGTTGTAAAACAGGCAGGACCTTCGGCGCCTCCGGAGCCACCGCCTATTGGTCAGGGCTATCACAACGAAGTTTATGGTAGCAAACCTGTAAAACAACAAGATGCGGTGAAGCGATGGGAAGATTTTTTAGGTGACGGGCCCTACACCAATATCCATCCGAGGACCGGACTGCCGGACAACGACAGGATCGTTTCGGCCGACGGCAAGAGGAGTATTCGATATGGTGCGCATGAAATGAATAGCAAACCCAACAAGCACCATTACCATGAAGAAACGTGGACCCCGGATTTAATCAATAACGTGATGAACGTCGACAATACGGTGATACGAGTTCCGCTAGGATCGAAATAAATGAATATCACAATAACCAAGATAATCAGAAACAGCGCTAACGAAACACAGATAGAATATTCGTCAGCCTACGGAACCGGAGTTTCCACATTTATAGGTCCGCCACCTAAAAAAGACCAAGCACTTGACGTTGAAATCGATATCAATGACAACTTTTCTTGGGGGAAAAATTTATTAATATCCCAAAAAAAAGCGCCCTCCATATATTACAAAAATGGTGAAACCTTTATTACAGCGGAGTTATTGACTATTGAAGATGACGGCTGCGGCGTATTAAAAATTGGCGATTGTATAGCCCTAATATCTGTCGAAAAACAAAACCAGACTTTCCCTTTGTTCGTCGATATGATATCGACGGACATTTCATTTTACCCAAACAACCTGTAAACAAAAAAAACTGGATCAAACCTAATTCTTAAATCTGTCCCCTTTTCTACTCAGGTGGGTTGAATAACTACCAGTACGTGCCTAACCCTACGGGGTGGGTGGATCCGTTGGGGCTGAGTTGCAAACCAGGCGCATGTCCAAAAGTTAAATCGATAAATCCCAACGAAGTTCGCTTTTCCCAAAACAGTCTTTCCTATAATAAAGTCGACAGAACGACCGGAGAAAACTTTAGTTATGACGATCTCGTAAGCTCAATGAAGAGGAACGGATGGCAGGGTGAGCCTATTGATGTAGTGCGCATGCCCGACGGCCATCTTACAAGTATGTATAATACTCGAGTTAGAGCTGCACGCGAGGCTGGTATCAACGTAGAAGCTAGAGAATGGAAGCTAAACGATCCGTTATCTGAAAGCAATAAAGAGCGATTCGAAGTCAATGATGTAATGCCTGATACTTGGGGTGAAGCATTGCAACTCAGAATCCATAAGCAAAAGCCTAAAAGATTTGGCAATGAAAATCCATATGGATCTCAGGAACTACCCAAACTGACGGAAAAAAAATGACTGTATATTTAGATATTGACAAACTGCCCAACTATCCCTTCCCGAGAAAGTTTATCGAGTTCGCACAAACGGAACCGAAAATTGACATTGAGCCATGGTGGCTACTTGTCCACAAAGAAGGAAAAATCAATAGCTGGCATAATAAACTTAAAGAACTCTATCCCAAACGTACGCTGGTACCATTTGCCAAATTCAGCGCAAACGATGATATTGCATGTTTTGATGCGGAAGATCTCTCTGGAAATCCTAGAGTTCTAATAATCCATGCATATGCATCCGAAGGGTGGGAACTACATAACGAGTACCCCCACTTTACTGACTGGCTAAAAAGAGCCATTGATATGCACAACGAGTGGAATGAAGAAGAATAGTCATGTTACAGATAACAATTCAATCCGATAGATCTATAAATTGTGGAGGCACAGTCAATGTGAGCCAAACATTATTCTCCGCCCTAAAGAACTTGAACCCACTTAAAAACATTCGATTGCTTTTTATACGTAAAACTACGGGTCTACCGTAACGTAGACCAACATCGCGCGCTAATACCTCATTTTCGGTCAAATGAACATGATGCCTAGCTCCCTGTAATAGTCCTTCTTTCCGGATAGAATCCAGGAAGCGCGTGGCTGTGCCGTGATATAAAAATTCCGGAGGTTCTAGTTCAGAGTATTTTCGCTCCACCGACTCTGACGAATGCCCCTGTACTGCTCGAATATTTTTCCCACTCACGGATATCTCGAAACGTTTTTTATCACTGCGCGACACAATGTTAGTTATAACTTCATAGCTTATTGCCTTTCCCGCCCCCTCCGCACCTTTCACTAATGCATCTATGCTTGCCCACCCCTCAACATCCAACTGCAAGCCAATTGCTTCAGGCTTGTGACGCAACACATAACTTACAAACTTACTGAGCTCTTCAAGTGAATCATTCATATAACACCCTAAACACGAAAACCTTAGAACACTGATAAACAATTATCAGAAACGTTCACAGAGCCAAATAAATACGGCAACCTCTTCCATCTTTTAATATACCATAAGGAACCATGGTCCTGACCATTCAAAGTTTAGCCTTTGGATCTGCGATTAGAACGTTATCGACCGCTGCCTACTTAATAGCGGCTAGCCATCAAAAGGCGCAACCCCGATCGCCATCAGCGATAGCTATGGCAACCGCTAGCAAGTTACTCGCGAAATCCATGGTCGCATCAAACGTCTCGACAACGGTGCCGGCCGCGGCGTTCTACTGGGAATGGGAAAACGAAGGCAAACTGTCTCGGTGTACACGTCACTGGGCCAACTTTTCCCAGATGGAAGCGCAATACGCCTGGAACGACAAAGGCAGCGTTACCGTAACCAACGCCGATGGTAGCGAAGAGGTCTACACCCACGATGATCAGGCGCGACTGATCAGCAAGATTGACCCCGATGGTGCCGAGCATCAAAAAGCCTATAACGACAAGGGTCAATTGATCGCGGAAAAGGACCCATTGGGCGCCGTTACCGAATACCGCTACGACGACAACGGACTGATGACCGCTGTCATCCCCCCAGAAGACGAAGCTACGACTTACGAATATATCAACGGTTTCGTCAGCGATGTTCGTCGCGGCAAAGCCAGTTGGAAGTATCAACGCAACCGACAGGGTGATGTCACTGCGCAGATTGACTCAGTCTTCGCCTAGTTCCCAAACCCGCAGGCAAAAAAATCGCAGCATCAAGCTGCGATCTCTTAAGTTTCAAATGGCCGCCAACCGCACCTGCCTCTCCAACTCCACCTTCAACCCCGGCTCCAGCTTCAACTGCCGCGCCAGTTCATCCAGATAGCTCTTCTCCATAAAATTCTCCTCATCCACCAACATCACACTGGCGATGTACATCTCCGCCGCCATTTCCGGCGTGCTCGCGGCGCGTGCGACGTCGGTAGGATCGAGGGGTTTGTTGAGTTCGGCGTGGAGCCAGTGTTGCAGTTCCTGGTCGTTGTCGAGTTTGGTGAATTCGCCTTCGATCAGTTCGCGCTCGCGCTCGTCGATGTGGCCGTCGGCTTTGGCGGCGGCGACCAGAGCTTTGAGGATGGCCTGGCTGTGTTGTTCGACTTGTGCCGGTGGCAGGCGGTCGAGGGTTTGCGGTTCGGTTTGGGGGGCGCTGCCTTTTTGCGCGTTGTAGTTGCCGTAGGCCTTGTAGGCCAGCACGCCGAGTGCGGCGAGGCCGCCGTAGATGGCGACTTTGCCGCCGACCTTGCGCACTTTTTTGTTACCGAGCAGCAGGCCCATGGCGCCGGCCGCCAGTGCGCCTCCGCCTGCGCCGGAGAGCAGGCCGCCGAGACCGCTGGCGCCTGACGAGCCGCCGAGCAGGCCACCCAGCCCGCCAGCAGCCGATTTGTTCGATGCGCCGCCAGCCTTGTTCTGCAGCAGATCCTGGCCGGATTTGAGCAGTTGATCGAGCAATCCACGGGTGTTCATGTTCCGCCTCCAAACAGGGGTTAACCGGATCTATAAGGCCCTCAGCCTAGTGCGAAAGTGCCCGAAGCGGCCGGGCGAGTGTGCTTCGAGATGTTGCTCGCGCTCGCGTCTGACCTTGAAAAATCCGATCTACACTTCAGTCCAGCGCGAAATTTCCATCGCCGTTGTCGAGATGCGCCCGATCGACCACGCTCTTGTGACCGGGTTGTCGGTCGACGAGACCGTCGTCAGGAGTGAGCTTGCTCGCGAAGAGGCCGTCACATTCGGCGGTGATGTCGCCTGACACACCGCCTTCGCGAGCAGGCTCGCTCCCACAGTTTTCAAACCGGTTTCGGCAGAACAATAGAGGACAAACCCATGCAAACCCGACTCTTGATCAACGGACAATTGGTCAACGGCGAAGGCCCTGCGCAATCGGTGCTCAACCCGGCGCTGGGCGAAGTGCTGGTGGACATCAATGAAGCCAGCGAAGCCCAGGTCGATGCTGCCGTGCGCGCCGCCGACAACGCTTTTGCCGAGTGGTCGCAAACCGCGCCGAAAGACCGCTCGCGGCTGTTGCTCAAACTCGCCGACGCCATCGAAGCCCATGGCGAGGAACTGGCGAAACTCGAATCCGACAATTGCGGCAAACCCTACAATGCCGCACTCAACGACGAGATCCCGGCGATTGCCGATGTGTTCCGTTTCTTCGCCGGCGCCAGCCGTTGCATGAGCGGTTCGGCCGCTGGCGAATATTTGCCCGGTCACACTTCGATGATCCGTCGCGACCCGGTCGGGGTGATCGCCTCCATCGCGCCGTGGAATTACCCGCTGATGATGGTCGCCTGGAAAATCGCCCCGGCGCTGGCCGCCGGTAATACCGTGGTGCTCAAGCCGTCGGAACAAACCCCGCTGACGGCGTTGCGTCTGGCCGAACTGGCGTCGGATATTTTCCCAGCCGGTGTACTCAATCTGGTGTTCGGCCGGGGCGCTACCGTCGGCAGTCCACTGGTCAGCCATCCGAAAGTACGCATGGTTTCGCTGACCGGTTCGACCGCCACCGGATCGAACATCATTTCCAGCACGGCCGACAGCGTTAAACGCCTGCATATGGAATTGGGTGGCAAGGCGCCGGTGATCATCTTCGATGACGCCGACCTCAACGCGGCGGTGGACGGCATTCGTACCTTCGGGTTCTACAATGCCGGGCAGGACTGCACCGCCGCGTGCCGGATCTACGCGCAACAAGGGATTTACGACAAATTCGTTGAAAAACTCGGCGCGGCGGTCAGCACGATCAAATACGGCATGCAGGATGATCCCTCCACCGAGTTGGGCCCACTGATCACTGCACAACACCGCGACCGCGTCGCCGCTTTCGTCGAGCGCGCCGTGGCGCAGCCGCATATTCGGTTGATCACCGGCGGCAAGGCTGTCGAAGGCAATGGGTTCTTCTTCGAACCCACGGTGCTGGCCGACGCGCAGCAGGATGACGAAATCGTCCGCCGTGAAGTGTTCGGTCCAGTGGTTTCGGTGACCAAATTTACCGATGAAGCACAAGCGCTTGAGTGGGCCAACGATTCCGACTACGGCCTCGCCTCCTCCGTCTGGACCGCCGACACAGGACGTTCGCATCGCCTTTCAGCGCGGCTGCAGTACGGCTGCACCTGGGTCAACACGCACTTCATGCTCGTCAGCGAAATGCCCCACGGCGGTCAGAAAATGTCCGGATACGGCAAGGACATGTCGATGTATGGGCTGGAGGACTACACCACGGTTCGGCATGTGATGTTCAGGCACTGAGGTCAACAACTTCCGAGCAGGCTGGCACTACCTATGATCGGCACTTCTCTGTGAGAGCGAGCCTGTTAGCGAAGAACTCGGTTTGGCTCAACGCCCCCTATTTGAGCCCTCACAGACAGGCTGCCGAGGGTCAGAAAGCCAAGAACAATCATTAGAAGGAAAGCTCCGCCTGATCATGTTTCAGTAAGGAAATACGATCAAACAACCGGATTTTTTCGTTGGCTTTTTGCCTGGCGTGATCGGACATGACTGCAATCAACTCTTCGAGCTGACTGACGTCCCCGACCACTTTGAACTGCTTTTCCTTGTTGACGAATACCAGCGACTTCTTTTTTCTCGACAACAGTTCAATAACGTTGCTGAGCGTACCGGTACTCTTGGCATCCCATATCATTAGCCCGTAATCAGCCGCTTCGGCCATGACCAGGTCTTTTTCGGTGAAAAAGGCTCTCGATCCCTTGGAATGTTTTGAGACCACGGTCCTGGCGGGCCACCGCCCAAGGTTGTTCCTCGGTACCGAACCGCTGCAAAAGACCGTTGTTCTGGATCCTTCGAGGCTCAGTAGGTACTCCTGAATCGAGGTGTCTGCGCCACCCGCATCACCCACTACCACCTCAAACTCGGACGCCACGATATTACTGATGCGCTCCTTTACCTTGGGATCAAGGTTCTTGATATTGATAGAGCCGGCAATAAATACAGTCGTCATTGAGTTCACTTCCAGGTTAGCGCTGCAACGTAAATTTTCCTCACCTTCGGATATTTACGCAAAACAGCGCAGGCCGCGTCCATCGACGCGCCACTATCAAACAAATCGTCTACAACCAAAACATTCCAGCGCCCATCGGTGGTGATTTCATCATTGACGCTGAAACTATCTCCAATCGCGGCAACCTTGTCGGCTTTGGAATGCAAATCCTTGAGCGTCTTCCCTGTGTTCGCTTTCCGAAGCAAATCCGAGAAAACCGGCCGCCCGATAATTCGTCCTAACGCCAGAGCGACCTCAGTAACAGGTTGTCGCTGACGAATCTTTGAAGCAGGCATAGGCACCACGAAACCTACCTGATCCAGTTTTGGAAAAACATTCGTCGCAACGGCTTGGGCAAGTGGGCTGACCTGCGTCCAATCCTTCTGGTATTTGAGCTGGTAGGTCGCCTCGCCAACTTCAGTGCGCTGATTATCGAAGCATGGATGTCCGCGTTCATCGTTGCCAAGAAAGGTACTACTTACCATGTGTTTGTCCAGCACCCAACCCTGATCCCAAGGGCCGTTGATCTGTCTGAGGGAAACCTTCATTGAACTCTCCGTTAGTCATGGAAATCCTTCGAGCCTGAAACGAGGGCCCAGCACCGGCAGCGGTGCGCAAGATTTCCACAAATAACGGAAAAAACACGGCTCAGGGATAGCCTCGCTGGCGAGGGCGTAAAAACAGGCATTTCCTACAGATGCAGCCTTCCTGAAAAAGCTCAATTTCCTACGCTGTGCGGCGAAAGAGTAGACTTGTCGCCGCAAGTGCCTGACCGATAGGCTTTACCCGTCGCTGCAAACTCAGCGACCCGGGGTCGAAGCCGGAAACTGTCAAAACGGTGCTTGCATGCCCTCCATTGAACTGCTGATTGTTCACAACTTCAGTTCTGCTTTATGGCGGGCCGTGTGGCGCGGGCCTTCCGGCTTTACCGTTTCGACAGGAAGTAACCCGACTTCGAACGCCATTCGGCTCGCCACCCAATTTTTCGAAGAATTGGTGGCGGCTTTCCAACTCGAAACGGAAGTCACTACATGTCTACGCAAATCCAGAATGCTCCGTCGACGCACTTCACCCCCACCATCTTCACCCGCCACAACCGCTTCCTTCATGCTTTTATGCAGGAACACGAGATATGGTTCTGTGTTCAGGACCTTGGGCGCCTGATGGGTTACCACCTCAACGAACGTCTCACCCTGAAACTCGATCCCGACCAGCGTCGCAATGTGCTATTGCGAAAGAACGGCGAAATCGTCGATTGCGCGATGGTCAGCGAGTCTGGGCTGTTCGCCCTGCTCATCCATCACTTCGTCCCGGAAAACCGTCACCTGCGCCAATGGTTGAGCCATGAAGTCATTCCGATGCTGCGCGAAGTGCAATCGAATCCTGTGGACAATCAACCGAGCCTCAGTTCGATGCACTGGGCAGGCGTCACCGTGCCATTGCTGCACTGGCAACAGCAGGCGTGGGTCAAATGGCGTGATGTACCGGACTTGATGCACGGCCAGCAACCGTATCCGGTCCGCTAAACCAGAAGGCCTTGTAGCGAGGAAGCTTTCGCCCTCGCTACAAGGCCAGCCTGCAAACCATCTAGCCAGTTGAATGGCCATCGATATAGGCCTCGCCGATGCCGACGCGAGTGGCTGACTGATCTGGCCGCCGTAAAAGCCAAATGGCTTTCACGGCTCCCGCCCCAGCTTTAAAACCGCGAAACACTCCGCATCGCATCCACCAGATACCTCATCGCAATCCGGTCATTCTCGGAAAGCTCTCGATAACGCTCGACCAGTTTCAATTCTTCCGAACTGAGCCGGCGTCTTCTGCGCCCGATGCCCAAGCATGGAAAGATTCCTAACATTTCGGTGATGCCGTGTATTTTTGCCATGGACGATGTCCTTCTCTGATGAGTCAAGAAACTGCTGAACCTCACATCGCCCTGCCTCTTTTGAGCAGTGTCGTGTGCCCCGCCGACACGAAGGCTTGTATCCGGTCTTGCCCATAGAATAGGAATTAAATCAGCGCTGAAAAGCAGTTTTTAGAGTAATTAATCGAAAAAAGCAGTTATGCCCTCTAAATCAGAGGGCCCTGTCAGAAAAATTACAGACATGTCTTGTTTCATTGCCAGCTGATGCCTTGCAAACAAGGCTTTTTGCTCGACAATCGAACCGATTAAGCTAGCGGGCATCTGTTTATAGTCCGTTGCGTTTGGCCGAAGGCATGACCGAACCGTAATTTCCGATCCGCTACGTGCCAGGAACGGCACGGGATTGCACACGACAGGTTGTATATATGCATCGCAGGAATTTGCTCAAAGCGTCCATGGCCATTGCGGCCTACACCGGTCTTTCGGCCACTGGCCTGCTGGCCACCCGTGCCTGGGCGGCCAATGGCGGCGCCGCCGATGGCGAGGCGCAGGCGTTCGATTTCGAAGCGCTCAAGCGTCAGGCCAAGCAACTGGCCGGCAGCGCCTATCAGGATACGAAACAGGTGTTGCCGCCCACCCTGGCGACGATGACGCCGCAGAATTTCAACGCGATCCGCTACGACGGCGAGCACTCCCTGTGGAAGGAAAACAAGGGCCAGCTGGATGTGCAGTTCTTCCACGTCGGCATGGGTTTCCGCCAGCCGGTGCGTATGTACAGCGTTGATCCGAAATCGCGCATGGCGCGCGAGGTGCATTTCCGTCCGGCGTTGTTCAACTACGAGAACACCTCGGTCGACACCCAGCAGTTGAAAGGCGATCTGGGTTTCGCCGGGTTCAAACTGTTCAAGGCGCCGGAACTCGATCGGCATGACGTGGTGTCGTTTCTCGGTGCGAGTTATTTCCGTGCCGTCGATGCGACTGGCCAATATGGCCTCTCGGCGCGCGGGCTGGCGATCGACACCTACGCCAGGAAACGCGAAGAATTCCCCGACTTCACCAAATTCTGGTTCGAGACGCCGGACAAGAACGCCACGCGTTTTGTGGTCTACGCCTTGCTCGACTCGCCGAGTGCCACCGGTGCCTATCGCTTTGATATCGATTGCCAGGCCGAACGCGTGGTGATGGAAATCGACGCGCACATCAATGCGCGTACCGCCATTGAACAGTTGGGCATTTCGCCGATGACCAGCATGTTCAGCTGTGGCACCCACGAGCGGCGTATGTGCGACACCATTCATCCGCAAATCCACGACTCGGATCGCCTGGCCATGTGGCGCGGCAACGGCGAGTGGATCTGCCGCCCGCTGAACAACCCGGCCACCCTGCAATTCAACGCCTTTGCCGACAAGGATCCGAAGGGCTTCGGCCTGGTGCAGACCGACCACGAATTCGCCAATTATCAGGACACCGTCGACTGGTATAGCAAACGTCCAAGCCTGTGGGTCGAACCGACTACCCCGTGGGGCGAAGGCTCGATCGACTTGCTGGAAATCCCTACCACCGGCGAGACGCTGGACAACATCGTGGCGTTCTGGACGCCGAAAAAACCGGTGGCCGCCGGCGATTCGCTGAATTATGGCTACAAGCTCTACTGGAGCGCCTTGCCGCCCGTGGGCACGCCGTTGGCACGGGTGCACGCGACTCGCTCCGGCATGGGTGGTTTCACAGAGGGCTGGGCACCGGGCGAGCATTACCCGAAGGTGTGGGCGCGACGCTTTGCCGTGGACTTCACCGGCGGCGGTCTCGAGCGCTTGCCGCAGGGCACCGGGATCGAACCGGTGGTGACCTGCTCGAACGGCAAGGTGCAGGACTTCAGCGTGCTGGTGCTGGATGACATCAAGGGTTACCGGATCCTGTTCGACTGGTACCCGACCAACGACAGCGTCGAACCGGTGGAACTGCGCCTGTTTATCCGCACCAATGACCGCACGTTGAGCGAGACCTGGTTGTACCAGTACTTCCCGCCGGCGCCGGACAAGCGCAAATATCCTTAAGGATTTGAGGCGCCAGTTCGGGCCTCATCGCGAGCAGCCTCACTCCTACAGTGGATCGCAATTCAAACTGTAGGAGTGAGCCTGCTCGCGATAGCGCCAGACCAGGCACCGATGATTTTCAGTCACCAAAAAGCCCCGACCCTCACCGGCTCGGGGCTTTTGCTTTTCAGCCTCAATCAATCTCGCAAATCAGACTCATGAACCGGCTGATCCCGATGGGTCGCCCGCTGATACTGCGCCGGCCACACCGCTTTGCGCCCGCCGAGATCATCGTCGGCATGCAGCGGCCAGTACGGATCACGCAGCAATTCCCGGGCAAGGAAAATGATATCGGCCTGACAGGTGCGCAGGATGTGCTCGGCCTGCGCCGGCTCGGTGATCATGCCTACGGTGCCAGTGGCAATGCCTGACTCTTTACGCACCCGCTCGGCAAAACGCGTTTGATAACCCGGCCCGACTGGAATCTCCGCATTAGCCGCCGTACCGCCCGAGGACACATCAATCAGATCAGCCCCCAGCGTATGCAGGCGCCGCGCCAGCTCCACGGTTTCATCCGGGTTCCAGCCGTCTTCCACCCAGTCGGTGGCGGACACCCGAACAAACACCGGCAGCTCTTCCGGCCACACCGCCCGCACCGCTTCGGTGACTTGCAACACCAGCCGGATACGATTTTCAAACGACCCGCCGTACTGATCCTGGCGCTGATTACTCAGCGGCGAGAGAAACTGGTGCAGCAGATAACCGTGCGCAGCATGCACCTCGACCACGCTGAAACCCGCCGTCAATGCGCGTTTGGCGGCATCGACGAAGGCTTGAATGACATTGGCGATTTGCCCTTCGTCGAGCTGTTTCGGTTGTGTGTGCTGCGGATCGAAAGCGATCGGAGACGGCCCGACCGGGGTCCAGCCACCCTCTTCGGGCTTGACGCTGCCGTGCTTGCCGATCCACGGCCGATGGGTGCTGGCCTTGCGTCCGGCATGGGCCAATTGAATGCCGGCGACTGCGCCTTGAGAAGTGATGAAGCGGGTGATGCGTTGCAGCGGTTCGATCTGTTCGTCGTTCCACAGGCCAAGGTCTTCGGCGGTGATCCGCCCGTCGGCCGTAACCGCCGTGGCTTCGGTAAACACCAGACCGGCACCGCCCACCGCGCGACTGCCCAGGTGCACCAGGTGCCAGTCGTTGGCCAGGCCGTCGACGCTTGAGTACTGGCACATCGGCGAGACGGCGATGCGGTTGGGCAGGGTCAGTTGGCGCAGGGTAAAAGGTTCAAGCAGCAGACTCATGGGGCACCTCTCGAATCAGTGGGCAGGCTCCAGGGTTCTGTTTGAAAAGTCGACGAGTGACAGAAAAAGGTGCAGCACCCGCCCCCGCGGGCAAAAAATCGACAAGACGTCACAAGGCCAATCAAGCAGTGCTTAGAGCCTAGTCGACAACGCGGGAAGAAGCAGGGTTCAGAGTGATTCAGTATGTGAAGGACGCTTTCGCGAGCAGGCTCGCTCCCCCATGGACAACACCGAACCTGCAGGAGTGACCCTGCTCGCGATTGGCTTTAACGCGGTTCGATATGGGCAATCATCAGTTGCACAGTCTCATTGCCACGAAACTCGTTAACGTCGAGCTTATAAGCCAGTTCCACCCACTGAATCGTCGGATTCGGCCAGACATCCCGATCAATACCGAACGCAATGCCATCGAGTTTCACCGAGCCACATTCACTTTTCAGCACCACTTTCAAATGCCGCTCGCCTACCACGCGCTGTTCGACCAACTGGAACACGCCATGAAACACCGGTTCCGGAAAGTGCTGGCCCCACGGCCCGGCATGGCGCAACGCGCGGGCCAGTTCGAGGTGGAATTCCTCGACAGCCAGGGTGCCATCGGTGAGCATGCGCCCGGTCAGGTCGTCTTCGCGAAGTTGCCGGCGCACTTCGGCGTCGAACGCCTCGGCGAACAACGGAAAATTCTCCTGCGCCAAAGTCAGACCGGCGGCCATCGCGTGACCGCCGTATTTGGCGATCAGGTTTGGATGCTGCGCGGCGACCACACTTAGCGCATCGCGAATATGGAAACCCTGCACCGAACGCCCCGAGCCCTTGAGCAGGCCGTCGCCGGCATCGGCAAAAGCGATGGTCGGACGGAAATAACGTTCTTTCATTCGCGAGGCGAGGATGCCGATCACGCCTTGGTGCCACTCCGGATCGAACAGGCACAGACCAAACGGCATCGACTCCACCGGCAGGTCCTTGAGCTGCGCCAGCGCTTCACGCTGCATGCCTTGCTCGATGGATTTACGGTCCTGGTTCATGCCGTCCAGTTGCGCGGCCATTTCCCGGGCCAGATTGGCATCGCTGGTGAGCAGGCATTCAATGCCCAGGCTCATGTCATCCAGACGCCCAGCCGCGTTGAGACGCGGGCCGACAATAAAGCCCAGATCCGTAGACGTGATACGCGCGGCGTCACGCTTGGCGACTTCCAGAATCGCTTTGATCCCCGGCCGGGCGCGGCCGGCGCGAATTCGCTCGAGTCCCTGATGCACCAGAATGCGGTTGTTGGCGTCCAGCGGCACCACGTCGGCGACGCTGCCCAGCGCCACCAGATCGAGCAGTTCGCCGATGTTCGGTTGCGCCTTGCTCTCGTACCAGCCGAGGCTGCGCAGGCGCGCACGCAACGCCATCAGCACGTAAAAGATCACGCCGACACCGGCCAGCGCCTTGCTCGGAAATTCGCAGCCCGGCTGGTTCGGGTTGACCAGCGCATCGGCCTGTGGCAACTCGTCGCCGGGCAAGTGGTGGTCGGTAATCAGCACTTTCAGGCCGGCGCGTTTCGCCGCGGCCACCCCTTCTACACTGGAGATGCCATTGTCGACGGTGATCAGCAATTGCGGCTCGCGGGTCAGCGCGACGTCGACGATTTCCGGGGTCAGGCCGTAGCCATATTCGAAACGGTTCGGCACCAGATAATCGACATGGGCCGCACCCAGCAGACGCAAACCCAGCACGCCAACGGTGCTGGCCGTCGCGCCGTCCGCATCGAAGTCGCCGACGATGAGGATGCGCTGGCGTTGCTCCAGCGCGGTCACCAGCAGGTCGACGGCGGCATCGATGCCCTTGAGTTGCTGGTACGGAATCAACCGCGCCAGGCTCTTGTCCAGCTCGGCCTCGGACTGCACACCCCGCGCCGCGTACAGGCGGGTCAGCAGCGGTGGCAGATCACCCAGAAAGGGCAGCGTGGCGGGCAGTTGACGAGGTTCGATGCGCATGGGGTGACGGAGACTTCTCTTGGTTACGTGGGATTATTCCGGTGTAGGCGCGGGATCAGCCGCGCTCACCTTGCAGCCATTGCAACTGGACTTCGTGCTGCCCACGGTCGTCGGTGACGAAGATCGTGCCTTCGCTGATCATCACGTCCCACTTGATGACGCGGGGCATGTCCTTTGCCAGGGTTTCCAGCACTTCTTGGGGGACGGCGGCGATGTTGACGTTCTTCAGGTTCTTGATCGCCGGGATCACCTTGGTCTCCCAAACGCGCAGGCTGCCGTAGGCCAGCAGGCTGGTGCGCTCGGTGCGGCGCGAGCACCAGGTCAGGCGATCGGAATCCGGCTGACCAACTTCGATCCAGTGCAGGACGCGATCGTCCAGGCTCTTTTCCCACAGGGCTGGTTCGTCCACGTCCGACAGACCACGGCCAAACGACAACTGCTCGTTGTACCAGAGGGCGTAGGCCAGCAGGCGCACGGTCATGCGCTCTTCGGTTTCCGAAGGGTGACGGGCGATGGTCTGCTTGACGCTCTCGTAGACGCTGCGGTCGAGGTCGGTGAGGTTCAGTTCGAATTTATAGGTAGTGGACGGCTGGGCCATGAACGGGCTTCTTGATACGAGGAAAGTCGGCAAGTCTAACCGATGCCGTGGGCAATCATCGAGTTGATGGCGATCAAGCTGCGGCGTCTGACGGCCGGCTATGTTAAAACGCTGTATCTGCTCAGCCTTGTCCTACAGGATTTCGCATGCCGTTCACCAGCAAACCGCTCTCGGGTCTGAAAGTCATTGAATTGGGAACATTGATTGCCGGGCCGTTTGCCTCGCGAATTTGCGGCGAGTTCGGCGCCGAAGTGATCAAAATCGAATCGCCCGACGGTGGCGACCCCCTGCGCAAATGGCGAAAGTTGTATGAAGGCACCTCGCTGTGGTGGTTTGTCCAGGCGCGCAACAAGAAATCGCTGACGCTGAACCTGAAGCACCCGGACGGTCTGGCGATCCTTAAAACACTGCTCGCCGAAGCCGATATCCTTATCGAAAACTTCCGCCCCGGCGTGCTGGAAAAACTCGGTCTGAGCTGGGAAACCCTGCACGCGCTGAACCCGAAACTGGTGATGGTGCGCCTGTCCGGTTTCGGCCAGACCGGGCCGATGAAAGACCAGCCTGGTTTCGGCGCGGTCGGCGAATCGATGGGCGGTTTGCGTTACATCACCGGTTTCGAAGACCGGCCGCCCGTGCGTACCGGGATTTCCATCGGCGATTCGATTGCTGCGCTATGGGGCGTGATCGGCGCGCTGATGGCGCTGCGGCACCGCGAAGTCAATGGCGGACTTGGCCAGGTCGTCGATGTCGCGCTGTATGAAGCGATTTTCGCGATGATGGAAAGCATGGTGCCGGAGTTCGATGTGTTCGGCTTCATCCGCGAGCGCAGCGGCAATATCATGCCGGGCATCACGCCGTCCTCCATTCACACCAGCGCCGATGGCAAGCATGTGCAGATTGGCGCCAACGGCGACGCGATCTTCAAACGCTTCATGTTGATCATCGGTCGCGAAGACCTGGCTAACGACCCGGCACTGGCCAGCAACGACGGCCGTGACAGCCGCCGCGACGAGCTGTACGGAGTCATCGATCGCTGGGTCAATTCGCTGCCGCTGCAGACCGTTCTCGACCTGCTCAATCAGGCCGAAGTGCCGGCCAGCCGGATCTTCAGCGCCGAGGACATGTTCAGCGATCCGCAGTACCTGGCGCGAGAAATGTTCTTGCATGCGAAACTGCCCGACGGCAAGGATTTCAAGATGCCCGGCATCGTGCCGAAATTGTCAGAGACACCCGGCAGTTCCGAATGGGTCGGACCGCAACTGGGTGAGCACAATACGCAGGTACTCCACGACCTTGGCTACGACGAAACGCAGATCGCCAGGTTACGCGAAGACGGAGCCATTTAAGCTGAAGCGTCGACTGCCCTCGCCCACCAATCGCGCCCGATCCGGGTGGACGTGGCGGCTGTTCGGCTTGTTGTGCCTGCTTACTCTGTCAGGCGCAGCGCAGGCAAAACCGACACTGATCTGGTTGTTGCGCGACCTGCCGCCGATGACCATTTTCGAGGGCCCTGAAAAGGGTCAGGGCGTCATCGATCACTTGCTGCCACAACTGATTGCCGGGATGCCGCAATACGAGCACACAATGCTGCGGGTCAATCGCGCCCGCGGTTTGCAAATGCTTCAGGAAAACTCGTTTGCCTGCGATCCGGCGCTGCTGTGGAGCAAGGAGCGTGCGCAGTGGATTGTCTATTCGCTACCGGCGATCCGCGCCGTGAGCAACGGTCTAGTGGTGCGCCACAAGGATCGCGGCGTCCTCGCGCCGTACCTGGTGGAAGGTGAAGTTGATCTGGCGGCTTTGCTTGCGGCGCCTGAGCGCAAGGTTGGCATCGTCGCCGAACGCAGCTATGGCGAGTTCATCGACAACCTTTTGCAGCAGGCGCCGCGCGGCGCCTTGACGCCACACTACGGCAACGACGCGCTGAGCAACCTGCTATCGATGCAGCGTCTGGGTCGTTTGCAGGTGGTGCTCGGTTATTGGCCGGAGATTCGCTATCAGGCCACGCAGGCGCAGATTGCCGAGGATGAACTGGCGTTCTACCCGATTCGCGGTACGCAGAAATATCTCTCGGGGCATGTGGCTTGCTCCAACTCCGCCGAGGGACGTCAGGCCATCGCCGAGATCAACGGTCTGCTGCGCACCCTGCCCCACGAACCGCTCAATCAGCTGTACGCCGATTGGCTCGACCCGGAGCGGCGGGCGGACTATCTGCAACAGGCCCGCGTATTTTTCGACCACCAGGCCGCGCAATGAAAAATCGCGGGCAAAAAGAAACCCCGAGAAGTGGGGAGACAACTCGGGGTTAAACGTGGCCTACATAAAGACCCGTAGCAGCAAGCGACAAGCACCGGAGCACAATGCTTGATCCTGCTGTTACGGGGTCTGACTGACAGGGATGCAGGAAGGTTCCCATAAAAAATATTTCATCTTTACAGCGCTGCCCGCTTGTCCAGCGCTGCGTTGCGCAAGGCCGCGATCACGCAGGGTTCAAGCCGGCCTTCAGCGATCAGCACGTCGCGGTGCAGACCATCGACGACATCGGTCAGCAGACGCTTGTCGGTCAATTGCGCCTGATTGAATTCGCGCTCCACCACGATGGCGCCGTGACTGTTCTTCAGCGCCACCAGGCATTGGCCATGGCGGCCGCTGGGGGTCAACGAAACCTGATACGGGCTCAGAGCCTCACCGAGCAATAGACTGATACTTTCCATCTCGATCTCCACTCAATAGTCCGAAAACTGTGCGCCTGGGGCGTGTACACCATAAATGACCACCGGCCCGAGAAGAAAGTTCTGCGTTTCGATTGCCTCCACATCGCAGCGTCACCGGTCTGACAGAGCATGCACGGCGAAGATGACAGAAAAACTGCCGTACGCCTTACACGCCGAGTAGCGCCGCAGCGGCGCTCAGATAACTGTCGAGCAAACCTCGCATCAGCACCGCCGATACCGGCGTCTGCAGGCGTCCCAACAAACGCACGCCGTGCTCGTCCAGCAGCGGCTCGAGATCGTTGAGCAGACTCGCTGCAACCGTCCCCAGCAGAATCACCGCACGCGCTTGCTGGCGCGCCGCCAGGTGCTGCATCAGCGCCAGGCCATCGCCGCCCTTGAGTTGCGGATCGCAGATGGCGATGTCGACTGCACCGCGGTACTCCAGCGACGACAAGGCCGCTGCCAGCGACGGTGCGGTGAGGACGTCATAGATGCCGACGGCATTGAGCATCTGGTGCAACGCCATCAGCTGGAACGGATTGGGTTCAAGTATCAGGACTTTAAGCGAGCGCATAGGCGACCTCTGGAGCGACAATCGCGGACTCTCACCGCAGTGGTTCTCACTCTAGGCCAGCCGTCCTAAGCCTCCCATCGGAAAAGTAGCCGCGTCTTATAGGACATTTCCCATCTTCATTGCGGACACTGACACCCGCTCTCCGCCCGGCGCTGAGAGATGTCCGTCCAGCCGCCCAACAACCCGCGCAATTTACCGTCGGCGCTGTAGAACGGCACGGTCCATTGATAGACCTCGCGCGGGCCGTTATTGAACTGCAAGCGGCGTTTGCTGAAGCGCGACTTGCGCGTGCGCAACTGCAGCATGAACTCCTCATGGAGCATCAACGCCGTGGCTTCGGGCAGCGTGTCGAGCTCGATCAGCAAGCGCCCGATGACCTGATCCAGACGCACCGATAACGCCTCCTCATAGCTGCGGTTGCAGGTGATCAGTCGCCCGTGCAGATCGCGGACGAACACCGGATCAGGCAAGGCGTCGATCAAAGCGTGCTGAAACGCCAGTTGATCGCCCAGATCCTTTTCTGCCGCCAGGCGCAGCTTGATCACCGCCCTCAGCCGCCGATTCCATACCAATGACAGCAAGCCGAACACGCCGAGCCCGCCCATGACCCAGCAAGCCCATTCAAGCAGTTGCCGGCCGATAGTCGGCGCCGGTGCCGGCGCTACTCCCTCCAGCCATTTCAGGCGGATCGCGCGCAGCTCGGCAGGCGGAAAGGCTTCCAGTGCCTTGTTGAGAATCCCCAGTAGTACGGGCATGCCCTTGCGCACCGCGAGGTTGTCCGCCTCCCACTTGCCCTCGACCAGCCCGCCGACCTTAAGCGGACCCAACGGATAAAGCTGCGCGCCGATTTCATTTTCGATGGTGGCATAGGCTTCGCCGCTTTCGACCAGCGCCCGTGCCTCGGCGTAGGTCTTGACCGAATGAATCACGATGGACGGGAAGTCGCGTCTTATCGTGTCCTCCAGGGCATGCCGGGCCGGCAGCACCAGCCTGCGTCCGGCCAGTTGCTCGAAAGATTCCAGTCGCGGCGCGTCGGCACGCCCGACAAACACCCACCCGGCCCCACCAAAGGCGTGGCTGTAATCGAGAAACGCCTTGCGCTCCTCGCTGATGGCCAACGTCGTACTGATGTCCGCTGCACCGCTCTTCAGGCGCTCGAGCATGTGATCGGTGGAGAACGATTCCTGGTGCACGAACTGCAACCCGGTCATCGCCGTCACCCGCTTGAGCACATCATTGTTCAAACCGCTCCACTGCCCGTGCTCGTCCTGGAACAGGTACAGGGGGTATTGCAATGACGCCACGGTCACCGTGGGATTGTCGCGAATCCACTCGCGCTCGTGTGCAGCCAGTTGGACGGGCTGTACGTTGTGCGTCGCGGCATCGCCGTGCAGCGCCAGTTGCGCCGCCACGCTGCAACGCATCAACCCCAGCAATCCGCACAACAACACCCCAACCAGTGCCGGTTTCAAACCTCTATCAAACAGCATTGCCACTTCCTTCGTGATCGACTCACCCGTCCTGCGTGGGTGAAAACCCGGGCAGTGTGGCAGCGAAAACAAAAAAGCCCGTCAGGAGACGGGCTTCAAAATGTGACAGCTTTTATGGGCTTACAGTGGCTTGCCGCGGTTGCCATGCTGGCTGACAAAGGCCTGTACGGCTTTCAGCTCGTTCGGCAAAACGGTGCAGCGCTCGTTTCGCTCAAACAAATCAGAAAGATGTGCAGGCAGTTCGAGCGCTTTTCCTACACCGGCTTTCTCTACTGCATCCGGGAATTTCACCGGGTGCGCAGTGCCGAGAATCACCATCGGGATGTCCAGGCTGCGACGGCATTCGCGCGCGGCCTTGACGCCGATCGCGGTGTGCGGATCCAGCACCTCACCAGTCTGCGCATAGACTTCGGCGATGGTCTCGCAAGTTTGCGCATCGTCCACCGCCAGCGAATCGAACAGTTTGCGCGCTTCGGTCCACCGCTCCTGTTCAACGCTGAAACCGCCGCCCTGCTTGAACGAGTCCATCAACCCGGCAATCGCTGCACCGTTGCGACCGTGCAGATCGAACAGCAAGCGTTCGAAGTTCGACGAGACCATGATGTCCATCGACGGCGACAGCGTGGCGTGCAGGGTTTCCTTGACGTACTGGTTGCCGCTCATGAAGCGGTGCAGGATGTCGTTGCGGTTGGTGGCGACGATCAACTGGTTGATCGGCAGGCCCATGTTGCGCGCCAGGTAACCGGCGAAAATGTCGCCGAAGTTGCCGGTCGGCACCGAGAACGACACCGAACGCGCCGGCCCGCCCAACTGCAGCGAGGCGTGGAAGTAGTAGACGATCTGGGCCATGATCCGCGCCCAGTTGATCGAGTTCACCGCTACCAGCCGCGTGCCTTTGAGGAAGCTCTGGTCGGCGAAGCTGTTCTTGACCATTTCCTGGCAGTCATCGAAGTTGCCTTCGATGGCGATGTTGTGGATGTTCTCGCCAACGATCGTGGTCATCTGCCGGCGCTGCACTTCCGAAACCCGGTTGTGGGGATGCAGGATGAAGATGTCGACGTTTTCGCAATGTTTGCAGCCTTCGATGGCCGCCGAACCGGTATCACCGGAGGTGGCACCGACAATCACCACGCGCTCGCCGCGCTTTTCCAGCACGTAGTCGAGCAGACGACCCAGCAGTTGCAGGGCGAAGTCCTTGAACGCCAGGGTCGGGCCGTGGAACAGCTCCATCACCCATTCGTTGCCGTTGAGCTGACGCAACGGCGCCACTGCGCTGTGAGCGAAGACCGCGTAGGTTTCTTCAAGAATCTTTTTGAAATCGGCGTCGGGAATGCTGCCGGTCACGAACGGACGCATCACCCGGAAGGCCAGCTCGTGATACGGCAGACCAGCCCAGGAAGCGATTTCTTCCTGGGTGAAACGTGGCAGGTTTTCCGGGACGTACAAACCGCCGTCCGTGGCCAGACCGGCCAGCAGAACCTCTTCGAAATTCAGGGCCGGTGCCTGGCCGCGAGTACTGATATATCGCATATGGGGCAAACCTTCGGTTTGAGCTGCAAGCTACGAGCTACAAGCTACAAGTAAAAGCCGGACTGCTTTGTCTTGCCGCTTGCAGCTCGAAGCTCGCAGCTGCTTTTTTAGTTCAAATGTTCGACGCGGATTCGTACGACCGGGCCGTCAACGCCTGCGAGCGCTTCAAGTGCGGCGATCGCATCGTTGATGCGCTGCTCGACCACGCGGTGAGTCAGCAGGATCATCGGCACCAGGCCGTCATGCTCTTCGACTTCCTTCTGCATGATCGATTCGATATTGATGCCGCGTTCCGACAGGATGCTTGCCACCTGAGCGAGAACGCCCGGGTGGTCCTTGGCCTGAATGCGCAGGTAATAAGCGCTTTCGCAGGCTTCGATCGGCAGGATCGGATGCGCCGACAGCGAGTCCGGCTGAAAGGCCAGGTGCGGTACGCGGTTTTCCGGGTCGGAGGTCATCGCACGCACTACGTCGACCAGATCGGCGATCACCGACGAAGCGGTTGGCTCCATGCCGGCGCCAGCGCCGTAGAACAGCGTCGAACCGGCCGCGTCACCGTTGACCATCACCGCGTTCATCACACCGTTGACGTTGGCGATCAGGCGATCTGCCGGGATCAGCGTCGGGTGTACGCGCAACTCGATACCGGCAGCGGTGCTGCGCGCTACGCCCAGGTGCTTGATGCGGTAGCCCAGCGCTTCGGCGTAATTCACGTCAGCGGTGGTCAGTTTGGTGATGCCTTCGGTGTACGCCTTGTCGAACTGCAGCGGAATACCGAACGCGATCGAGGCCAGGATGGTCAGCTTGTGCGCCGCATCGATGCCTTCGACGTCGAAGGTCGGATCGGCTTCGGCATAACCCAGCGCCTGCGCTTCGGCCAGCACGTCTTCGAACGTACGGCCCTTCTCGCGCATTTCGGTGAGGATGAAGTTGCCGGTGCCGTTGATGATCCCCGCGACCCAGTTGATGCGGTTGGCCGACAGGCCCTCACGAATCGCCTTGATCACCGGAATACCCCCGGCCACCGCTGCTTCGAATGCCACGATCACGCCTTTCTCGCGTGCCTTGGCGAAAATTTCATTACCGTGAACGGCTATCAGCGCCTTGTTCGCGGTGACCACATGCTTGCCATTCTCGATGGCCTTGAGTACCAGCTCGCGGGCAACGGTGTAGCCGCCCATCAGCTCTATGACGATGTCGATCTCAGGGTTCGTGGCCACTTCGAAGACATCGTTGGTAATCGCAATACCGGTCGTCTGGAACTGAGGCTTTGGCGTGCGCATGGCAATTTGTGCCACTTCGATCCCACGCCCGGCACGACGAGCAATTTCCTCGGCGTTGCGCTGAAGTACGTTGAAGGTACCGCCACCGACGGTCCCTAACCCACAGATGCCTACTTTGACCGGATTCACTGTGAACTCCCCATAAAACGGCCGACGCAGGGTCGGCCGGAAAACAACCGCGTGCTCGCGGCTCTCTATTGATGGCCCGGCGATGTGGCTGCCGGACCATGATCGTCAGCGGCGGACCGTGACGATGCGAATTACTTCGCGCCCAGCGCCAGTTTGGCGACTTGTGGCGCAGGCTGGTAGCCCGGAATGACTTGCCCGTCGGCCAAAACGATGGCCGGTGTGCCGTTCACGCCGATCGACTGACCAAGGGCGAACTGTCTGGAAACCGGGTTATCGCACTTGGCGGCCTTGATTTCCTTGCCATCGACCATTTTGTCCATGGCGGCTTTCTTGTCTTTCGAGCACCACACCGCTTGCAGCTGTTCATCGCCTGGCGAATTCAGGCCCTGACGCGGGAACGCCACGTAACGCACTTCGATGCCGCGCTTGTTCAGCTCCGGCACTTCGGCGTGCAGCTTGTGGCAGTACGGGCAGGTGGTATCGGTGAACACGGTGATGTGCGACTTGGTTTCGCCGACCGCCGGATAAACCACGGTCTCGGCCACCGGAATGGCATTGATCAGCCTGGAGATGCCCAGGCGTTCGGTCTTCTCGGTCAGGTTGACCGGTTTGCCGTTCGCCAGTTGGTAGAGATTGCCCTGAACAATGTACTGGCCATCGGCACTGGCGTAGAGCACGCGGCTGCCCTGGAGCTTGACTTCGTACATGCCCGGCAGCGGGCTGGCGCTGATGCTTTCGACCGGAACCTCGAGCTCGAGTTTTTCCAGGCTTTGACGAATGGCTTTATCGGCCGCGTCATCGGCGGCGGCAAAGGTGCTGACCAACGCAAGGGCTGCGGCGGCGAAAATCTGGGTCAGACGCATGAGAACTCCTGAAGGCGGACAAACGGAACGATCAGAACGCCCGTGCCGGAACACCGGGTCATAACCGCCCATCGTGCAAACCGGCAAAGCCTAACACATAAGGTCACGGTGGCCGAATGCGCCGGTCGCCGCACTTTCACGACGACTAGATCCCTGTGGGAGCGAGCCTGCTCGCGAAGAGGCCGGCACATTCAAAATATCTGCGGCCTGACACACCGCTATCGCGAGCAGGCGAAGGCCTACAGGGGATTGTGTTCAGCCGCGCGGGTGGTGTTTGGCGTGCAGGTCTTGCAGACGGGCGCGGGCGACGTGGGTGTAGATCTGCGTTGTGGACAGATCGCTATGGCCGAGCAACATCTGCACCACGCGCAAATCCGCGCCGTGATTGAGCAAGTGCGTGGCAAACGCGTGACGCAGGGTGTGCGGTGACAGCGATTTGTTGATCCCGGCAACTTTGGCCTGATGTTTGATCCGGTGCCAGAAGGTCTGACGGGTCATCTGTTCGCCACGCTGACTGGGGAACAGCACATCGCTGGGCCGCCCGCTGAGCAATTCGCCACGTCCGTCGCGCATATAGCGCTCAACCCAGACAATCGCCTCCTCGCCCATCGGCACCAGCCGTTCCTTGCTGCCCTTGCCCATCACCCGCAGCACACCCTGGCGCAGGTTGACCTGCTCCAGCGTCAGGCTGACCAGTTCGGTCACGCGCAAGCCGCAGGCATACAGGACTTCGAGCATGGCGCGATCACGCTGGCCGATGGCTTCGCTCAGGTCCGGCGCCTTGAGCAGCGCCTCGACGTCGGCCTCCGACAGCGACTTGGGCAACGGCCGCCCCAGCTGCGGCATGTCGATGCGCAAGGTCGGGTCGACACTGATCAGTTTTTCCCGCAGCAGATAGCGATAAAAGCCACGCACGCCGGAGAGAAATCTGGCCGTGGAGCGCGGCTTGTAGTTCTGCTCCAGGCGCCAGGCCAGATGATCAAGGATCAGCTCGCGGCCGGCGTTGATCAGCTCGAGGTTTTTCTCCTGCAGCCAGCCATTGAACAGTGTCAGATCGCTGCGGTAGGCGCCGCGGGTGTTGTCGGACAGGCCTTTTTCCAGCCATAAAGCGTCGAGGAATTGGTCAATCAGCGGGTGGTCGATGGCAGGCATGGGTGCTCATGGCAGGCAGTTTTTCACACTGCGCGCAAATAGACAGTGAACGTCGGGAATGGCCGCTAGTCTTTCATAGCCAGCCAGATCAAGGAACAGGGAGCATCAATGAACGAGCAGCAAATTTTATTGGCATTTGGCGGGATTGGCGCGGCAGCGCTCGGTTGCCAATGGTTGGCTTGGCGCCTGAAGTTGCCAGCGATTCTGTTTCTGCTGTTGACCGGCATCCTCGTCGGCCCGGTGCTCGGCTGGCTGGATCCGCAGGAAATGTTCGGCCCGCTACTGATGCCACTGGTGTCGCTGGCGGTCGCGCTGATTCTGTTCGAGGGTAGCCTGACTCTGCATCTATCGGAGTGGAAAGAAATCGGCAGCGTGGTCCATCGACTGGTCACGGTCGGGGCGATTTCGACCTGGATCGTCATCGCCGTCGCCACGCATTTTCTGCTCGGTTTCGACTGGATGCTGGCGATCCTTTTCGGCAGCCTGACGCTCGTCACTGGCCCGACGGTGATCGTACCGATGCTGCGGGTGGTGCGGCCGAAAGCGTCGATCGCCAATATTCTGCGCTGGGAAGGCATCGTCATCGACCCAATTGGCGCCCTGCTCGCCGTGGTGGTGTACAGCTTTATCATCGCCAGCGCCGAAGGCCATGGTCTCAAGCAGAGCCTGTTCACTTTCGGCGGGGTGATTGTCTGCGGTGCAGCGTTCGGCATTGTCGGCGGCTGGGTGCTCGGCACGGTGATCCGTCGACAATGGCTTCCGGAATATCTACACAACCTCGCCTCGCTGGCAGCGGTGCTCGGGATTTTTATTGCCGCCAACGCGGTCATGCATGAGTCGGGTTTGCTGGCGGTCACGCTGATGGGCATGTGGCTGGCGAACATGAAAGGCGTGGATGTGCGGCACATCCTGCACTTCAAGGAAAACCTCAGCGTTTTGCTGATTTCTGGATTGTTCATTCTGTTGGCCGCGCGGCTCGACCTGAATGCGCTGATCGGGCTGGGGCCGGTGGTGTTGATTCTGCTGCTGGTAATCCAGTTGGTCGCTCGCCCGTTGAACGTGCTGCTCAGTACGGCGGGCTCCAGCCTGAGCTGGCGTGAACGCGCGCTGCTGTGCTGGATTGCACCACGCGGGATTGTCGCGGCCGCGGTGTCAGCGATTTTCGCCATTCGCCTGGATGCGGCCGGGCATGAAGGCGCGCTGCTGCTGGTGCCGCTGACCTTCGCCGTGATCATCGGCACGGTGGTCCTGCAAAGTGCGACGGCGCGCCCGCTGGCACGCCTGCTCAAGGTCGCGGAGCCGGCGCCGAGTGGCTTCCTGATCGTCGGCGCCAACGGCCCGGCGCGAGAACTGGGCAAATCATTGCAGCAGCTGGGCAGTCGCGTACTGCTGACCGATTCGAGCTGGGAAAACATTCGTGCGGCGCGTATGGAAGGTCTGCCGACCTACTTCGGCAACCCGGCCTCACAGCACGCCGATGCACATCTGGATCTGGTCGGGCTGGGGCATTTGCTGGCGCTCTCACCCTCGGGTGAACTCAATACATTGGCGGCGATGCGCTTTCGTCATGACTTCGGCCATCAGCGCTTGTTTGGTCTGGCCAGCGGGCATGAGAGCCGGCGCAGCGACAAGCATCGGGCGAGTCTGGAACATCGCGGCAACCAATTGGGCAGTGAGGCGCTGACCTATTCGAAACTGGCCGGGCAAATGGGCCAGGGTGCCGAACTGTACAGTACAACGCTGACGGAAGGGTTTGGCTGGGAGGACTACCGCGCGCTGCACCGCAATCGAGCCACCTTGCTGTTCATGCGCGATGACAGTGGCTGGGTGCATGTGGTGACGCCGGAAACGACATTGAAGCCGGGGGCGGGGTGGACGTTGCTGGCGTTGATTCAACCGGAAGGTTCCAGCGCCTGACAGATCGAATCGCGAGCAGGCTCGCTCCCACATTTGGAATGCATATTCCTGTGGGAGCAACCCTCCCCATTTGGAACGCGCTCCTCTGTGGGAGCGAGCCTGCTCGCGAAAAGCCGCGACTCGGTCACGGATAGACTGAAGGGCCTGTGCAGCACAAAACGCAGGCAACAAAAAAGCAGCCCGAAGGCTGCTTTTTTCTGCATCGGAAGCTGGACTTAAGCCAGTTTTTCCTTGATGCGAGCTGCTTTACCCGACAGGTCGCGCAGGTAGTACAGCTTGGCTTTACGTACGTCACCGCGACGCTTGACAGCCATGCTGTCGATTTGCGGCGAGTAGGTCTGGAAAGTACGTTCTACGCCAACACCGTTGGAGATTTTACGAACGGTGAACGCACTGTTCACGCCGCGGTTACGCTTGGCGATGACAACGCCTTCGAACGCTTGCAGACGGGAACGATCGCCTTCCTTCACTTTCACCTGAACGACAATGGTGTCGCCCGGGGCAAAGGTAGGGATTTCTTTGGTCATCTGCTCTGCTTCGAGTGCAAGGATGATTTTGTTGGTCATGCTGTGCTCCTAAGGTAAATCGTTCGATCTACCATCGATACGTTGTTAACTATCGTCCCGCTCGCGGATGTATTCCTCGAGCAGCTTCTTCTCTTCTCCAGAAAGCGAGCGGCTTTCCAGAAGATCGGCGCGTCGTTCATAGGTCCTACCAAGGGACTGCTGTAAACGCCAACGCCGGATATGCGCGTGATTGCCACTCAGCAACACGTCGGGAACACGCTGATCCGCATACACCTCCGGTCGGGTGTAGTGCGGGCAATCCAGCAGACCATCCGTAAAGGAATCTTCCTCAGCGGAATCCGCATGCCCTAAAGCTCCAGGCAGCAGTCGTGTAACCGCATCGATCAGGACCATGGCCGGCAGCTCGCCGCCAGACAGTACATAGTCGCCAATCGACCACTCTTCATCGACATGAGCCTCAATAAAGCGCTCGTCAATGCCTTCATAGCGGCCGGCAATCAGGATCAATGCATCCGATTGTGCCAGCTCGCGTACCGCCGACTGAGTCAGCTGACGGCCTTGGGGGGACAGGTAAATCACCTTCGCCGCCTCCCCGGCTGCTGCCTTGGCCTGAACCAGAGCATCTTCCAGGGGCTTGATCTTCATCACCATGCCCGGACCACCGCCAAACGGGCGATCGTCCACAGTGTGATGCCGATCCGTCGTGTAATCTCGCGGATTCCAACAGGTCAGCTGTAAAAGCCCCTGTTTGACCGCACGACTGGTGATGCCGTAATCGCCAATGGCGGAAAACATCTCGGGAAACAAACTGATCACTTCAACGCGCAAGTTAGCCACGTCAGAAGTCCGCGTCCCAATCCACCTTCATCTCGCCCGCGGCCAGGTCGACGGCCAACACGCATTGCCCGGTATACGGCAACAGGCGTTCGCGATCATCCAGGCTGCCAGCGCAAGGCTTGACGACCATTACATCATTGGCGCCGGTTTCCAGAAGATGATCGATTTTCCCGAGCAATTGCCCAAGGGTGTCGATGACCTTCAGACCTTCCAGCTGGTACCAGTAGTACTCGCCTTCGGTCAATTCAGCGAACAGGTTGCGCGGCACGCAGATCTCGTAACCGGCCAGAAGACGAGCTTCTTCACGATCATCAAGACCCTTGAGCTTGGCGACCAGGAACTTGTCGCTCCCGCGTCCACTGACCAGCTCGACCTGTTTGACATTGCCTTCGCGCTTGAGCGTCCAGGTTTTGTACTGCAACAGGTTTTCAGTCGGATCAGTAAAGGAATACACCTTCACTTCGCCGCGAACGCCATGAACAGAATAAATTTTGCCAATAACGATCAAATCATCGGCAACAGCAGGCGTCGCGTTCATATTGCTCAGGCCGCAGCCTTGGCAGATTCCTTCAACAACTGAGCAACGCGCTCAGAAGGCTGTGCACCAACGCTCAGCCAGTAGGCTACGCGCTCTTGGTTCACGGACAGACGAACTTCCTGACCACGGGCAACAGGGTTGAAGAAGCCAACCTGTTCTTTGTGGGAGCCGTCACGCGGGTTACGCGAGTCGGTTACGGTCAGGTGGTAAAACGGGCGCTTTTTGGAGCCGCCAAGGGCAAGACGGATTGTTAGCATGTGAACATCGTTCCTGTAGTCGGTGCTGCAAATCTAAATGCACAGCGGGCATGGGTGCCCGAAAGGCCGCATATTCTAAGGAATATCCGGACTTTTGCAAATGACTTTTTCCGGCGCCTGTGGCATGCCGTGCAGATTTGCATGGAGAGCCGTCGATGAAAACGGCCAGTCAGCTCCCGCCGAGTGCGGGTTTGCTGTTGATCCTGCGTCCTTGCAGGGTCTGCGCCGGTGCGACGACCGGCGAAGTCTTGGTGTCCTGTCTCACATTTTCGGCATGCCGCCGCCGGGCAACATTCCGCCCATGCCGCGCATCATTTTCGCCATTCCGCCCTTGGCGGAGAATTTCTTCATCATCTTCTGCATCTGCTTGTGCTGCTTGATCAAGCGGCCGATGTCCTGCACCTGAGTGCCGGAACCCATGGCGATGCGGCGCTTGCGCGAACCACTGATCAGTTCCGGGTCGCGGCGCTCGGCCGGGGTCATCGAGTTGATGATGGCTTCCATCTGCTTGAACTGCTTCTCTGCGGCGTTCTGGGCATTGCCCATCTGCGACAGGTTGACGCCGCCGATGCTCGGCAGTTTGTCCATGAGCCCGCCGAGGCCGCCCATGTTCTTCATCTGTTGCAACTGATCGCGGAAGTCTTCGAGGTCGAAGCCCTTGCCCTTCTTCAGCTTCTTGGCCAGTTTGTCGGCCTTGTCCTTGTCGAGCGTCGCTTCGGCCTGTTCGATCAGGCTGAGCACGTCGCCCATGCCGAGAATGCGCGAGGCGATACGCTCGGGATGGAACGGATCGAGCGCTTCGCTCTTCTCGCCCATACCGATGAACTTGATCGGCTTGCCGGTGATGGCACGCACCGACAGCGCAGCACCGCCACGGGCGTCGCCGTCGACCTTGGTCAGGATCACGCCGGTCAGCGGCAGCGCATCGCCAAAGGCCTTGGCCGTGTTGGCGGCGTCCTGACCGGTCATGGCATCGACCACGAACAGCGTTTCGACCGGGTTGATCGCCGCGTGCAGCGCCTTGATCTCGCCCATCATCTCTTCGTCGATGTGCAGACGACCGGCGGTATCGACGATGACCACGTCGATGAATTTCAGCTTGGCTTCTTTAATAGCGGCGCTGGCGATGTCGACCGGCTTCTGGCTCAGGTCGGACGGAAAGAACGTCACGCCGATGTCGTTGGCCAGGGTTTCCAGCTGCTTGATCGCCGCAGGACGGTAAACGTCCGCCGACACGACCATGACCGACTTCTTCTTGCGCTCTTTAAGGAAGCGCGCGAGTTTGCCGGCGGTGGTGGTTTTACCGGCACCCTGCAGACCGGCCATCAGAATGACTGCTGGCGGCACGGCGCTCAGGTTCAGGTCTTCGTTGGCGGCGCCCATCAGGCTTTCGAGTTCGGCCTGGACGATCTTCACGAACGCCTGGCCCGGCGTCAGGCTGCGCGACACCTCGGTGCCGACGGCGCGTTCCTTGACCGAATTGACGAAGTCCTTGACCACCGGCAGCGCGACGTCGGCTTCGAGCAACGCCATGCGCACTTCACGCAGGGTGTCTTTGATGTTGTCCTCGGTCAGCTTCGCCTTGCCGGTGACATGGCGCAGCGTCTGCGAGAGACGGTCGGTTAAGTTTTCAAACATTGCGCGATCCTTTCAGGCCCTGTACAGACCGGGATAATGGCGGCCCAGACCGGAATCAACATGTGCTCGGCGAGCCTGCGGCGTGGGCAGGTCGCGGATTATAGCGAAGACTGCGCCCGGCGCACACCTCGCTGTCAGCTTGCCGAGTCTTTCGTGTCGCGGCGGTTCTATGCCAAACTCAGCGTCTTTCGGGCCCGCCCATCAGGATTTATGCTCCCCTTGTCACCCAGCTTACTGACCACCCTCGCCGCCGCCCTCCTGTATGCCGCTGCGACCCTGTATCAAAGCACCCGTCTGGCCACTGGCGCCAAGGCGAACAAGCGCCTGCTGGTCAGCCTCGGCGTGCTCGCCGTCGTCGCCCACGGCGCCAGCCTGCTGACTCATCTGTTGACGCCGATCGGCCTGGGCCTGGATTTCTTCAGCGCCTCCAGCCTGATTGCCGCAGCGGTGATCGCGCTGACCCTGCTGGCCTGTTCGAGAATTCCGGTGGAGAACCTGCTGGTTCTGCTGTTCCCGCTCGGTGCAATCACCGTACTGCTGGCGCAATTCGCGCCGACCGGTACGGTGCAGATCATCGATGAAGAGCCGGGCATTCTCGCCCACATCCTGCTGTCGATCCTGGCCTACGGCATGTTCACCATCGCGGTGTTTCAGGCCTTGCTGCTGCTGGTGCAAGACCACCAGCTCAAGCACAAGCACCCGTCCGGGCTGATCAAGAACTTCCCGCCGCTGCAAACCATGGAAAGTCTGCTGTTCGGTTTCCTTTGGGCCGGCTGGACGCTGCTGTCGCTGTCGCTGATCTCCGGCTGGCTGTTCGTCGAGAACCTGTTCGCCCAGCATCTGGTGCACAAGACCCTGCTGGCGTGCCTGGCGTGGATCGTGTTCAGCGTGCTGCTGTGGGGGCGCAATCGCCTCGGCTGGCGCGGCCACAAGGCGATTCGCTGGACGCTCGCCGGTTTCTGCCTGCTGATGTTGGCGTATTTCGGCAGCAAACTGGTTCGCGAATACATTCTGCACATCTGACGGGCGTATAAATGGACGGTTTGCCCATAGGGCCGATGCTCGCGGTATTCGCTCTGCTGATTGTGTGGTCAGGGCTGTTTACCGCCGTCGAAATCGCGCAACAGCAGTTGCTCGCGCAGCGCACCGCCTCGCGCGCCAGCGATAAGCCGCTGGCCAAGCTCAACTTTCCGCTCGACAGCCTGATCCTGTGCAACACCCTGTGCCGCGCGCTGGCGGTGGTGATTGCCACCTTGCTGGCGATTTTCCTTTGTGCGGAAAACGGCCCTTGGGCAGCATGCCTCGGCGTCGGCGCCATCCTGCTGGTGTTCGCCGATTACTTTCCGCGCAGCGTGGCCCAGCGTTATCCCGATGCAGTGCTGGGGCTCGGCAATACCCTGCTGGCGGTACCGCTGAAGATTGTCTATCCGTTTGCCTGGCTGTTCAGCCGCCTTAGCAGCCTTCTGATGAGCCCGTTCGTGCGCAAGGCCCAAGTCGTGCAACACAGCGAAGACGAAGCGCCCGCCGACCGCCACGACGATGCCGAGCATCCGGTTCGTGCGCACCCGGTCTCCGGGATCCACGCGCTGGACAACATCACCGTCAACGATATTCTGGTGCCGCGCAGTGACGTCGACGGCATCAACCTCGACGATCCGATCGAAGCGATCATCGAGCAACTGCGCCATAACGAACGCACGCGCCTGCCGGTGTTTCATAGCGACATCAATCAGGTCGAAGCGGTACTCAACACCCGTCAGGTCGGCCACTTGCTGAGCAACGGCGAACTTACGCGAGAAGCCCTGCTGGCAGCCAGCTACGAACCCTACTTCGTTCCAGAAAGCACCCCGTTGCAACTGCAACTGCTGAACTTTCACAAGCAACAGCGGCGCCTGGGCATGGTGGTCGACGAGTACGGCGAAGTGCTCGGTATCGTCACGCTGGAAGATATTCTCGAAGAGATCGTTGGCGAATTCGAAAGCGAGCACAGCCTCGATAACCCGCACATCCACCCGCAAGCCGACGGGCGCATGGTGATCGATGGTGCCGCGTCGATCCGCGAACTGAACAAATGCCTGGGCTGGCACCTGCCCAGCGACGGGCCGAAAACCCTCAACGGGCTGGTGACCGAGGCGTTGGAAACCATTCCGGAAAGCGCGGTTTGCCTGAAGATCGGCCGTTATCGCCTGGAAATCCTCGAGACCGAAGATAACCGCGTAAGCAAAGTACTGATCTGGTTGACCTCATCTGTGCCAGTCTTGATACCGGCACGCTAGATCGCCTCTTGTTCAAGCGTTAGCCCCCTTCCTATAATCGCCGAGCTTACCCAAGCGCCGTCGACCCCTGTGCTTACCCGGCACGCCACGGATCGCGACTGTTTCCGCCGCAAACCGACGACTGTTCCTACTCGAAACAGCGCTCGCGCCCTACCCCACATCCCTGGGTGTTCGACCATAATAATTCGCTCCAACGGAGCTCATGACTGTCAGGGATCACCGCATGACCACCACGACCGCTTTGCGCGACAACGCGCCTGCCCAGCCGACCAATTCCGCCACCCGCGTGGCGACGGCCAGTTTTATCGGCACCGCCATCGAGTTCTACGACTTCTACGTTTACGCCACCGCCGCCGCGCTGGTGATCGGGCCGGTGTTTTTTCCGCAAACATCGGGCACCGCACAGATGCTCTCGGCGTTTCTGACGTTCGGCATCGCCTTCCTCGCCCGCCCGCTCGGCTCGGCGCTGTTCGGCCACTTCGGTGACCGCGTCGGGCGCAAATCGACGTTGGTCGCCTCATTGCTGCTGATGGGCGTCTGCACCACATTGATCGGCGTGTTGCCGGGGTACGACAGCATCGGCGCATGGGCGCCGATTCTGTTGTGCGTGCTGCGCTTCGGCCAAGGTCTGGGGCTGGGCGGCGAATGGGGCGGAGCTGCGTTGCTGGCCACGGAAAACGCGCCGAAAGGCAAGCGCGCCTGGTTCGGCATGTTCCCGCAGCTGGGGCCTTCGATCGGTTTTCTCGCCGCCAACGGTCTGTTCCTGACCCTCGCCATGACCCTCGATGACGAGCAGTTCCGCAGCTGGGGCTGGCGCATTCCGTTTCTGCTCAGCGCCGCGCTGGTGATGGTCGGCCTGTATGTACGCCTCAAGCTGCACGAAACGCCGGTGTTCGCCAACGCGATTGCTCGTCAGGAGCGGGTGAAATTGCCGCTGGTTGAACTGTTCAGCCAATACTGGGCGCCGACCTTGCTGGGCGCAGCGGCGATGGTGGTGTGCTACGCGCTGTTCTATATCTCGACGGTGTTTTCCCTGAGCTACGGGGTGTCCACCCTGGGTTACAGCCGCGAGACCTTCCTCGGCTTGCTGTGCTTTGCAGTGCTGTTTATGGCCGCTGCGACGCCGTTGTCAGCCTGGGCGAGTGACCGTTACGGGCGCAAACCAGTGCTGATCATCGGCGGCGTGCTGGCGGTGCTTTCCGGGTTTCTGATGGAACCGTTGCTGACTCAGGGCTCGACCTGGGGCGTGGCGCTGTTCCTGTGCATCGAACTGTTCTTGATGGGCGTGACGTTCGCGCCGATGGGCGCGCTGTTGCCGGAGTTGTTTCCGACCCATGTGCGTTATACCGGCGCGTCGGCGGCGTATAACCTGGGCGGAATTGTCGGAGCCTCGGCGGCACCGTTCTTCGCGCAGAAACTGGTGGCAATGGGCGGTTTGAGTTATGTCGGCGGGTATGTGTCGGCGGCCGCGGTGCTGAGCTTGATTGCGGTGCTGTGCCTGAAGGAAACGAAGAATAACGATCTGAATCGGGTTGCCTGATTCAACAGCATCGCCAGCAGGCTGGCTCCCACAGGGGTAATCGGTTGGCCACAAATTTTGTGATCACTCAATCCAATGTGGGAGCCAGCCTGCTGGCGATGGCCGCGATGCGGTTTAGAGCTCTACAACAACCGCTTGAGACGCACGGGTCGCCTTCGCCCGCGCGGCCTCGATCGATTCATCCCGCGCCAGCGCCACGCCCATGCGGCGCTGACCGTTGACTTCAGGTTTGCCGAACAGACGCAACGCCGTGTCCGGCTCGCTCAGCGCGGCGCCGAGGTTGGCGAAGGCAGTCTGGGTCGATTGCCCTTCCACCAGAATCACCGCCGAAGCCGATGGCCCGAACTGACGGATCAGCGGTACCGGCAAGCCCAGAATCGCCCGCGCATGCAAGGCGAACTGGGACAGGTCCTGGGAGATCAGCGTGACCAGACCGGTGTCATGCGGGCGCGGCGACACTTCGCTGAACCACACCTGATCGCCCTTGATGAACAGCTCGACGCCGAAGATGCCACGGCCGCCCAGCGCTTCGGTGACCGCTTTGGCCACACGCTCGGATTCAGCCAGGGCTAGCGGGCTCATGGCTTGCGGCTGCCAGGATTCCTGATAATCGCCTTTCTCCTGACGGTGACCGACCGGCGCGCAGAACGTGGTGCCGCCGACGTGACGCACGGTCAGCAGGGTGATCTCGTAGTCGAAGTCGATGAAACCTTCGATGATCACCCGCCCTTTGCCGGCGCGACCGCCCTCTTGCGCGTAGTCCCAGGCCTTCTGCACGTCATCGACGCTGCGCAGCAGGCTCTGGCCTTTGCCCGACGAGCTCATGACCGGTTTGACGACGCATGGGAAGCCGAGGTCTTCAACGGCTTTGCTGTAGTCCTCGAAGGTATCGGCAAAGTGATACGGCGAGGTCGGCAGGTCGAGTTCTTCAGCGGCCAGACGACGGATGCCTTCGCGGTTCATGGTCAACTGCGCGGCACGGGCGGTCGGGATCACGGTGAAGCCTTCAGCTTCAAGCTCGACCAGGGTGGCGGTGGCGATGGCTTCGATTTCCGGTACGATGAAGTGCGGCTTCTCGGCTTCGATCACGGCGCGCAGGGCGGCGCCGTCGAGCATGTTGATCACATGGCTGCGATGCGCAACCTGCATGGCCGGCGCGTTGGCGTAACGGTCGACGGCGATCACTTCAACGCCCAGGCGCTGCAGCTCGATCACCACTTCCTTGCCCAACTCGCCACAGCCACACAGCAATACGCGGGTCGCGGTTGGCGACAGTGGAGTTCCGATACGGGTCATCTCAGGTCCTCAAAGCAGCGGATCATCGAGGAAAGCAACGCCAGCCGCGCTTTCCATGGGGAGAAAGCGCGGCATTTTACATGAACCCGAGGGTTTGGCTTCAGCTGGCGACAGCCTGTTTGCGCTCGCGCCAGGCCATGATCAGCCACACGGCGGTAACGCCGGCGAATTTCGAGGCCAGGGCGGTGATGATCACCGGCGGGGTCAGCAGATCGATCATGCCGAAAAAGATGAAGGTATCGAGGGGAATGCTCAGCGCCGAACTTATCCACAGGCGGTCGCGCAACGGCCGTTTGGTGATGCTGAACACCAGCCAGTCGATGCACTCGGAGACCGCGAACGCCGTGGCACTTGCCAGGGCGATGGAGGGATCGGAGGTGACGTAGGACAGCACCAGGGCCGCCAGCATCGCCACGATTGCACCGTGACCGAAGCGCGTTTGCACCATGTCACGCAGCACGAACACCAGCCCGCCCCATGCCGACCAGATGATGTCCAGGTGCGGCGCGGTGGAGAAGGCGAAGTTGATCAGCACTACGCTGCTGATGTAGGCGATGAGGAAAATCATGGAGGGTGACCTGGTGGTTTGGCGCACAGGTTACTGGACCGCAAGGTCAAGAGCCACCCCCTCACCCCAGCCCTCTCCCCAAGGGGGCGAGGGGGAAAGGGAGCAGATCGGGGGCTGTTCAAAATCTGGGTTCGACTCGGTGTTTCAGGTCGGCGTACAGCAAAAAACACCTCGGTCAGTCCCCTCTCCCCCCGGGAGAGGGCTAGGGTGAGGGGCTTCTAACGTTCACGAAGATTTCGCCGGCAACATCCACACAACCCCACTGGCCTTCGCCCGCTCATGACACAACCCCAGTACCACCCGGCGCTCGTCATTGTTCATGCGGCTCCAGCGGGTAATTTCTTCCACGGTACGCTGGCACCCGGTACAGACATCAGCCTCATCCAGCGCACAGATATTGACGCAGGGCGAGGCAACAGGTCGTTCAGCGCTAGTCATTGTTCTTGCTCGGCCAGATCGCGGGCATAACGCTGCGAGTTATGCACATAGTGGGCGGCGCTGGCTTCGAGCATCTTCTTTTGCGCCTCGGTGAGTTCGCGTACAACCTTGCCCGGCGAGCCCATCACCAGCGAGCCATCGGGAATCTCCTTGCCCTCGCCAATCAGCGAGTTGGCGCCGATGATGCAGTTCTTGCCGATCTTCGCACCGTTGAGGATCACCGCGTTGATGCCGATCAGGCTGTAATCGCCGACCGTGCAGCCGTGCAGCATGGCGTTGTGGCCGATGGTTACGCCGGTGCCAATGGTCAGCGGGTAGCCCATGTCGGTGTGCATCACCGTGCCGTCCTGCACATTGCTGTTCTTGCCGATCAGGATCAGTTCGTTGTCACCGCGCAGCACGGCGTTGAACCAGACGTTGGCGCCCTCTTCCAGTCTGACCTTGCCCACAAGCACGGCGTTGGGGGCGACCCAGCTCTGTGGATGGGTTTCGACACGGGCGTCGCCCAGGCGGTATTTCATGGTGTGGTCCTCAGGGCTTGCGGTGATGGGCCATTCGAACGATGGCTAGGTATTGATGAAGCTTTTCGGCGGCTCGTGCAGGTTGATCCTGGCGTCATAGAGCAGATTGACCAGTTCGACGATCATCATCGCCGTCAGTCCCCAGATCTTGTACTCGTCGAAGCGGTAGCTCGGCACGTACCAGCTGCGGCCCTGATAGTCGATGCGATGGGTGTGCTCGCGCGGGTCTTTGCGGAAGAACTCCAGCGGCACGCTGAACACCGCAGCGATTTCGGCGTCGTTGGGCTGGTATTCGACGAAATCGGGAATCACCCCGACGTACGGCGTGACCTTGATGCCATGCAGGGAGATCAGCGGACTGAGCGGACCGATGACTTCCACCAGCCCCGGTGGCAGGCCGATTTCCTCTTCGGCTTCTCGCAGCGCGGTGAAGATCAGGTCCGGGTCTTCCGGGTCACGTCGACCACCCGGGAAGGCGACTTCGCCGCCGTGGGTCGAGAGCCCGCTGGCGCGCAGGGTCAGGACCAGCTCCGGCTCGTCGCTGCGGGTGATCGGCACCAGTACGGCGGCCTCGGGAAAGCGTGCGTCGGTCTCCAGCGTGCGCGGTGTGTGGTTGCTTACCCTATGCAGTAGCTCATCCAGCATGAGTGTTCTCGATCGGTACCTTACCCGGCATCATGCACCAATCGATGCGAGCGCCCAAGCCCCCGAAACCCGACGTGTCGCGAAACGACAACTTGCCGACCGGCACCGCTGCACGCCAAGATAGGCGCAGCATTCAGGAACCTCAGCATGAAATTTTGCAGCCACTGCGGTAACCCGGTCACCCAGCGCATTCCCGAAGGCGATTCGCGACTGCGCTATGTCTGCGAAAGCTGCCAGACCATTCATTATCAGAATCCCAATATCGTCGCCGGATGTGTGCCGACCTGGGGCCGCCAGGTACTGCTCTGTCGCCGCGCCATCGAACCGCGCCTGGGCTACTGGACCCTGCCCGCCGGTTTCATGGAAAACGGCGAGACCATCGAGCAGGCCGCCGTGCGCGAAACCGCCGAAGAAGCCTGCGCCCGCGTGCGCAACCTGAGCATCTACACGCTGATCGACGTACCGCACATCAGCCAGGTGCATGTATTCTTCCGCGCCGAGCTGGTCGATCTGGATTTTGCCGCCGGTCCCGAAAGCCTCGAGGTGCAGCTGTTCGACGAAGCGGACATCCCTTGGGACGATCTGGCTTTCCGCACAGTGGGGCGCACGCTGGAATGTTTCTTCGCGGATCGGCGCGTCGAAAGTTACCCGGTGCGTTCGGAATCGATTCCACCGCTGGCGCAACCAGCCATCACTTGATTTCGTCGCGCACCGGCCGATAACACCACACACCGCTGTCCAACCTGTATCTGCGTCACTTTTGGGGAATCGTTTCAATGCGCTGGTTGCTTGCCCTGTTTTGCCTGTCATTCGTCACAGTCTCGCAAGCGTCATTCGTGACCACCGTGACACCGTCGAATACGCCATTGATCGAAAAAGTCCTGGTGCTCAAATCGGCGCATCAACTGCAATTGATCACCGACGGTAAACCCCTGAAGACCTACCGCATTTCGTTGGGCAAGGGCGCGAAGAAAGGTCCGAAACTGATCGAAGGCGACAAGCGCACGCCGGAAGGTTTCTATTGGATCGACTGGCGCAAGACCAGCGACAAATTCAACCTGTCGATGCACATTTCCTACCCGAACATCAGTGACTCGGCCCGCGCTCGCCGCGAAGGCGTCGAGCCCGGCGGCATGATCATGATCCACGGCACGCCGGACTCCGAAGACAACCCGGAGCAGTTGTTCCACACCCTCGACTGGACCGACGGCTGCATCGCCATGCGCAATGTCGACATGCGCGAAGTGTGGAATCTGGTGCCGGACGGCACGATGATCGAGATTCGTCCGTAATTTCAGCGCGACCGCCGGTCGGCCCGAAAAATAAATAAAAAAATCGCAGCCTGCTTCAGCGTCTGTCCGGTGATACCACTCTTACCGGCGGGGCTGATCCAGGCTGCGGTTTTTTTTGTGCTCCCTGCTCACCACTAATACCACTTGAAACCCACCCTCCAGCCAAGGCCCCTGCAAGCGTGAAAACCGGCTTTCCTTGCGTTGACATGGTATGCAAGTGGTATTAGTTTTCGCCCGACTGCCGAGCGACAACAATCCTATATCCGCGCCGGAAATGCCCTACATGAACGATCTCCTCGCCCTACGCCCCGATGACGCCCAGCCGACGCCGCTGTACCTGCAACTGGCGCGCAATCTGGAAGCGGCGATCCATGCCGGGCAATGGAAAGCCGAACAGGCGATGCCATCGGAGCGCAATCTCAGTGAATGGCTGGGGATTTCCCGAGTGACCGCACGCAAGGCGCTGGAAGTCCTGCTGGAGCAAGGCCTGATCCGCCGTCTGCAAGGTTCTGGCACGTTCATCACCCCGCGCCTCGAACAACCGCTGTCGCGCCTTTCCGGTTTCAGCGAAATGCTCCGCCTCAAGGGCTTCGTCCCCAGCTCGCACTGGCTGGAGCGCGAAATAACCCTGCCGACCCACGAAGAACTGATCCGCCTCGGCCTGTCGCCGAACGACAAGGTGGCGCGCATGAAGCGTCTGCGCAAAGCCGACGACACCGTGATGGCCATCGAGATGAGCACCCTGCCCGCCTCGATCATGCCCAAACCGCAAGCGGTGGGTGATTCGCTCTACGAATACCTCGACGGCATCGGTAAGCCGATCGTCCGCGCCTTGCAGCACATCCAGGCGATCAATGCCTCGGACGAGTTCGCCACACTGGTGGGCATTGCCCCCGGCACCGCCATGTTGCTGATGACCCGGGTCGGTTACCTGGAAGACAACACGCCAATCGAAGTCACCGACACCTATTGCCGCAACGATTACTACGACTTTGTCGCAGAGCTGCGCCGCTGAGAGCGGCGCCGGAACCGAGAAAACATCATGTCCGAAGACAACATCCTCACCGCTGACGGCTGGATTCGCGGCCGGCTGATCCACGCTCACGGCAAAGTCGTGGCGATCGAAGGCGAGCCCTGCGACCCTGCCAATAACGACCTGCCGTACCTGCTGCCGGGTTTCATCGACCTGCACGTCCACGGCGGCGGTGGCAAAGACATCATGGAAGGCGCCAGCGCCTTCGAAACCATCAGCAAAACCCACGTACGTTTCGGCACGACATCGCTGCTGGCCACAACCATGACCGCGCCGAGTGCCGAGATTTCCAGCGTTCTGAAAGAGGTAGGCGAATTCTGTGAACAGCGTCCGCAAGGCGCGGCGCGGGTCCTCGGCGTCCACCTCGAAGGCCCGTATATCAATCCCGGCAAACTCGGCGCGCAACCGAACTTCGCGCACACCGCGTTGATGGCTGAAGTCGAAGAATATCTGGCCCTGGCGCCGATCCGGGTGATCACCATCGCGCCGGAAATCGCCGGCCACGACGAGTTGATTCGTGAGCTGAGCAGCCGCGGTATCCGCATGCAGATCGGCCACACCCTCGGCAGCTATGAAGAAGGGGTTGCCGCGTTGAACGCCGGCGCTACCAGCTTCACCCATCTGTACAACGCCATGAGCCCGCTGCATCACCGCGAGCCGGGCATCGTCGGCGCGGCGCTGGCCCACGCGCAATACGCCGAGCTGATCCCGGATTTGCTACATGTGCACCCCGGTGCGATCCGCGTCGCGTTGCGTTCGATCCCGTGCCTGTACTGCGTGACCGATTCGACTGCCGCCGCCGGCATGCCCGACGGCGAATACAAGCTCGGCAGCCACACCGTGACCAAATGCCTGGGCGGCGTACGTCTGCCCGACGGCACCCTGGCCGGCAGCACGCTGACCATGGATCAGGCCCTGCGCAATCTGGTGAAGATCGGTCTGCCGATCAGCGAAGCCTCGCAACGCCTGTCGCAATTCCCCGCCGATTACCTCGGCCTCAACGAACGCGGGCGCCTCGCTCCCGGCGCCTGGGCCGACTGCGTGCGGCTCGATCGTTCACTCACACTGACCGCTGTCATGGTCGAAGGAGAAGACATTGACTTCAAAAATGCTTGAGGAGGCACTGTCCTCGTTCGAGGCCGTGCACGCTCAGCTGCAACAGCTCGACCCGCAGCTGATCGAGATCGCCGGGCGTCTGCGCCGTCAGCCGCCGCAAGTGGCGATGACCGTCGCGCGCGGCAGCTCCGACCACGCGGCGAGCTATTTTGCCTACCTGACCATGCAGCAACTGGGCGTGCCGGTGGCGTCGTTGCCGATGTCGGTGGTGACCATGCAGCAGGCGCCATTGAAGGTCAGCGGTCAGGTCGCGTTTGCCTTTTCCCAGTCGGGACAAAGCCCGGACCTGGTCAACAGCCTGCGCCTGTTGCGCAAACGTGGCGCGTTGAGCGTGTCGATGGTCAACGCCGCCGATTCACCGCTGGAAGCGGCGTGTGAATTCAGCGTGCCGCTGCTCGCCGGAACGGAAAGCAGCGTCGCCGCGACCAAAAGCTTCATCGCCACCCTCAGCGCCAGCGCCCGTCTGGTCGCGCACTGGAAAGAGGACGACGAACTGTTGCAGGCACACAACGCCCTGCCCGAAGGACTGCGCGAAGCGGCGACCCAAGACTGGAGCGCCGCCATCGATGCACTGCGCGATTGCCAGCGGCTGATGGTCATTGGCCGTGGCGCCGGTTTCGCCATCGCTCAGGAAGCGGCGCTGAAATTCAAGGAAACCTCGGCGATTCAGGCCGAAGCCTTCAGCAGCGCCGAAGTCCGTCACGGCCCGATGGCACTGATCGACGAACATTATCCGCTGCTGGTATTCGCCCCCCGCGGTGCGGAACAGGCCGGGCTGTTGAGCCTCGCGGCAGAAATGCGCCAGCGCGGCGCCCGCGTGTTGCTGGCTGCCCCTGATGACGTGGCCGAGCGTGACCTGACCCTGAGCCGCGCCGAACACCCGGCCCTCGACCCGATTCTGGCGATCCAGAGCTTCTACGTCATGGCCGCAGGCCTCGCCGTGGCCCGGGGCATGGACCCGGATCAGCCGCGCCACCTGAGCAAAGTGACCCGCACCCACTGAGTGCCCCTGACTGCATACCTGATGAGACCGAGCCATGCACAACAACAATAAAGAGCTGACCCTCAGCGCCCCGCTCAGCGGGCCGGTGCTGACGCTCGCCAAAGTCCCGGACGCGGTGTTCGCCAGCGGCGCGATGGGCGACGGCATTGCCATCGACCCGCTCAACGATACGCTGTACTCGCCGTGCGCCGGGGTGATCATCCATGTGGCGCGCACCGCTCACGCCGTTACTGTACGCGCTGACAACGGTGCCGAGATTCTTCTGCACCTGGGCCTCGATACCGTTGAGTTGAACGGTGCCGGCTTCTCGATGCTGGTCAGCGAAAATCAGCGGGTCAGCCTCGGCCAGCCGTTGTTGCGCTATGACCAGGACCAGGTCGGCCAGCACTGCAAAAGTCTGGTCAGCCTGTTGATCCTGACCAACAGCCACGACTTTCAGGTGCGCCCGATCACGCTCAAAGCGGTGAAAGTCGGCGAGCCGTTGCTGCACATCGTCGCACGCAACGACTCAGTGGCAGGTGTTGAAGCCAGCGCTGGCCCCGAAGTTCGCGGGCAGGTGCGCGTGGCCCATCGCGGTGGCTTGCATGCCCGTCCGGCGGCGCTGATCCGCCAGACTGCGCAGGGTTTCAACAGTCAGTCAAAGCTGCACTTCGCCGGTAAGTCGGCGCCGTGCAACAGCCTGATCGGCCTGATGGGCCTGGCGATTGGCGAGCAGGACGAGATCCAGGTCAGCTGTCAGGGCGCGGATGCCGAAGCGGCGCTGCAAGCCTTGCTCAGCGCATTGTCCACCGCACTGTCGGATGATCATCACGCTAAAGCGCCAGTCAGCACGGCGCCGCTGAAACGCCCCGCCGAGGCGGGTGTGTTGCACGGTGTTTGCGCGGCGCCGGGGCTGGTCGCCGGGCCGTTGTTTCGCTTGAACGCAATCAGCTTGCCGGCGGATGCGGGCAACCACGATCCAGTGCAGCAACAACACACTCTCGATGCGGCATTGAACGCGGTGCGCAGCGACATCGCCGCCACTCTCGCCCAGGCGAAAAAGCACAACAACGCCGACGAAGAAGCCATCTTCGCCGCGCACATGGCCCTGCTCGAAGACCCGGCACTGCTAGACGCCGCAGAGCAACTGATCCAGCAAGGCAGCGCGGCGACTCACGCCTGGAGTCAGTCGATCGACGCGCAATGCGACATGCTCCAAGGCACCGGCAGCCCATTGTTGGCCGAGCGCGCCAATGATCTGCGCGACCTCAAGCAACGAGTGCTGCGCGCCCTGCTCGGCGAGGCCTGGCACTACGATATACCGGCCGCTGCGATTGTCGCGGCGCATGAACTGACTCCGTCGGATCTGCTGCAACTCAGCGCGCAAGGGGTCGCCGGGTTGTGCATGGCCGAGGGCGGCGCAACCTCACATGTGGCGATTCTCGCTCGCGGCAAAGGCTTGCCGTGCATGGTCGCACTGGGTTCGGCCTTGCTCGATCAGGCGCAAGGCCAGGCGGTGGTGCTGGATGCTGATGGCGGTCGCCTCGAACTCGCGCCGAACAGCAGGCGTCTGGCCGATGTGCAACAAGCGCAAATCGAGCGCCAGCAGCGTCGCGACGCGCAACTGGCCAAGGCTCACTTGCCCGCCGAAACGCGCAATGGCGTGGCCATCGAAGTCGTCGCCAACGTCGCCTCCGACAGCGAAGCCGCAGACGCCTTCGCCTACGGCGCCGATGGCGTCGGTCTGCTGCGCACCGAGTTTCTGTTCGTCGACCGCCAGACTGCGCCGGATGTCGAGGAGCAGCGCAGCGCTTATCAAGCGGTGCTCGACGCCATGGGCGACAAGTCGGTGATCATCCGCACCATCGACGTTGGCGGCGACAAGCAACTGGACTACCTGCCGCTGCCCGCCGAAGCCAACCCGGTGCTCGGTCTGCGCGGCATTCGTCTGGCGCAGGCGCGCCCGGAAATCCTTGATCAGCAATTGCGCGCGCTGTTGCAAGTCCGCCCGTTGCGCCGCTGCCGGATCCTCTTGCCGATGGTCACCGAAGTCGACGAACTGCTGCAGATTCGTCAGCAGCTCGATGCGTTATGTGTGGAACTGAACATCACTGAGCGCCCGGAAATCGGCGTGATGATCGAAGTGCCCGCGGCCGCGCTGCAAGCCGAACAGCTGGCCGAGCACGCCGACTTTCTCTCCATCGGCACCAACGACCTGTCGCAATACACGTTAGCCATGGACCGCGACCATGCTGGTCTGGCGGCGCGCGTCGATGCCCTGCACCCGGCATTGCTGCGGTTGATCGCCATGACCTGCGCCGGTGCGGCAGTGCACAAACGCTGGGTCGGCGTCTGCGGCGCCCTCGCCTCCGATCCGCTGGCGACGCCGGTGCTGATCGGCCTCGGCGTGACCGAACTGTCGGTCAGCCCGGTGCAGATCGGTGAAATCAAGGACCGCGTACGGCAGGTGCACCAAGGCGAATGCCAGCGTCTGAGCCATGACCTGCTCAAGCTCGGCAGCGCCGCCGCCGTGCGTCACGCCTGCCAGCAGCATTGGCCGCTGCCCTAACAACAAGCTCTCGCTAAAGAGCAGGAGAACCACCATGTACCAACTCTTCATCGAAGGCCTGCAACGCCTCGGCCGCGCGCTGATGCTGCCGATCGCGATCCTGCCGATCGCCGGCCTGTTGCTGCGCCTGGGCGATACCGACCTGTTGAACATCGCCATCATTCATGACGCCGGGCAGGTGATCTTCGCCAACCTGGCGATGATCTTCGCCATCGGCATCGCCGTCGGTTTCGCCAGGGACAACAACGGCACGGCGGGCCTGGCCGGGGTGATCGGCTATCTGGTGATGATCTCGACCCTGAAGGTCCTTGATTCGACCATCAACATGGGCATGCTCGCCGGCATCGTCAGCGGTCTGATGGCCGGCGCACTGTACAACCGTTTCAAGGACATCAAGCTGCCAGAGTATCTGGCGTTCTTCGGCGGCCGGCGATTCGTGCCGATCGTCACCGGATTCGCCGCGGTCGGGCTGGGCGTGCTGTTCGGCTATATCTGGCCGCCGATCCAGCACGGCATCAACGCGTTTGGCGCGCTGATGATGGAAAGCGGCAGTATCGGCGCGTTCGTGTTCGGCGTGTTCAACCGCCTGCTGATCGTCACCGGTCTGCACCACATCCTCAACAACATGGCATGGTTCGTGTTTGGCAACTTCACCGATCCGAGTACCGGCGCACTGGTGACGGGCGATCTGTCGCGCTATTTCGCTGGCGATCCGAAGGGCGGCCAGTTCATGACCGGGATGTTCCCGATGATGATCTTCGGCCTCCCGGCGGCGTGTCTGGCGATGTATCGCAATGCCTTGCCGGAGCGGCGCAAGGTCATGGGCGGGATTTTCCTGTCGATGGCCCTGACCTCGTTTTTGACTGGGGTAACCGAGCCGATCGAGTTCGCGTTCATGTTCCTCGCGCCGCTGTTGTTCCTCCTGCACGCCTTGCTGACCGGCCTGTCGATGGCGATCACCAATGGCCTGAACGTCCACCTCGGCTTCACTTTCTCCGGTGGTTTCATCGATATGATTCTCGGCTGGGGTCGCTCGACCAATGGCTGGCTGGTGATTCCGATCGGGCTGGCTTATGCGGTCGTCTATTACTGCGTTTTCGATTTCTGCATCCGTCGTTTCAATCTGAAAACACCGGGACGCGAAGATGTGGCGGTCGCAGAGAAAGCCGTACTCACCGAGAACGAGCGCGCCAGTGCCTATATCAAGGCTTTGGGCGGCGCCGAGAACCTGCTGACGGTGGGTGCTTGTACAACGCGCCTGCGCCTGGAGATGGTCGATCGCAACAAGGCGCTGGATAGCGAGTTGAAAGCACTCGGCGCGATGGCCGTGGTTCGCCCCGGCAAGGGCGGCAGTCTGCAGGTGGTGGTCGGGCCGCTGGCCGACAGCATTGCCGACGAAATTCGCCTCGCTCTGCCGACGTTGGGTCGCGCTCCGGTCCCCTCGCCGACGGCGGTTGTCGATGAGCCGAAATCGCTGACAGTCGCCAGTGCCGAGGCGCAGCAATGGCTGAAAGCGTTAGGCGGTGGCGACAATGTGCTGCAGCTCGATTGCATCGCCCTGACCCGGATTCGTCTGCAACTGGCCGATGGTGAGGCGTTGTCCGAGACGCATCTCAAAGCGCTGGGATGTCAGGGCGTCAGCCAACTTCAGGGCGGGGTCTGGCATTTGCTGGTAGGAGACAAGGCAGCAAGTCTGAGTGAGGCAATCGAGCGTTTGGCGAGTCGCCGAGAGGTCAGCGCGCAAGCTTGAATTTTCAGCGTCACGGCGGGCCTCTTCGTGAGGGGCTCGCTCTCCTCGCAACGAGGTGTACGCCAAAGACCCTACATATATACCACCCCTCAAAACATCCCCCTCGCCATGCTGGCCCCTCATCCCCAGCCTGGAGAAAGTGCCCATGAGCACGCCCAAAGCCCCCACACCCGAAGAGATCAAAAGTGATCTCAACCAGATCGGCGACTACCTGTTCCAGACACCTGATCCACTGCTTCCCGAGCACCCGCCGAGCACCGAACAGGCCTACCTGAAAAAACTCAACGAGCAGTTGAAAACCTACCGCACCGGCTACCTGCAACGCAGCCGCGCGCTCTACCAGACGCTGGAAACGAGCGACCTGCAAAGCGTCACAGGCAAAAAGCTCATCGCGACGCTGAAGATCCGCCTCAACACCCAACTGATCAACCTGGACCTGCGCGACCAGATCGACGGCAAACCGGCGAAAACCTTCCTGAACTACGATGCCGGATTCACCGCCATCGGCCACGAAGCGCGGCAAGCCGTCAGTGATCGCCTGCTCCTCCCGCAAGCCGGCGAACTGCTGAATAAACTTGATCTGGGACCGATGCTGCGTCCCGCCATTTATGCGCTGCAATTCAGTTATCAAAACAACACAGTCGACTTCGCCGGCGCGTTTGTTGTCACGGAGAAAGACAGCCCGCGAGTCAGCGACTTGCTGACAGACCAGAGCGTCGGCTACGCCGTGCTGTTCACTCCCGCACGTGGTATTGAATTCTTCAGTTCGCTGGCCGATCTCGACACCTACCTGCGCGAGTCGCTGAACTCGCGCAGCGGCCACGACGATTTCATGCATTTGCTGCCGACGCGATACCACGATGTCGGTGCCGCAGGAATCTGGCCGCTGTCGCTCACGCCCATCGACAGCAAACCGTTGTTCGAACATATTTACGACGCCCTGATCGAAAAACGCACGCAGGATATCGAGCGCGCCTTGAGCTTCGCCGACAACCCGCAGCAAGCCCCCAAGCTGTTGCTTGCGGCGCTCGATAAAGCGATCGCCGCCGCCCTGCCGGATCTGACGCCACGTCTTGAGCTTCGCGCACAAACCCTGTTCGAACGCCATCTGCGCTACAGCGCACCGGACTGGTACCGCAGCGCCAGCAGCGCAAAACAGCTCGAATTGGCTCAGCACTTGAGCAACTACCAGCAGGCGCGCAAATATTTGCTGGATCTGATGGAGCCCGTGGGTACCCTGACGGCACTGGCTCGTCAGCAATGGCTGGAACGTCTGAGCGATGATCTGGAAATCGACGATCTCGAACCGGAAAAACTGCAGATCAGCACTAACCGCCGAGTGCCCGGCTACGGCGTTTATGTCCATCAAGGCAATCTGCTCGACCTGTCTTTGCGCGGCCCGCACACTGGCGACGAATTACCGGGGTCGGAATTCCTGAGCTACACCACCCTCACCTATGACGGCGCACCCTTGTCGCCAGACCATGCTGACCTGACGCCGGCCTGGCTGGTCAAACAAGCGATAGGTCTGGAACCGCGCGTTGACTTCAATCGCCTGCAACAGGAGATGCACGCAGGTGCCCCCATCAGGCCTGCCCTTGAGCGAATGCTTGATCAACGTATCGTCGCCCTCGCCCACGCAGCAGTGCTGCAAGGGCACCTGCTCGACAGTGATTTGCCACTGATCGAGCGCTTGCGCAGCGGCGGCGATCCGCATCTGCGCGCCGCCACCTTGTCGCTGCACGGCGCACAATTGCAGGATTTGTGGATCCTGCGCCAGAGCGACGCCAGCGGCGCGATCAAGCGCATCTTGCTGTGCACGCCGCAGGCCCCTCGCGAGCAACAGTTTCAGGCCTTCGGCAGTGAGCGTGAATGCCAGACTCATCTGCTGGGCTGGGCGAAGCACAGCGATAGCGCTGAGAGCATGGCGGGCTACCTGATCAGCCGCGCACCGATGCGCTTTCGTCCGACGCTGCGCAAGGTACTGGCGGGCCTGAGCTTCAAGCCTGAAGCGCTGGAGCACCAAAAGGTCTCTTTCGATAACTGTGGCGACCACCTTGCTTGCCTGAAAGCGATGGCCGAACACGTGCTCGCTACGCGCGTTGACGACTACGATTTCAGCACGCCACTGTGGTATCGCTCGACGACGGCGGCCAACCGTAGAAAGCTGTCGACGTTGAGCGAGGACGCCGACGGCGCGTTGCAGGCATTCAACCAGCACGCCTTGTCCGGCAACCACTTCCCGGCTTTTGATGACTACGTGCACCAACAAGCAAAGGCCAGTCTGAACCGCTTGCTCAAGCGCACGGCCAACGATGTCGACCCGGATACCGTATGGGCTTACTCGCCGATGTCCATCGTGCCCGCATTGACCCCCAAACCGCTGTCGTACACACAGCTGTATCGCGACGGTTATGCCGATGGCGTGGGTTTTCTCGATGCCAAATTTTCTCGCTCGGCCCGTTTCAAAGGCCCGCCGGGCATCGACGTCAGCAGCCTGACTGCACAGAATGTTGCGCGCTCGGTCACGGGAGTATGGATCGGTGAACGCTACACCAACAAGGTCAAGAGTGACCTGCAAAGTTCGACGAGCGAAGGTTACGATTTCAGGCGCAACGCGACACTGGCGATCACTCAGCATCAGATGAAAAGCGCCGCGCTGGAATGCCAATTACAGGGCCATATCGCCAGCCGTGATCTGCAGTGGCTGGAGCAAAGCATCAGCAGCATGGATGAAAGCGCTGGCCCCACTCGCACGAAGTTTCCCATTCATCGCTTGATGATCGACGGCGAATGGGTGATCGATACATGGCTGTTCGGCCATGCCGATAATCCGGTTTTGCTCTACACCCCGGACGCACCGGACGGTGTCAGGTTTCGCGAAGCGCGGCTGTTCAACTACTTGCTCCAGCAGCAGGCCGGCATGATCGAATACCTCACATCCCGGATTGGCGTGAGTGCGCAGACGCGCGTGCGAACGTTCCTTGAAAATGCGAAAAAACAGCTGCCCAAAAACCTCAATAAAACCACGCCCAGCCCGGCGCGCTACGATCCGACACCCGCCACCGCTGCCGTCAGCGATTTGCGCGCGGCGCTGTACAACATGAAGCTGCAACGCCGAATCGACAACGTCCACGCCACCACCACCAGTCGAGCCGAGATGATTACCGGCCTGGTCTGGACCACTGTCGAATGGCTCGCCGCGATTGCCACCGCCCCATTCCCGCTACTCAGTTTGAGCACCGGACTGCTGCTGGCCTTCAAGGACGCCATGCTCGCCCTGCACGCTTATCGCCAGGGCGACCACGGCGAAGCCTTCCGGCATTTTCTCGGTTATCTGTTAAACAGTGCTGGCGCAGTGTTGACTGATTTGCGTCCCGTCCTGCGTTCACTCAAACCCGTGCGTCGGCCGTTGCGCCAGGCGATCGCCAGTGCCGGCAATGAACAGCAAAACGTCATGACGCTGGTCAATCAGGCTGCGCCTCAACCCGAGTGGGACGACATGCGTGTGGTGGTGTTCAAAGGTCAATTGTTCCATACGGGGAACAATCCCGATGCCCTCGGGCGTTATCTGCTTTATCGACACCAGCCGAACTCACCGGACCTCGTCTCGACCGGCATCCTGGCGGTGCCCAATGCAGATGGCGTGATGGTGCGCAGCGGAGTGGCCGGCGGCGCGCCAAAATACGATGCCGTGCCAGAGACACCGGGCCCATACAAGGATTATGGCGTGGCGGACAAGTACCGGCAGCGCGTCGAAATGGTGATGAATCCGCAAAACCGAGAGGACATCATCCTGCGCAGTCAGGACTACATGGGACTCAATCCCAATGCGATCCTTATCGGTGCAGTCGAGGGCCTCGCCTCGACACGCACCGCCTACCTGAAACAGGTCGAAAAACTCACCACTGATGCCACGCGTCATTTCGCCGAACTCGCCCCCCTGCCCGCTCGTGCCGAAGTTCCGGCGGTTGCCGCTGACATGCCACCCGCACGGTTGATCGCCAGCGACGCATTCAAAGGGAAAAACCTGGTGATCGGCGCCCAACCCGGCTCTATCGCCAGCAAACAATTGCTGATCGATCAGATGGACGAACTCGCAGCGGGCGGTTTCAAGCGCCTTTACGTCGAGTATCTGCCGGGGGATGTGTTTAACCTCAAGCTGGAGAAAATGAACAAGGGTGGCACCTGGAAACACATCAAAACCCATCTCAAAGCGGTTGACCGCGCGCTGGGGCACGAGAAGGATGCGCCATACTCGTATCTGGCACTGGTGCAAGCAGCCCGGAAAGAGGGCTTGACGATCCATGCGCTGGACGCCTCGACCAGTTATCAGCTGGAGCACGCCATGGTGTTTTCCGACATCTCGCCACTGACCCCAAGAAGCAACAGCATCAGAAATTTTTACTCGCACAAGACACTGTCCGCCGATATCGCCGATGCAACCGAAGGGCGCTGGATCGTCCTTACCGAACAGACACGCATGAGCACCTTCGACGAGACGCCTGGCCTGGCCGACCTGCACGACGCTATTGCGGTGCGGGTTGAAGACATCGACCTGTACCAACCCCAACGTGTCGGACTGGATTCGCCAGGCTCAATCGCCGGGGATGCGACGGCAAAGGGCGACTACCTTATACAAACGCCGACCGCGTACAAAGCTCCCCAACCGGTCTCCAAGCCAGCGGAAACTGCCGCCGTGGTTGATCACTTCAGTGACTATGACATTGCACCTTCGCTGCGCGACAATATTGCGCAAATGTTGCATGGCCCCCACGCCATGGATGCACGCTTCCGCTCGGTAGCATCGAGTGAAAAACCGGCCCACGACGCGTTCATCGCCATGCGCACGCGTCTGGAGAAAAAAGCCAGAGACACGTTTACCGATTACATCCCTCCCGAGGCGCCGATCCTGCCATCGCTTACCTCCGACACAACGTTCGAAGCTTTCCTGCAGCAATTGTCCGAGCGACGTTTGAACCTGCTGATCGGCGAAGTCCATCGGGATGTATCGAGCAAAGCGCTGCTGAAAAAATATATGAAGTCGCTCAAACAAGCCGGTTACGACACCCTGTATATGGAGCATGTCTTGACCGATTTGCATCAGGCCGATCTGAATATCTTTCTACAGACCCAACGTATGCCGGGCAGGCTCAAAGCTTATCTGCGCCGTCAGGACCGCGGGCATATGCGCGGCTATGAGGGTAACGATACGTACACTGAGGTTTATCAGGCAGCGGCGAAATACAATGTCCGGATCAAAGCACTCGATTGCACGGGCTCTTATCACCTCAAGGGCCTGTCGGATGAAGATCTTTCACGAAACGAGATGTTCAGCTATTTCGCAACCCAAGTGATCGAGGCCGACCAACTGGCGAACGGGCCGCACAAATGGGTGGCGCTCATTGGCAATGCGCACACCAATTACAACCTGGGTGTACCGGGTCTGGCGGACACTCTATCAGCCGTCAGCCTCCATGTACGCGACACCACCACTGAGCTCGCCAGAGACATTCACCGCGGTGCGGGGGAAGTCGTCGCCGACCGGGGACTGCAAAGCGATTTCCTCATGGAAGTAGCCGTTGCCGGAACGAAAAAACCAGCCGCGACGCCGTCTGTCAGCCGCAGCAAACTGACCCAACCCGGCCTGTTCCTGATCGAACATGAAGGCCCGAGCGGTGCCCGCCTGGTGCATAAATCCAAGACCGGCGACATCGTTGTCACGCCGATTCAGGTGAATGACAAAGGCTTGTTGTTCATCGATCGCTGGGAGAAGAAGGATCAAGGGTTCAAATATCTACGCACACTGGTCGAGATGCTTGAAAAAGACGTGAAGTTGACGCAGGTGAAATAACGCGGGTTCGCTTGCGGGTTGTTAAAACCACTGGGTTTGCAAGCCCAGTGGTTTTTTTTATGCCCAAAAGCTGTGATTGTCCGCAGCGTTTGGGCGGCAGGCGGGAAGGTTCTGCCAATTCAGAAATTGCTTCCACAGACTTGAGATCGCCACCCTCACCCTAGCCCTCTCCCGGAGGGAGAGGGAACTGACCGCGGTGGATGCGAGGGCTACGCCGACTTGAGATACCGAGTCGAATGCAAGTCTCGAAGCCAACCAAAATCGGCTCCCTCTCCCTCGGGAGAGGGCTGGGGTGAGGGGCGAACCCACCGCAAATCTCAAGCCAACCACCCGCTTCTAACCACTCAACAATGAGCGTTAGCTCGAGTGCTCTTGATCTTGATCCACCGGCGACGTCGGAAGGCTGAGCGCAGGGATTGATCCGGGCGTGGGAGCGCAGCGACCGTCTGGCGCAGCCAGACACAGCGGACGTAGGTGCAGCGCAGCAAACCGTAGCCGCTGCGCCCGGATCGGTCCCGGAGCGAAGGGACCCGAGCTTGCGAGGGCCGAACGCAGGAGCAAGCGTTTTGGGTTACCTTTTTGGCGTTTGAAAAAGGTGACCCGCCGTAAGGGCGGAACCCTAAGCAGCCGTTACCGCAGCAACGGATATGCCCCCAAAAATCAGCGCCTGAAAGAAAGCAATCGCCAGCAGGCTGGCTCCCACAGTGAAATGAATCCATCCACAAAACCGGGGCCAACAAAAAACCCGCAGACAATCACTCATCTGCGGGTTTCCCGTTTCAGCCGCCAAAAGATCAGAAATCTTCCAGCCGCCACACCTCATAAGCCGGCGTCTCATACGGATGACTCAATTTCAACGCTGCCACAACAACAACGATCAAATCATCCGCAACAACAAGCTCGACCTTCCACTCCTCGACCCGCTCAACCTGCCCCGCCTCGCCAACGAACGGCTGACTGCCCTCCAACGGCCGAAACTGACCAGCGCCGAGCACCTGCCACGCACAGTGGTCATAGTCACCGATCCGCCCGCCACCGGCAGCGAACACAGCGCCCTTGACCACCTCGACATGGCTGTCGGGAACGAAAAACGCAAGCTTGTACACAGGCCTTAATTAACCCAGACGCGCGCATTTCGGAACATGCGCATCCAAGGTGCATCTTCGTTCCAGTCTTCCGAGCGCCACGAGTTCTGCACCGCGCGGAATACCCGCTCAGGGTGCGGCATCATGATCGTCACGCGACCGTCACGGCTGGTAAGACCGGTGATCCCGCGCGGCGAGCCGTTCGGGTTCGCCGGATAGGCTTCGGTGACCTTGCCATGGTTGTCGACGAAACGCATCGCCACGCAACCGGAAAGATCGGCTTCCAGCAGTGCTTCTTCGCTGGCGAACTCGGCGTGACCTTCACCGTGTGCGATAGCGATCGGCATGCGCGAACCGGCCATGCCCTGCAGGAAGATCGAGTTCGACTCCTGGATCTGCACCATCGCCACGCGCGCTTCGAACTGCTCGGAGCGGTTGCGCACGAAGTGCGGCCAGAACTCGCTGCCCGGAATCAGTTCGTGCAGGTTGGACATCATCTGGCAACCGTTGCACACCCCGAGGGTGAAGCTGTCGTTACGCTCGAAGAAGCCCTGGAACGCATCGCGGGCGCGGCTGTTGAACAGCGCCGACTTGGCCCAGCCTTCACCGGCGCCGAGGACGTCGCCGTAGGAGAAGCCACCGCAGGCCACCAGACCTTTGAACTCGTTGAGGTCGACACGGCCGGCGAGAATGTCGCTCATGTGCACGTCGATCGCGCTGAAACCGGCGCGGTCGAACGCTGCGGCCATTTCCACCTGACCGTTGACGCCCTGCTCACGCAGCACGGCCACCTGTGGACGAATGCCCTTCTTGATGTACGGCGCGGCGATGTCCTGGTTGACGTCGTAGCTGAGCTTGACGCTCAGGCCCGGATTGTCTTCTTCCAGCAGCACATCGAATTCCTGCTCGGCGCACTCGGCGTTGTCGCGCAGACGCTGGATCTGGTAGCTGGTCTCGGCCCACTGACGCTGCAGCAGACGGCGCTGGCCTTCGAACACGGTGTCACCGTTGAAGGTGATGTTGATCTGGCCGTTGTTGATCGGCTGGCCGATCACCGACACGCAGTCGCCAAGGCCCGCAGCGCTGAATTGCGCGAGGATGTCCGGGGTGGCGTCCTGACGAACCTGGATCACCGCACCGAGTTCTTCGTTGAACAGAATGCCGGCGATTTCCGCGGCGGATTCGGCAACGCTGTCCAGGTTCAGGCTCAGACCGCAGTGGCCGGCGAAGGCCATTTCCACCACGGAGGTCAGCAGACCGCCGTCGGAACGGTCGTGGTACGCCAGCAGGTGACCGTCGGCGTTCAAGCCCTGGATCACCGCAAAGAAGGCTTTCAGGTCTTCGGCATCATCGACATCCGGGGCGTGTTTGCCCAGTTTGCCGTGGACCTGCGCAAGTATCGACGCACCCATACGGTTCTGCCCGCGACCGAGGTCGATCAGGATCAGGTCGGTGGTGCCCTTGTCCATGCGCAGTTCAGGGGTCAGGGTCTGACGGATGTCAGCCACTGGCGCGAAACCGGTCACGATCAGCGACATCGGCGAGGTCACGGTCTTGTCTTCGCCGTTATCGTTCCAGCGCGTGGCCATGGACATCGAGTCCTTGCCCACCGGAATGGTGATGCCCAGCTCAGGGCACAGTTCCATACCGACCGCTTTCACGGTGTCGTACAGACGCGCGTCTTCGCCCGGGTGGCCGGCTGCCGACATCCAGTTCGCCGACAGTTTGATGTCGGAAAGCTTGTTGATGCGCGAAGCGGCAATGTTGGTGATGGTTTCACCGATGGCCATGCGGCCGGATGCCGGGGCGTCCAGCAGAGCCAGCGGCGTGCGCTCGCCCATCGCCATGGCTTCACCGGTGTAGACGTCGAAACTGGTGGCAGTGACGGCAACGTCGGCCACCGGCACCTGCCATGGGCCAACCATCTGGTCACGGGCCACGAGGCCGGTAATGGTGCGGTCGCCGATGGTGATCAGGAAGCTCTTGCTCGCCACGGCCGGGTGATGCAGAACGCGTTCGATGGACTCGGTGATGTCGAGGTTCGACGGATCGAAGTCATCGCCCAATTCAGCTTCGCGAACCACCGAACGGTGCATGCGCGGGGCCTTGCCCAGCAACACCTCCAGGGGCATGTCCACCGGGTTGTTGCCGAAGTGGCTGTCGGTCACGGTCAGTTGCGGTTCGGCAGTGGCTTCACCGACCACGGCAAACGGGCAACGCTCGCGTTCGCAGATCGCCTTGAAACGCTCGAAATCAGCCGGGCCGACCGCCAGGACGTAACGTTCCTGGGATTCGTTGGACCAGATTTCGTGCGGGGCCATGCCCGGCTCGTCATTTGGGATGTTGCGCAGTTCGAAACGGCCACCGCGGTCGCCGTCATTGACCAGTTCCGGGAAGGCGTTGGACAGACCGCCCGCACCGACGTCGTGGATGAAGCTGATCGGGTTCTTGTCACCGAGTTGCCAGCAACGGTCGATGACTTCCTGGCAGCGACGCTCCATTTCAGGGTTTTCACGCTGTACGGAAGCGAAGTCGAGATCCGCCGAGCTGGTGCCGGTGGCCATCGAGGACGCTGCGCCGCCGCCCAGGCCGATGAGCATCGCCGGGCCCCCGAGCACGATCAGCTTGGAGCCGACAACGATCTCGCCTTTCTTGACGTGTTCTTCGCGGATATTGCCCATGCCGCCGGCGAGCATGATCGGCTTGTGGTAACCGCGCACTTCATCACCGTGCGGGGTCGTGATCGATTGTTCGAAGGTACGGAAGTAGCCAGTCAGTGCCGGACGACCGAATTCGTTGTTGAACGCAGCGCCGCCGAGCGGGCCTTCGATCATGATGTCCAGCGCGGTAACGATGCGCTCAGGCTTGCCGTACGGCACTTCCCATGGCTGTTCGAAGCCGGGGATTTGCAGGTTGGATACGGTGAAACCGGTCAGGCCGGCCTTTGGCTTGGCGCCACGACCGGTAGCGCCTTCGTCACGGATCTCGCCGCCGGAGCCGGTCGATGCGCCCGGGAACGGAGCGATCGCAGTCGGGTGGTTGTGGGTTTCAACCTTCATCAGAATGTGCACCGGCTCCTGCACCGCGCCGTACTGGCGGGTTTCAGGGTTCGGGAAGAAGCGGCCGGCGACGTTGCCGACGATCACCGAGGCGTTGTCCTTATAAGCCGACAGAACGCCTTCGCTGTGCATCACGTAGGTGTTCTTGATCATGCCGAACAGACTTTTTTCCTGGCTCTGGCCGTCGATGTCCCAACTGGCGTTGAAAATCTTGTGGCGGCAGTGTTCGGAGTTGGCCTGAGCGAACATCATCAGTTCGATGTCGTGCGGGTTGCGCTTCAAACCGTTGAAGGCGTTGACCAGATAGTCGATCTCGTCTTCGGCCAGGGCCAGGCCCAGCTCGGTGTTGGCCTTTTCCAGCGCGGCGCGGCCGCCACCGAGGATGTCGATCGCGGTCAGCGGCTTCGGCTCGGCGTGGCTGAACAGACCGGCAGCCTGTTCGAGGTTGGCCAGCACGATCTGGGTCATGCGGTCATGCAGGGCGTCCGAGATCAACTGCGCTTCGGCTTCGCTGAACTGGCCAGCCACGTAGAAGGCGATACCGCGCTCCAGACGCTGGATCTTGCTCAGGCCGCAGTTGCGAGCGATGTCGCTGGCCTTGCTCGACCAGGGCGAGATGGTGCCGAAACGCGGCAACACCAGAAACAGACGGCCGGTCGGCTCTTGAACCGGAACGCTTGGACCGTACTTCAGAAGGCGCGCAAGCACCTGCTGTTCGTCGCCGGTCAGGACGCCGGTGACTTCGGCGAAGTGAGCGAATTCAGCATACAGGCCACTGACAGCTGGAACCTTCTGGCTCAGTTGCTCAAGGAGTTTGCTGTGGCGAAAGGCAGAAAGGGCAGGAGCGCCGCGCAGGATCAACATCTTCGGGACAGCCTCGGGAAGGGGTGTGCTTTGAGGCCGTGCATTCTAGCCTAAACCGCCCTCAACATCACCCGAAACGCTACGCGCGGTTGCATTCGCCTGCCCTTCTGTGTTTCTGCCTCCAGGGTCAGGTAAATCACCCTTGTAACAACCGCTTATTTTTACTGCAACAAAAAGCCTGATCCGCCCGTTTTCATGGGGTTTCGTTCGATTTTGTGACCTTTAGCAGACTCCTCGCGCGCTGTCGAGATATGGCGCCCGTGGCCGTTTGCGTATACTGCGCAGATGTTTTTTCCAACGGCTTTGCGTCCGCGGTACGCCAAATGGCTGATCGCAACCGGACTCTTCCTGATGCTCAGTGGCTGTGTTGATAAACCCAACACCCTCGAGCGCGTAAAGGAGGATGGTGTGCTGCGGGTAATCACCCGTAACAGCCCCGCCACCTACTTTCAGGATCGCAGCGGTGAAACCGGCTTCGAATACGAGCTGGTGAAGCGCTTTGCCGACGATTTGGGGGTCGAGCTGAAGATCGAGACCGCCGACAACCTCGATGACCTGTTCAACCAGATAGGCAAGCCCAATGGCCCGGTGCTCGCCGCGGCCGGTCTGGTCAGCAGCGATGAACGCAAAAAACAGGTGCGGTTTTCCCACTCCTACCTTGAAGTCACCCCGCAGATCATCTATCGCAACGGCCAGTCGCGGCCGACCGATCCTGGTGATCTGGTCGGCAAGAAGATCATGGTGCTCAAGGGCAGCACCCACGCCGAACAACTGGCCGAGCTGAAACAGAAATTTCCCGCCATTGAGTACGAAGAATCTGACGCCGTCGAGGTAGTCGATTTGTTGCGCATGGTCGATGAAGGGCAGATCGATCTGACCCTGGTCGATTCCAACGAAGTGGCGATGAACCAGGTGTACTTCACCAACATTCGTGTGGCTTTCGACCTTGGCGATGCGCGCAGCCAGAGCTGGGCGGTAGGGCCGGGCGAAGACAACAGCCTGCTCAACGAAATCAACGCCTACCTCGACAAGGTGCAGAAAAACGGCACCTTGCAACGGCTGAAGGATCGTTATTACGGCCACGTCGACGTGCTCGGCTACATGGGCGCCACAACCTTCGCCCAGCACTTGCAGCAGCGTCTGCCGAAGTACGAACAGCACTTCAAGAATTACGCGAAGAAAGAAAAAGTCGACTGGCGCTTGCTCGCGGCGATCGGTTATCAGGAATCGCTGTGGCAGCCGACCGTCACCTCGAAAACCGGCGTGCGCGGCTTGATGATGTTGACCCAGAACACTGCGCAGGCGATGGGCGTGTCCAACCGTCTCGACCCCAAGCAAAGCATCATGGGCGGCGCCAAGTACCTGGCTTACATGAAGGATCAGCTCGACGATTCGATCAAGGAGCCGGACCGCACCTGGTTCGCGCTGGCGGCGTATAACGTCGGCAGCGGCCACCTCGACGACGCACGCAAACTGACCGCCAAGGAAGGGTTGAACCCGGACAAGTGGCTGGACGTGAAGAAGATCCTGCCGCGCCTGTCGCAGAAGCAGTGGTACAGCAAGACCCGTTATGGCTACGCCCGCGGGGGCGAGCCGGTGCATTTCGTGGCGAACATCCGTCGCTACTACGACATCCTCACCTGGGTGACCCAACCGCAGCTTGAAGGCGATCAGGTGGCCGAGGGTAATCTGCATGTGCCCGGCATAGACAAGTCGAAACCGGCGCAAGAGCCAGCCCCGCTTTAACCAACACCCAAATCAATTGTAGGAGTGAGCCTGCTCGCGATAGCGGTGTGTCAGCCAATGTGATGACGTTTGACACACCGCTATCGCGAGCAGGCTCACTCCTACAGGGGATTGCGGTGTCCTTTAGTGCCTGGCGGCAGCCAGGATCAGCGCTTTCATCTCCGAGACAGCAGACTTGAACCCGACAAACAACGCATGCGCCACCAGCGCATGGCCGATGTTCAGTTCGTTGATGCCTTTGATCGCCGCCACCGCTTCGACGTTGTGGTAATGCAGGCCATGCCCGGCGTTGACGATCAGGCCTTGCGCCAGCCCGAACGCCACGCCATCGGCGACACGCTTGAGCTCTTCAGCCACTTGCGTCGGAGTTTCGGCGTCGGCGTAACGCCCGGTGTGCAGTTCGATCGCGGGGGCGCCGACGCGTTTGGAGGCTGCAATCTGCCGCTCATCCGCATCGATAAACAGCGACACTTCGCTGCCGATCTTCGACAGCCGCTCAACCGCTGCCCTGATGCGCTCTTCCTGTCCCGCTACATCGAGGCCACCTTCAGTGGTCAGTTCCTGGCGCGTCTCCGGCACCAGACAGATGTGCGCCGGGCGAATGCGCTCGGCGAACGCCATCATTTCTTCGGTGACGCCCATTTCGAAATTCATTCGCGTCTGCAGCACCTCCTTGAGCAGCAGGACGTCGCGCTCCTGGATGTGACGGCGGTCTTCGCGCAGGTGCACGGTGATGCCATCGGCGCCCGCCTCTTCCGCGTCAAGCGCTGCCTTGACCGGGTCCGGGTAACGCGTGCCACGAGCCTGACGCAGGGTGGCAACGTGGTCGATGTTCACGCCGAGAAGAATGCGATTGCTGCTGGTCACGAGTGCGCTCCTGAAGGGAAGAATTCGGCGCACAGCATATCAGGGCTTGCGAAACAGCTCGCGGCTTACCAGCGGTCGACCGCCCAGATGTACCGCCAATGCCTGACGCATCAGGCGCTTGGCCGCTGACAGCGCGCCGGTGGCTGACCAGTCGGCTTCGGCCATCGCCAGCAGTTCCACACCATTGAACAGGCCGGGTTGCAGCAGGAACACCCGCTCAAGCCCGGCATCCACTTGCAGACGATAGAGGCCGTCTTCGGCGATGGGTTCGCCGTGCACATCCGTGTTCAGCGAGAAGCCATAGCCGAGGTCGTCGAGCAGGCGCCATTCGAAAGAACGCAGCAACGGTTCCAGCGGCCGCCCCTCAGCCAGTGCAAGCAAGGTCGCGGCGTAGTGATCGAAAACCGCAGGGTGCGGATCTTCGGCCGGCAGCAGACGAATCAGCAGTTCGTTGAGATAGAGACCGCTGAACAACGCCTCACCGTTGAGCCACGCCGACGTACCGGAGCTTTCCATGCGCCCGACATTCTTCAACTCCCCCTTGCCGCGAAACTCGACGTCCAGCGCCACGAACGGCCGCGCCAGCGTGCCGGCCTTGCCACGCGCACTGCGCAACACCGCCCGCAGCCGACCTTGCGGCGTCAGGAAGTCGACCAGCGCACTGGTTTCGCGGTAGGCGCGCGAATGCAGGACGTAGGCAGGTTGGGCGGGAGGCGGGTTTTGCGACATTGAGTTCTCGATGAACAAACGCAGTTTTTATACACAACCCAAAACTACTGTGGGAGCGAGCCTGCACGCGAAAGCGGAGTGACAGTCAACATCAATGCTGAATGTTACATCCCCTTCGCGAGCAGGCTCGCTCCCACAGCGGGTATCGGTGTTATCAGGTTTGGTGCTTACAGATCGCCATAACCCAGCGAACGCAGCGCACGCTCGTCGTCGGACCAGCCGCCCTTCACCTTGACCCACAGGTTGAGCATGATCCTGGAGTCGAACAGCAGCTCCATGTCCTTGCGCGCTTCGGTGCCGATGCGCTTGATGCGCTCGCCCTTGTCGCCAATGATGATTTTCTTCTGGCCGTCACGCTCGACGAGGATCAACGCATGGATGTGCAGGGTCTTGCCCTGCTGCTTGAACTCTTCGATCTCGACGGTGATCTGGTACGGCAGCTCGGCGCCCATCTGACGCATGATTTTTTCACGCACCAGTTCAGCGGCGAGGAAGCGGCTGCTGCGGTCGGTGATCTGGTCTTCGGGGAAGAAGTGATCGTTTTCCGGCAGGTGGTCGGCGATGACCTTTTCCAGCGCCTCGAGGTTATGCCCGTGCTGCGCGGAAATCGGGATGATCTGGGCGTTCGGCAACTGCTCCTGCAACCAGCTCAGGTGCGGCATCAGCTCGGCCTTGTCTTCGATGCGATCGGTCTTGTTCAGCGCGACGATCAGCGGGCCGGTGACGTATTGCACGCGCTCGAGGACCATCTGGTCTTCTTCGGTCCACTTGGTGCGGTCGACCACGAAGATCACTACGTCGACGTCTTTCAACGCCGCCGAAGCGGTTTTGTTCATGTAACGGTTCAGGGCCTTTTCGCCGCCCTTGTGCATGCCGGGGGTGTCGACGTAGATCGCCTGCACATCGCCCTCGGTCTTGATCCCGAGCATGTTGTGGCGGGTGGTCTGCGGCTTGCGCGAGGTGATCGCGAGCTTCTGGCCGAGGATGTGGTTGAGCAGCGTCGACTTGCCGACGTTGGGACGGCCGACGATGGCAACGTAGCCACAGCGAGTCGCGTTTGTATCAGTCATTGCCATTCTCCACGCCCAGGGCAATCAGTGCTGCGGCGGCCGCTACCTGTTCGGCAATACGACGGCTCACACCCTGACCTCGGCTTTTTTCATTCAGTAAGACCACTTCGCATTCGACGAAGAAGGTTCGGCAGTGCGGCTCGCCCTGGATATCCACCACTTCGTAGCGCGGCAGTTCGCAACCGCGCGACTGCAAGTGTTCCTGCAGACGGGTTTTCGGGTCCTTGTTGGTGTCGACCAGCGTCAGGCCTTCGAACTCGCCGGCCAGCCAGGCCAGTACGCGTTCGCGGGCGACGTCCATGCCGGCATCGAGGTAGATCGCACCGATCAATGCTTCGAGGGCATCGGCCAGAATCGACTCGCGACGGAAGCCGCCGCTTTTCAACTCACCGGAACCCAGTCGCAGGTAATCGCCAAGGTCGAAACCGCGCGCCAGTACGGCCAGCGTCTCACCTTTTACCAGGCGTGCGCGCAAACGCGACAACTGGCCTTCGCGGGCCAGCGGAAAGCGATCGAACAATGCCTCGCCGGCGACGAAATTGAGGATCGCATCACCGAGGAATTCCAGGCGTTCGTTGTTGCGCCCGGCAAAACTGCGGTGCGTGAGGGCCAGCAGCATCAGCTCCTGATCCTTGAAGGTGTAACCGAGCTGGCGCTCGAGACGGCTTAGAGAAACGCTCACGGTTTACCCACGCTGAGTTCGTGGCTGGATTCCACTGCCATCGCCGGGGTGCGGCGCAGGCCTGGGACAATTAACGCTGTGTTCAAAAATTAAATCCTGGCGATTGTGAAGCCGATTGTACCGGCTCCAGAAATGCATTCGGCGCTGTGGTCAACAGCGCCGTGTGTGATTACTTGATCAGGCCAACCCGCGAGAAATTCGGCAGGTGGCTGAGTTTTGGCTCCGGCCAGCTCATCCAGACCGCAAAGGCCTTGCCGACGATATTCTGGTCGGGAACCATGCCCAGCAGATTCCTGGGAATGTTGGGATCATCCCAGTAACGGCTGTCATTGGAGTTGTCGCGATTGTCGCCCATCATGAAGTAGTGCCCGGCGGGCACGGTCCACGAGCGGTCCGGCGTGGCGCGATAGCGACTCATTTCCTTGCGGATCAAGTGCTCGGCGGCGCCCAGCTTCTCTTTGTAGAGTTCAGCGCTGCCCAGCGTGCCCGGCTCGGAACCGACCATCTGCTCGGCAATCGATTCGCCATTGACGAAAAGACGCTTGTCAGCGGTGTAGCGCACCGTGTCGCCCGGCAGGCCGACCACACGCTTGATGTAGTTGACGTTGGGGTCGCTCGGGTAGCGGAACACCATCACATCGCCGCGCTGCGGATCACCGACTTCGATGATTTTCTTGTCGATCACCGGCAGGCGGATCCCGTAGGAAAACTTGTTCACCAGAATAAAGTCGCCGACGTCCAGGGTCGGTTTCATCGAGCCGGAAGGAATCTGGAACGGCTCCACCAGGAACGAACGCAGCACCAGCACGATGAACAACACCGGGAAGAACGACTTGCCGTATTCGACCAGCAGCGGTTCCTTGTTGAGCTTTTCGACCACCACGCCATCAGGCTGGCTGACGCTGCCCTGATAGGAAGCGATGGCCGCCCGGCGACGTGGCGCCAGAATCAACAGATCAAGCAACGCCAACAGGCCGCAGACGAATACGGCGATGACCAGCAACAGCGGGAAATTTAGTGACATAGGACCTGACTATTCCAACCTGAGCACGGCAAGGAAGGCTTCTTGTGGAATTTCCACGTTGCCGACCTGCTTCATGCGTTTCTTACCGGCCTTCTGCTTCTCCAGCAGTTTCTTCTTACGGCTGACGTCACCACCGTAGCATTTGGCCAATACGTTCTTTCTGAGTGCCTTGACGGTTGTCCGCGCAACGATCTGCCCGCCAATGGCGGCCTGAATCGCTACGTCGAACATCTGCCGCGGGATCAGCTCTTTCATCTTCTCGGTCAACTGGCGACCTTTGTAGTGCGAGTTGTCACGGTGCACGATCAATGCGAGGGCATCGACCTTGTCGCCGTTGATCAGCACGTCCAGTTTCACCAGATTAGCCGATTGGTAACGATCGAAATGGTAGTCCAGCGAAGCATAGCCACGGCTGGTGGACTTGAGACGGTCGAAGAAGTCCAGGACCACTTCGTTCATCGGCAGGTCGTAGGTCACTTGCACCTGATTGCCCAGGAACAGCATGTCGACCTGCACACCACGTTTTTCGATGCACAGGGTGATGACGTTGCCCAAGTGTTCCTGCGGAACCAGGATGTTGGCGCGCACGATCGGCTCGCGCATGTCTTCGATCGACGACACATCCGGAAGCTTGGAGGGGTTGTCGACGTAAATCGTTTCACCGGTTTTCAGCACCAGCTCGAAGATTACCGTCGGCGCGGTGGTGATCAGGTCCAGGTCGTATTCGCGCTCGAGACGCTCCTGAATGATTTCCATGTGCAGCATGCCGAGGAAGCCGCAACGGAAGCCGAAGCCCAGGGCGTCGGAGCTTTCCGGGGTGTACTGCAACGACGAGTCGTTGAGGGTCAGCTTCTGCAGCGCTTCGCGGAAATCCTCGAAGTCGTCGGAGCTGACCGGGAACAGACCGGCGTAAACCTGTGGCTGGATGCGTTTGAAGCCGGGCAGCACTTCAACGTCCGGAGTCGAGGCCAGGGTCAGGGTGTCACCGACCGGTGCGCCGTGAATGTCCTTGATGCTGGCAATGATGAAGCCCACTTCACCGGCTTTCAGGTCAGTGGTGGCGGTGTGTTTCGGGTTGAACACGCCGACGCTGTCGACCAGATGGATCTTGCCGGTGGACTTGACGAGGATCTTGTCGCCCTTCTTCACCCGGCCGTGACGCACACGTACCAGGGAGACAACGCCCAGATAGTTGTCGAACCACGAATCGATGATCAACGCTTGCAGCGGATCTTCGATGTTGCCGGTCGGCGCCGGAATGGTGTGCACCAGACGCTCGAGGACTTCGTCGACACCCAGGCCGGTCTTGGCGCTGCAGGTGACGGCGTCGGTGGCGTCGATGCCGATGATCTTCTCGATCTCGTCCTTGACGCGATCGGGATCGGCCTGCGGCAGGTCGATCTTGTTCAGCACCGGCATGACTTCCAGGCCCTGCTCGATTGCGGTGTAGCAGTTGGCTACGGACTGGGCTTCCACGCCCTGACCGGCATCGACCACCAGCAACGCACCTTCACACGCGGCCAGGGAACGGCTGACTTCGTAGGTGAAGTCGACGTGGCCCGGGGTGTCAATGAAGTTCAGCTGGTACTTGATGCCGTCTTTGGCGGTGTAATAAAGGGTGACGCTGTGGGCCTTGATGGTGATCCCGCGTTCACGCTCAAGGTCCATGGAATCGAGGACCTGTGCCTCCATTTCACGCTCGGCCAGGCCGCCGCACATCTGGATGAAGCGATCGGCCAGCGTCGACTTGCCATGGTCAATGTGGGCGATGATGGAGAAATTGCGGATATGACTCAAATCACTCACGGATCAACACTCAAAAAGGCTGCAGGCATGGCCCGCCGAAAAATAGCCGGGAATTGTACCTGATAGTCCGCGCAAGCGTCACGTTCGCCTGTCATCCGGTTTGCATGCAAAAACGCCCCACTCTTGCGAGCGGGGCGTTTTCAGGGTTCAAGCGCTGAATGAAAGCTTGTTCATCAGCCCGCCCGTCTGAGCAGCCAGACACCCGCCAAGGCACACACGCCAGCTGGAACCAGCACCGCAAACAGCGGCGAGAAACCGAACACCAGACTCGAAGGCCCAAGCAGATCCTGGACGATCCGGAAGGTGAACCCCACCAGTACACCTGTGAAAACTCGCTGACCGAGAGTCACCGAACGCAGCGGACCGAAGATGAAGGAGATCGCCATCAGCACCAGCGCGGCGGTAACCAGCGGCTGCAACACCTTGACCCAGAATGCCAGCCAGTAACGGCCGTTACTCAAGCCTTGTTCGGCCAGATAGTGGATATAACCCCACAGACCGCTGATCGACAGCGATTCCGGCGCCATGACCACGGTACTGAGCAATTGCGGGCTCAGCGACACGTCCCAGCGCTCGGTCGGCGTATTCACCACTTCAGTGCTGCGATCCTTGAACAGCGTGGTGGACACTTCGCTGAGCTGCCAGTGATCACCATCGAATTCGGCCTTCTTGGCGAAACTCGAGCTGAGCAGGTGGCGCTCTTTGTCGAAGTGGTAGCGGGTCACACCATACAGCAGGCCGTTCGGTTGCACGGCGTTGATGTGGATGAATTCCTCACCCTGACGGTGCCACATGCCGTGCTTGGCGCTTTGTGCATCGCCGCTGCCCTGCGCCAGCGAACGATTGGCCTGCGCCATGCTTTCGGTGGCCGGGGCGACGTATTCGCCGATCAGCACGCCGGCCAGCATCAGCACCAGCATCGGTTTCATGACGGCCCAGACGATACGGCCGATCGACACGCCAGCGGCGCGCATCACCGTCAGCTCGCTGCTGCTGGCCAGACTGCCGAGGCCGATCAGGCAACCGATCAGCGCGGCCATCGGCAGCATTTCATAGAGACGGCGCGGCGCGGTCAGGAGCACGAAGCTCAGCACGTCGAGCAGCGTGTAGGTATCGCTGACGTCGCCCATTTCATCGATGAAGGCGAACAGCGTCGCCAGACCGAGGATGATCGCCAGCACAGCGATGATCGCCATGAACACGCTGCTGCCGATGTAGCGGTCGAGTTTAACCACGGGCCACCTCCAGCGCAGCGGAGCGACGGCTGGCCATTTTCAGGCGCAGCGGCTCCCAGTACAGCAGGCCGAGGCCAATCAGCAGGAAAATCGCGTGCACCCACCACAAACCGAGCGCCGGCGGGATCTTGCCCTTCTCGAGGGCGCCGCGCGCGGCAATCAGGATGGTCAGGTAAGCCATATAAAGAAGAATCGCCGGCAGCAGCTTGAGGAAACGCCCCTGGCGCGGGTTGACACGCGACAGCGGCACCGCCATCAGGGTCACGATGAATACCAGCAGCGGCAGCGACAAACGCCATTGCAGTTCGGTTCGGGAACGGATGTCATCGCTGCCCAGCAGCGACGAAGTCGGCATGGCGTCACGGTCGGTGACTTCCTCGCTGACGTCCGGCTTGGGCAGCAACACGCCGTAGGTCTCGTAGTGAATGGCGCGGTAATCGGCCTGACCCGGGCTGCCGTCATAGCGATAACCGTTGTCGAGGATCAGATAGCGATTGCCGTCAGGGCGGACTTCCTGACGGCCCGATTCGGCGACCAGCACGGAAATGCCGCGATCCTTTTGATCGGCGCCGAGGTTTTTCTGCGAAATGAACACGCTACCCAGATTGACCCGATCGTCGCTCAGGGTTTCGGTGTAAGTCACCCGGGTACCGTCGCGCAGTGCCTGGAAACGCCCGGGTTCGAGCGTGTCGAACTCGGTCAGCGCATCCTGCTTGTTCAGCAGCAGCTGGAACTGGTTTGCGCCTTGCGGGGCCAGGCCCAGACTGAGCCATGCCACCACCAGCGCCACCAGGGTCGCCGGGAACAGGGTCATGCGAAACAATTTCTGCTGGCTCATGCCGGTGGCCGAGAGCACGGTCATTTCGCTTTCAAGGTACAGGCGACCGTAGGCCAGCAGGATCCCGAGGAACAGGCCCAGCGGCAGAATCAGTTGCAGGAAACCCGGCAGGCGAAAGCCCATGATCAGGAACAGCGAGCCCGGATCGAGCTGGCCGGCAGCGGCCTGAGCCAGATATTTGATGAAGCGACCGCTCATGATGATGACCAGCAGCACGGCACTTACGGCGCTGAGGGTCAACAAGACTTCGCGGGACAGATAACGGAAGACGATCAAACCAGACACTCCAGGGTTGTCAGGCTAAGGCGGCCAAACAAGCAAGCACATCGACCGGCCCGCAACGCAGAGCGGTCGAAAAAAGATGCGGCATTATCCTGTGATTGGGTGCGCCTGTCACTGCGCACACTCATCCTTCGCTGTAATCCTTTGCTGATCGTACAACCTAGGGGGCGTTCTCAATTAGTTTTCACACCGCGCCGAGTCTGCTGTTGTGCAGGGCAAGGCGCGAGAAGCGTGGTTTGGTCATTCCAAATAAGCTTCGAGCAACGCAGCCCTGCACAACAGCAGGCCCGGCCCTTCGGGTTGTGCCTTAAAGCCGGCCAGTCTGCGTTGCAGGCCCTGGAAAGGGTACAACCATTCCCAGCGGCCTGCGCCTTGCCTGGCTGGCTTTAAGGCGACAACGCGGTGTGAAAACTAATTGAGAACGCCCCCTAGGGTTGTCAGGCGCGGGGAGCGAGGTTCAAACTGCGGCCCTTGTCGCAGGCTTTGGCCTGCGTCTCTTCTATCTATAAGCAGGCGACTGCGGACAGCGTCGAACGCCTGCGTGTTGACCATTCATTCAGGGATCCGGACATGGAACTGGTTGTAAAAAGCGTTAGCCCAGAAACGTTGAAAACCGCCACCCTGGTGGTTGCCGTCGGCGAAGGCCGCAAACTCGGCGTGGCCGCCAGCCAAGTCGATGAACTGAGCGGCGGCGCGATCAGCGCGGTCCTCAAGCGTGGCGATCTGGCCGGCAAGGTCGGTCAGAGCCTGCTGCTGCACAGCCTGCCGAACCTGAAAGCCGAGCGCGTGCTGCTGGTCGGCGTGGGCAAGGACGAAGAACTGGGCGACCGTCCCTTCCGCAAAATCGCTGCCGGCATCCTCAACACCCTTAAAGGTCTGGGCGGCGGCGATGCGGTACTGGCGCTCGACGAAGTCATCGTCAAAGGTCGCGACAGCTACGGCAAGACCCGTCTGCTGGCAGAAACCCTGGTCGACGGCGGCTACACCTTTGACCAGTTCAAGAGCCAGAAAGCCGAACCGCGCGCTCTGAAGAAAATCACCCTGCTGACCATCAAGGCGGCGCAGGCCGAAGTACAGCGTGCGGTCAATCACGCCACCGCAATCGCCAACGGCATGGCCTTCACCCGCGATCTGGGCAACCTGCCGCCGAACATTTGCCACCCGACTTTCATGGGCGAACAGGCCAAGAACCTCGGCAAAGAGTTCAAGGATCTGAAAGTCGAAGTGCTCGACGAGAAGAAGATCAAATCCCTCGGCATGGGTTCGTTCTATGCCGTTGGCCAGGGCAGCGCCCAGCCGCCGCGCCTGATCGTCATGCAATACAACGGCGGCAAGAAATCCGAGAAGCCGTACGCGCTGGTCGGTAAAGGCATCACTTTCGACACCGGCGGCATCAGCCTGAAGCCGGGCGCCGGCATGGACGAAATGAAATACGACATGGGCGGCGCCGCCAGCGTGTTCGGCACCCTGCGCGCCGTGCTCGAGCTGAAACTGCCGATCAATCTGGTGTGCATCCTCGCCTGCGCGGAAAACATGCCGAGCGGCAACGCTTCGCGCCCAGGCGACATCGTCACCACCATGAGCGGCCAGACCGTGGAAATCCTCAACACCGACGCAGAAGGCCGTCTGGTGCTGTGCGACGCGCTGACCTACGCCGAGCGTTTCAAGCCACAAGCGGTCATCGACATCGCCACCCTGACCGGCGCTTGCGTCGTAGCCTTGGGCGCGCACACCTCGGGCCTGCTGGGCAACAACGACGAACTGATCGGCCAGTTGCTCAGCGCCGGTCAGGCCGCCGACGACCGCGCCTGGCAACTGCCGCTGTTCGATGAGTACCAGGAGCAACTGGACAGCCCGTTCGCTGACATCGCCAACATTGGCGGGCCAAAAGCCGGCACCATTACCGCCGCGTGCTTCCTGTCGCGCTTCACCAAGAACCTCAACTGGGCGCACCTCGACATCGCCGGCACCGCGTGGACCAGCGGCGGCAAGGACAAGGGCGCAACCGGCCGTCCGGTGCCGTTGCTGACCCAATACCTGCTGGATCGCGCCAAAGCCTGAACCCGATGACAAGTGGCGTCACTCTCGGGTGACGCTGCTTGCTGCCCTGGACCCGTAATGACCAAAGTCGACTTCTATATCCTGCCCAGCGCCGATCCTTCGGCTCGCCTGGACTTTGCCTGCAAGCTCACCGAGAAAGCCTGGCGCATGGGCCACCGCATCTACCTGCATTGCAGCAATGCCGCCCAGCGTGACGATCTCGATGCGCGCCTGTGGGCGTTCAAGGGCGAAAGCTTCGTGCCGCACGGCCCGGCAGACAGCGAACCGGAAGGTTTGATCGTACTGGGCCTGGGTGAGGATTGCGGTCAGCATCAGGATTTGCTGGTCAATCTCGACCTGAAAGTCCCGGGCTTCGCCAACAAATTCGCCCGTGTGGCGGAAGTGGTGGTCGAAGACCCGACGATTCGAGCGGCCGCGCGGGAGAGTTTCCGCTTCTACCGCGAACAGGGCTATTCTCTGCAAGACCACCGTTTACAGCGACTCTGAGCACTCCAATGGACACTCCGAAACCGCAACAGAAGTCCGCACACCTGCTGGACGATCTCGAATCGATCCGCCAGTTGCTCGGCGATGACAACCTGCAACCGCCCTTGCTGACCGATACGGTCGACGAAGGCGAACAGGAACAGATTCCGATGCTGTTCGACCCGGTCGGCAACGAGCCGCCCGCCGTCGCACCGCCCGCCGCACCCGCGCCGACAGCCACTGCACAACCGGCTGCACCGGTCGACAAAGGCCCGGACGCCCTGCTGCATCTGGACAGCGAACTGCGCGCCGCCGCGCAATTGATCATGCAAGACGTGATCGACGACTTCGCCCCGCACATCGAAACCGAGATCAAACGTCGTCTCGATGCGCGAATGGAGCGGCTGCTCGCCGCAGCTGCAAGCGGCAAGACTTAAGCTGCAAGCCAAAGCCAAAGCAAAAGCCAAACCCACCGCTATCCTCTTGCAGCTTGTGGCTTGTGGCTTGCTGTGGCTTGTAGCTTGAAGCTCCCCCCCCAGCTATACTTGCCGGCTTTTCCTGAATAAATGCCAATAGGGTCCCGCCGCGCATGGATAAGACCTACCAGCCGCACGCCATTGAAACTTCCTGGTACAAGACCTGGGAGTCCGAGAACTACTTCGCCCCGCAAGGCGCGGGCGAGTCCTACACCATCATGATCCCGCCGCCGAACGTCACCGGCAGCCTGCACATGGGTCACGGTTTCAACAACGCGATCATGGACGCACTGATCCGTTTCCGCCGCATGCAGGGTCGCGACACCTTGTGGCAGCCGGGCACCGACCACGCTGGTATCGCCACGCAGATGCTGGTGGAACGCCAACTGGAAGCCCAGGGCCAGAATCGTCACGACCTGGGTCGCGAGAAATTCCTCGAGAAAGTCTGGGAGTGGAAGGAGCAGTCCGGCGGCAACATCAGCCGGCAGATCCGTCGTCTCGGCTCGTCCGTTGACTGGAGCCGTGAGCGCTTCACCATGGACGACGGTCTCTCGGAAGCGGTCAAGGAAGCGTTCGTGCGCCTGCACGAAGACGGCCTGATCTACCGCGGCAAGCGCCTGGTCAACTGGGACACCAAACTGCACACGGCGATTTCCGATCTCGAAGTGGAGAACCACGAAGAGAAAGGTTTCCTGTGGAATCTGAAATATCCATTGGCCGACGGCGTAAAAACCGCCGAGGGCAATGACTTCCTGATCGTCGCGACCACCCGTCCGGAAACCATGCTGGGCGACTCCGCCGTCGCGGTTAACCCGAACGATGAGCGCTACAAAGCCCTGATCGGCAAGTTCGTCGAGCTGCCATTGGTTGGCCGCCGCATCCCGATCATCGCCGACGATTATTGCGATCCTGAATTCGGCACCGGTTGCGTGAAAATCACCCCGGCCCACGATTTCAACGACTACGAAGTCGGCAAGCGCCACAACCTGCCGCTGCTGAACATCTTCGACAAGAACGCCAACGTGCTGCCCGCCGCACAGGTGTTCAACCTTGATGGCACGCTGAACGAGAGCATCGACGGCAAGATTCCCGCCGAATTCGCTGGCCTGGAGCGTTTCGAAGCGCGCAAGCAGATCGTCGCTGCGTTCGATGCCGCCGGCCTGCTGGTGAGCATCAACGATCACAACCTGAAAACGCCAAAGGGCGACCGCTCCGGCACCGTCATCGAGCCGTGGTTGACCGACCAGTGGTACGTATCGACCAAGCCTCTGGCCGAACCTGCAATCGCTGCCGTTGAAGACGGCCGCATTCAGTTCGTGCCCAAGCAGTACGAAAACATGTACTTCTCGTGGATGCGCGACATCCAGGACTGGTGCATCAGCCGTCAGTTGTGGTGGGGCCACCGGATTCCGGCCTGGTACGACGAGTCGGGCAAGGTCTACGTCGGTCGCGACGAAGCCGAAGTGCGCGCCAAGCACAACCTCGGCCTGGACGTTGCGCTGCAACAGGACAACGACGTCCTCGACACCTGGTTCAGTTCCGGCCTGTGGACCTTCTCCACCCTGGGCTGGCCTGAGCAGACCGAGTTCCTGAAGAAATTCCACTCCACCGACGTGCTGGTCACCGGTTTTGACATCATTTTCTTCTGGGTTGCCCGGATGATCATGATGACCATGCACTTGATGAAGAACGAAGACGGCACGCCGCAGGTTCCGTTCAAGACCGTTTACGTACACGGTCTGGTGCGCGATGGCCAGGGCCAGAAGATGTCCAAGTCCAAGGGCAACGTTCTGGACCCGCTGGACATCATCGACGGCATCGATCTGGAAACCCTGGTGCAAAAACGCACTTCGGGTCTGATGCAACCGAAACTGGCGAAAAAGATCGAGAAAGCCACTCGCGAAGAATTCGCGGACGGCATCGCCAGTTATGGCACCGATGCCCTGCGCTTCACGTTCTGCTCGCTGGCCTCCACCGGTCGCGACATCAAGTTCGACATGGGCCGCGTTGAAGGCTATCGCAACTTCTGCAACAAGATCTGGAACGCCGCACGTTATGTGCTGGACAAGGGCGAAGACTGCGGCCAGAACGGCGAAGCCTACGAATTGTCGCTGGCTGATCGCTGGATCATCTCGCAACTGCAACGCACCGAAGCCGAAGTGACCCGTCAGCTGGATCAGTTCCGTTTCGACCTCGCGGCGCAGGCGTTGTATGAGTTCATCTGGAACCAGTACTGCGACTGGTATCTGGAACTATCCAAGCCAGTATTGTGGGACGAGAACGCGCCGGTCGAACGTCAGCGCGGCACCCGCCGTACGCTGGTTCGCGTGCTGGAAGTGGCGCTGCGCCTGGCGCATCCGTTCATGCCGTTCATCACTGAAGAAATCTGGCAGCGCATCGCGCCGCTGGCCGGTGTTCAGGGCAAGACGATCATGCTGCAGCCTTGGCCAGTGGCCAATGAAGAGCGCATCGATCCGGCCGCCGAAGACGACATCGAATGGCTCAAGGAACTGATGCTCGGCACGCGCAACATCCGTGGCGAGATGAACATCGGCCCGGGCAAGCCGCTGCCGATTTTCCTGAAAAACGTCAGCGCTGAAGACCAGCGTCGCCTGACCGAGAACGAAGCGCTGTTGAAAAAGCTGGCGCGTCTGGAATCGATCACCGTACTCGCCGCTGGCGAAGAAGCGCCGCTGTCCGCCACCGCACTGGTCGGCGAGATGGAAGTGCTGGTGCCGATGGCCGGTCTGATCGACAAGGCGGCGGAGCTGGCGCGTCTGGACAAGGAAATCCTGCGTCTGCAGGGCGAAGTCCAGCGCGTCGGCGGCAAGCTGTCCAATGCCGGTTTCGTCGACAAGGCCCCGGCCGAAGTCATCGATAAGGAACGCGCCAAGCTGGCCGAGGCCGAACAGGCCCTGGGCAAGCTGGCCGAGCAGCATGCGCGGATTGCCAGTCTGTAACGGGTAATTCGCACTGAAAAAGGGAGGCCGCAATGGCCTCCCTTTTTTATTCCCAAACACCACAAATCCCCTGTAGGAACGAGCCTGCTCGCGATAGCGGTGGGTCAGTTGCCATAACCCAGACTGACACACCGCTATCGCGAGCAGGCTCACTGCTACAGGTTTGAACGGTGTTGCCTTCAGATGTGGGACAATACCCGCCACTTTCAGCCATACCCGAATCGACCACGCCCATGACCGCCCCCCGCCCCCCCAAACCTGCGCGCAAGAAGCCCGACGCTGCGTCCCCGAGCAAAGCCGTCGAGCCGCGTGAAAAGGCCAGCCTGCATCCGCGCAATCGCCATCAGGGACGCTATGACTTCCCGGCGCTGATCAAGACCACGCCGGAACTGGCGAAGTTTGTGATTACCAACCCGTACGGCAAGGAAAGCATCGACTTCGCCAGCCCGGACGCGGTGCGCGTGTTCAACCGGGCGCTGCTCAAGTCGTTCTATGGCATCCAGCATTGGGACATCCCGGCCGACTACCTCTGCCCGCCCGTGCCGGGCCGCGCCGATTACGTGCATTTTCTCGCCGATTTGCTGGCAAGCATGAACGACGGCAAGGTTCCACGCGGCGCGATCGTCAATGTGCTGGACATCGGCATGGGCGCCAACTGCGTGTACCCGCTGATCGGCAACAGTGAATACCGCTGGCACTTCCTTGGCTCGGAGATCGACCCGACCGCCGTGGCTGCCGCCCGCGCCATCGTGCAGTCCAACGACCTGAGCAAGGTCATCAAGCTGCGTCAGCAGGAGAACCGCAAGCACATCCTCATCGGCTTGCTGGAACCGGGCGAGCGTTTCGACCTGACCATGTGCAACCCGCCGTTCCACGCCTCGATGGACGAAGCGACCAAGGGCAGCGAGCGCAAATGGCGCGCCTTGGGCAAGGCCGATCCGAAACGCAAACTGCCGGTGCTGAACTTCGGCGGCCAGTCGGCGGAACTGTGGTGTGAAGGCGGTGAAGCGCGTTTTGTGACGCAACTGATTGCCGAGAGCGCCAACTTCCAGCACAAAGTGCTGTGGTTCAGCACGCTGGTTTCAAAGGCATCGAACCTGCCGGCGATCGAAACCGCGCTGAAGAAAGCGGGAGTGCTGGAAAGCCAGGTGGTGGAGATGTCCCAGGGGCAGAAGCAGAGCCGCTTCGTGGCCTGGACGTTCCAGACCAAGTCCGAGCAGCAGATCTGGCGGCGTGAGCGCTGGACCCGCTGACACACCGCAAATCCCCTGTAGGCCTTCGCTTGCTCGCGATAGCGGTTTATCAGTCGACATTCAAAGTGACTGACCCACCGCTTTCGCGAGCAGGCTCACGCCTACAAAGGTTCAAGGTGCATCGTCAAATCACAGCCACAAAAAAACCGTGCCCGGATCGCTCCGGAGCACGGTTTTTTTTATCGCTGCGTCTTACTTGTTCACAGCGTCGGTCAGGCCTTTGGCCACAACCAGCTTGATCACTTTCTTTGCAGGGATTTCGATGGCAGCGCCAGTCGATGGGTTACGGCCGGTGCGGGCAGGACGCTCGGTCACTTTCAGCTTGCCGATACCTGGCAAGGTGATTTCGCCGCCATTTTCCAGCTGATCGGCAACGATTTGGCCCAGTTGGTCCAGAGCGTTACGCGCGGTGGTTTTCGGCGCGTCGATAGCTTCAGCAATGTCGGCGATCAGTTGGTCTTTAGTAAGAGCCATGTAGTGTTCCTTCCCTATCAAATTCATATGGATTGCAGAGTGCAGTGTCAGCCATCGAGCCCGATCTTCTGGATCTGGCACCCTCGGCGATAACCACGACGAGTCGGGTTATAGATGCCGAAATCAGGGTTTGGTTCGACCTGACAAATGCTGAATGCACGCTTAACGCAGTGACTTCGCGTAAGACCGGGCAAAACTAGCACAGCGACAAGGAAATATCCGCCTCTAGCTACCCATTTGGTCAGCTTTATTGCTCTAAATCGGTAAAAAACCGCATAAGGCCGGGCGCGCCCCTTGGTTTTGCCCTGCAACCCGCGCCAAAACCAGTGGTTGCGGTACACTGGGCGCTTTTTCGGGGGAGCCTGCCCTCCTCCCCTCCAACAGCCGAGAAGCCTATGCCGATCCGTCATTGCATCGTCCACCTGATCGACAAGAAACCCGACGGCACGCCCGCAGTTCTGTACGCCCGTGACACCGAACTGGCCGAGTCCGCAGCCATCGAAAACATGCTCGCCGACCTCAACGAGAGCTATAACGCCAAACAGGGCAAAGCCTGGGGTCTGTTCCATCCGGAATCCGGCGCGTTCCCGTTCAGCGGCTGGCTGAAAGAGTACATGGACGGCGGCAAGGACTTCACCGCATTCAGCAAAGTGGCGGTCGAGCACCTGCAAAAACTGATGGAAGAATCCAACCTGTCGGTCGGCGGCCACGTGCTGTTCGCCCACTATCAACAGGGCATGACCGATTACCTGGCGATCGCCCTGCTGCACCACAGCGAAGGTGTAGCGGTAACCGACGAGCTGGACGTGACCCCGTCGCGCCATCTCGACCTCGGCCAGTTGCACCTGGCGGCGCGGATCAACGTCTCCGAGTGGCAGAACAACAAGCAGTCCAAGCAGTACATCTCGTTCATCAAGGGCAAGAACGGCAAGAAGGTTTCGGAATACTTCCGCGACTTCATCGGCTGCCAGGAAGGCGTCGACGGCCCGGGCGAGACCCGCACACTGCTCAAGGCCTTCAGTGACTTCGTCGAGAGCGAAGACCTGCCGGAAGACTCCGCCCGCGAGAAGACCAAGACCCTGGTCGACTACGCCAGCAGCCAGGCCAAGCTCGGCGAGCCGATGGGCCTGGAAGAGCTCTCGGAGCTGATCGACGAGGAACGCCCGAAAGCCTTCTACGATCACATCCGCAACAAGGACTACGGCCTGTCGCCGGAGATCCCGGCGGACAAGCGCACCCTCAATCAATTCCGTCGTTTCACCGGCCGTGCCGAAGGCTTGTCGATCAGCTTCGAAGCGCATCTGTTGGGCTCGAAGATCGAGTACGACGAAGAGAACGGCACCCTGATCATCAAAGGCCTGCCGACTTCGCTGACCGATCAGCTCAAGCGACGCAATTGATGCTCGGCAATGTGCTGAAGAAGGTTGCCCTGGTTGTGCTGGTCGTTGTGGTCTATCAGAACTGGGGCAAGATCGAGCGAGTTTTCAATCCGTCGCAAATGGTTTCTGAGCAGACCCGCGTGCAGGCCAATGTCGTGCTCTATGCCACTGACTGGTGCGGCTACTGCAAGCAGACCAAGCGTTTTCTCGACAGCAAGGGCATCCCGTTCAAGGAATTCGATATCGAGAAGGATGCCGAGGCGCGCAAGGCGTACGAGGCATTGGGTGGGCGCGGAATTCCGCTGATTGATGTGAACGGTACGCTGATTCGCGGGTTTGACCCGGACGAAATCCTCGCCGCCCTGAAATAACCTGGAGTGAGCCTGCTCGCGATAGCGGTGTGTCAGTCGGCAGATTTATCAACTGCCACACCGCTATCGCGAGCAGGCTCACTCCTACAGGGTTTTGCATCAGACTTGAGAGATCAGCGTGCTTCGATGCGGAAACCGAAACGCGGGAAGTGCACATGCACCACGCCGCCGCGTTCGTCTTCGCGGCGGATGATCAATTCCTCGCGACCGGCAAACAGCAACTCACCGACCACCGGATCGACACCATAGTCGATGGCGGCAATCGCCACTTGCTGCCCAGCAGTGAAACCGTTCGGGTCAACGAACTGCTCATCCGGCAATGCCGCTGGCGTGGCGTTACGCGCAACTTCCAGCGCCTCGGCGGAGGACATCTCGCTCGCCGCGCCATGACCAAAGCCCAGCACCCGCCCCAGCCACGCTACGACAGCCGGATACTCATCGACGAGAGGTGCGGTCACGTGTGTGGCCTTGAGGAACCACAGCGGATGCGCCAGCGCGAAGTCGGCAATCGACGGCTCACCGAACAGGAAGTCGCCCTGCTCGCGCTGCAACTGCTGCTCCAGGCGCGCCATGATCGTCGGCCATTGATGCTTGGCCTGCTCGGCGCTCAGGCGCGTCGCGCTGCCGCCGCTAAACAGCCCGGCGCGGTCGGCGATAAAAGCCTTGATCGCTTCTGGCGGCAACTTGCCGAAGCGCACCGCGACCGACTCCGGCTGGAACACCAGACTCACGGCATGCTGGAACACCACCGAATCGGCCCACGCGGCAAAACTGGCGCTGACCATTTCCTGGCCTTGCGGGAAGAACGCTGGCAGGGCTTTCTCTTGTTCCAGGCAACGGGCGATCAGCGCGGTGTCGCAATAAATGTCCGCGCCAATCTGCAACACCGGGGTCTTGCGATAGCCACCGGTCAGGGCGGTCAGATCCGGTTTCGGCATCACCGGCGAAATGTGCACCGAGCGCCACGACAAACCTTTGAAGCCCAGCAGCAAACGGGCCTTCTCGGCAAACGGGGAAGTCGGGTAATGATGGAGAATCAACTCGGACATGCTCGGCTCCGCCGCTCAGATAATGAGCCCGCAGCTTAGCGCGCATTTGATTAGCAGCCTACAGATCAGCCTGATGGGAACCTATCAGTCAGATTGATAAGACGCGACCAGACATTCCTTGGCGCTCTTGCGCAGCTTTTTGATCAGCCGTTCCTGGCGCAACGCATCGCTTTTGTCGCGACACCGTTCGGTATAGACCAGTGCCATCGCCGGGCTGGAAAGGAAGAACCGCGCGCCCTTGCCGCTTTGGTGCTTGGCAAAACGGCGCACAGGGTCGTCGCTGATTCCGCAATACAACGAGCCATTGGCGGCGCGAACGAGATAGACGAACCAGGATTTGCTCACCGGTTCGGCAACATCGACAGAATTTTCGCTGAGGCTGGTCACTTCGGGATCGGGACGTGTAGGAAAAACAGGCGGCGATCTTATCAGCGCCCGGCCTGGAATGCCTTCAATCCCTTGCGCGCCTGCGCGCGGACGGCGTTGCGCACCAGCGGCGTCCAGCCCAGCAGCAGGCCTTTGAAGCCCAACGCCTGCCGCGACCAGCGCCACAGATCGAAGTGGTCGTGGTGCTCGCAAATCTTGCCGTCGCGGAAGACGAAACGAGCCTGGATGTCGTTGATCACAATGTTGCCGGTCTGGCTGAACAGATACGTAGCGACCCAATGCGCGCCACCCGTGCGCTCGTCGGCGCGGACGTTGTCGAAGGTCAGCGAGAAATCCTTGGCGCGGGTGGTAAGCATGCGCCACATGTCGCCGGCGTCGCGACCGTGCAATTCGCCGAAGGCCGGATCGCTGAAAACCACATCATCGGTGTAGCAGGCAGCCATGGCTTCGGCGTCGAGGCGCTGGAAGGCTTCGTAGAAGCGGGTGATCAGGGCGCTGTGGGCTTCGCTCAAGGCAATCTCCAAAAAGAGGTACAGATTGCCAGCACCATAATCTGCCGAGCGCGGAAACACTATCGGCATTCGCAAACCGAATACCGGCAGTACATAAAACCCTGTAGGAGTGAGCCTGCTCGCGATAGCGTCCTGGCAGTCAACATCGTACTGACTGATCCACCGCCATCGCGAGCAGGCTCACTCCTACAAGTTGAAGCGTGTCAGATTCGCTCGCTTTGCACCTGCACATAAAGCGCTCGCCCGGCACCGAGGCCGGCGATGATCGCGCCGGTACCAATGATGCCGAAAATCCAGCCCACGGCATTCCAGCCACCCGTCCAGTCATGCACCACGCCGACCGCAAACGGCCCCATCGAGGCCAATGTATAACCGAAACCCTGGGACATGCTCGACAGGTTCGCCGCGACATGGGAATCACGCGAGCGCAGCACGATCAACGTCAGCGCCAGACTGAACGTGCCGCCCTGCCCCAGGCCGAGCAGGATCGCCCAGCCCCACAGGCCTTCGATCGGCGCATACAGACAACCGAACAGGCCGCCGAGGGTCAGCGCCATGACGACGACGATGGCCAGACGCTGATCCTTGCCGCGCGTCGCCAGCCATGGCGCGGCCAGCGAGCTGGCCAGTTGAATGATTACTGAGCCGGACAACACCAGACCGGCCTGGGTCGGCGTCAGCCCACGACCGATAAGGATCGACGGCAACCAGCCAAACACGATGTAGGCCAGCGACGATTGCAGGCCCATGTATAAGGTCACTTGCCAGGCCAGCGGATCACGCAGCAGACCGCGCACCCGATAAGCGACGTTGTGCGCGCCGTGTTTCGAGCCGACTTGCGGCAGCCAGAACACCGCGGCCAGCAGCGCCGGAATCACCCAGAAGCCCAGCCCCATCGCCCAGCTGTTGCCGAAGTGCTCACTCAACGGCACGGTCGAACCTGCCGCCATCGCCGCGCCCAGACACAGGGCCATGGTGTAGACGCCGGTCATGGTTCCGGCATGTTTGGCAAAGTCGCGCTTGACGATGCCAGGCAGCAAAACACCGACAATGCCGATGCTGGCGCCGCCGAGGACGCTGCCAGCGAACAGGCCGATCTCACCAAAATTGCTGCGCAGGATAATCCCGCCAGCCAGCGTCAGCAGAATCCCCAGGACCACCCGTTCAGCACCGAAACGCCGCGCCAGAATCGGTGCCAGCGGGGCGAACAAACCCAGGCACAACACCGGCAATGTTGTCAGCAGTCCCGCCTGCGCCGCAGACAATCCAAGACTTCTGGAGACATCGCTGAGCAGCGGCGCCATGCTCGACAGTGCCGGGCGCAGGTTAAGCGCTACCAGAATCAACCCAAGCAGCAAAAGCCACGGACGCTTCACCAGCGGATGACTTTGCTGCACTTGCTCGTCATCCGCCTCGGCATCGATCAGCAGCTCTTCGAGTTCGGTGGTGCGATTCGGCGCTGTGGATAACTCACTGCGGGACATGGTTTTCTCGGTTTCAAGGTTCATTGATCAACTGCCTCGACAAGGCTTTGGCTCGTTCCGGGTCGCGTTGTTCGACCGCATCGAGCAGCGCGATGTGCAGATCGAACACTTCCTGACGGCGCGGGACGATGTTCAGGGTCTGGCGCAATTGCGCGCCGACGATGCTGGAGAAATAGCGATACAGCTCGCTGAGGGTCGGATTGTGCGCAGCGTCGACCAGACGCCGGTGAAACACCAGATCGCAAGCGATGTAGGTGTCGAGATCCCCGTGGTAGTGACTGCCGCTGGTGCCGAGCGCTTCGCGCAGTGCCGCCAGATCCTCGTCGGTCCGGCGCAACGCCGCCAGACCGATGGCCTCGACTTCAAGGATGTGTCGGGTCTCCCGGGCCTGCTCCAACGAACAGCGGGACAACGCTTTCAGCGTATCCAGTGGATCGACCAGCGCGCGCAGATAACTGCCGTCGCCCTGACGGATCTCGATCAGCCCGGAAAACGCCAGCACGCGCATGGCTTCGCGCACGGTGTTGCGGCTGATGCCCAGCTCGGCGCACAGCTCCGGTTCGGTCGGCAAGCGTTCGCCGACCTGCCAGACACCGCTGTTAATGCGCTGACGCAACTGATCCAGCGCCTGATCGACCAGCGATCGTTTGATGAGTGGAGAAATGTCTGACATAGGTCTCGTCCTTTCATCCAATCATGGGATGAATTTTCCGACATGTTAGTCAGACCCATGTAGGACAGCAACCACCTAGGGTCAATCGAGACACATGGAGCGGCATTTGCGATTGGTCAAAATTACCCTTTAAGGGTAATTTCAGGGACAGGGTTTTTGGCTTCTTATGGAAAAGAACACACCCCATTACGACTTGGCGGTGATCAAGTCTGAAGTGAGGCGACTGGGTCAAAATGCTTTCACCAAAACTTCAGTAAGGTCTGCTGAGAAGCTCGGCTTCAATATCAGCGAAATGCAGGAGATTGTTTTCGAGCTACAAACCAGGATGTTGTACAAATCGATGACTACCTATGACGATCATCGAATCTGGCAAGACGTGTATCACATCAATTCACAAGATCAGGAGATTTACATCAAGGTGACATACCGCCCTGGCGGCAGCCCACCGGTAATCTCCTTCAAGGAGAAGAACCCATGACAACCCAGCAATGTGTGAGCTGCGGTGCACGTGAGGGAATGAGGCATTTTCAGGGGCGCGGCGAAACCCTGAGAGTCAAAGGCATGGAGCGTCGTGTCGATGATCTTTCTGGCTGGGAATGCCAGAAGTGCGGCGAGATCGAATGGGACCCCGAGACAGATAGTGCGCAACGGTATTGCGACGCGGGTGATGAACTGGTCATCGCCTCCAGGCAAATGATTGGTAACGAGATGAAGCGGATCCGTCGCAAATTGCATCTGACGCAAAAAGAGACGGTGCAACTGCTATCCGGGGGTGGGCATAACGCATTCTCTCGCTACGAGCGCGGCGAAATCTTGCCGCCCAAGGCACTCATACTGTTGATGCGTTTATTGGATCGTTACCCGTATTTGCTAACCGATGCAAAGACTCTTGGCGAAGGTGCAGATTTGAGAGGTTTCGAGCACATCGTCCACAAAGAGCATGAATCCCTTTCGGTTTCCTGACCCAAAAAAAACCAACCCGGCACATGGCCGGGTTGGTTTCACTCATCAACCATCAATGCAGAATCTGACTCAGGAACAACCTGGTCCGATCATTCTGCGGGTTATCAAAGAAATCGTTCGGCGCTGCCTGCTCAACGATCTCACCCTTGTCCATGAAGATCACGCGGTTGGCCACGGTGCGGGCGAAGCCCATTTCGTGAGTCACACAGAGCATGGTCATGCCGTCTTCCGCGAGACCGATCATGGTGTCGAGCACTTCCTTGACCATTTCCGGATCGAGTGCCGAAGTCGGCTCATCGAACAGCATGATTTTCGGTTTCATGCACAACGCGCGAGCGATCGCCACACGTTGCTGCTGACCACCGGACAGTTGCCCCGGGTACTTGTGCGCCTGCTCCGGAATGCGTACGCGCTCCAGATAGTGCATGGCGATTTCCTCGGCCTTGCGCTTGGGCATCTTGCGCACCCACATCGGCGCCAACGTGCAGTTCTGCAAAATGGTCAGATGCGGGAACAGGTTGAAGTGCTGGAACACCATGCCTACTTCGCGACGGATCGCTTCGATCTGCTTGAGGTCGTTGGTCAACTCCACGCCATCGACAACGATGCGGCCCTGCTGGTGTTCTTCGAGGCGATTGAGGCAACGAATCGTCGTCGATTTGCCCGAGCCCGACGGTCCGCACAGGACGATACGCTCGCCCTGTTTGACGTTGAGGTTGATGTCTTTCAGTACGTGGAACTGGCCATACCACTTGTTGACGCCCTGCATCTGGATGATGCCTTCAGGGCCCACAGGCTTTTTGATTGCTTCGCTCATTTACAGAGAACTCCTAACGCTTGTGGCCAGTGTCGAGCTTGCGTTCCAGATGCATGGAATAGCGCGACATACCAAAACAGAAAATCCAGAACACCAGGGCGGCGAACACGTAGCCTTCGGTGGCCATGCCCAGCCATTTCGGATCGGCAGCGGCTTGCTTGACGCTGTTGAGCAGGTCGAAGAGGCCGATGATGATCACAAGGCTAGTGTCCTTGAACAGCGCAATGAACGTGTTGACGATGCCGGGAATCACCAGCTTCAGGGCTTGCGGCAAAATCACCAGGCCCATCGAGCGCCAGTAACCGAGGCCCATCGCCGCCGCGGCTTCGTATTGGCCTTTAGGGATCGCTTGCAGGCCGCCGCGCACCACTTCGGCAACATAGGCCGACTGAAACAGGATCACGCCGATCAGTGCACGCAGCAGCTTGTCGAAGTTCATGCCTTCGGGCAGGAACAGCGGCAGCATCACCGAGGACATGAACAGCACAGTGATCAACGGCACGCCGCGCCAGAACTCGATGAAGGTCACGCAGACCACGCGAATAGCCGGCATGTTCGAGCGCCGGCCCAGCGCCAGTACGATGCCCAACGGCAAGGCCCCGGCGATACCAACCGTAGCGATGACCAAGGTCAGCATCAGGCCGCCCCACTGGCTGGTCGGCACGGTGGTCATGCCAAACCCGCCGTGCAGCAAGGTAAACGCAATGATCGGGTACAGCACCAGGAAGCACAGCCCGTAGACCGCTTTGCGCGGCACCCGCGAAATGAACAGCGGTGCTGCGCCGATGACCGCCAGCCACACGGTCAGGTCAACGCGCCAGCGCAGTTCGGTCGGGTAATAGCCGTACATGAACTGGCCGAAACGCTGCTGAATGAACACCCAGCAGGCGCCTTCCTTGGTGCAGTCGGCGCGCGTGGTGCCAACCCAGTTGGCATCGACGATGGCCCAGCTGAGGATCGGCGGCACAACCAGATAAATCAGATAGAACGCAAACAGGGTCAGCAGGGTATTGAGCCAGCTGGAGAACATGTTCGCGCGCATCCATGCGACCACGCCAATGCTGCTGTTCGGTGGTGGCATGTCGGGTTTGAAAGTATGAGTACTCATGCGCTTTTCCTTACCGCTCGATCAGCGCAATGCGCTTGTTGTACCAGTTCATCAGCAGGGAAATGCTGATACTGATCGCCAGGTAGACGCTCATGGTGATGGCAATCACTTCGATGGCCTGTCCGGTCTGGTTGAGCACGGTGCCGGCGAACAGCGAAACCATTTCCGGGTAACCGATACCGGCCGCCAGCGAGGAGTTCTTCGCCAGGTTCAGGTATTGGCTGGTCAGCGGCGGGATGATCACGCGCAGGGCTTGCGGAATGATCACCTTGCGCAGGGTCGGGCCGTTGCGCAGGCCGAGCGAACGTGCCGCTTCGGTCTGGCCGTGACTGACCGACTTGATCCCGGAACGCACGATCTCGGCGATAAACGCTGCGGTATACACGGTCAGGGCCAGGGTCAAGGCCAGCAGTTCCGGGATCAACACCCAGCCGCCGACAAAGTTGAAGCCCTTGAGCTCAGGCATTTCCCAATGCAGCGGAGCGCCGAAAATCAGCGCGCACAAGGTCGGGATCACCAGCAGGATCGCCAGGCCGGCCCAGAACTTGTGGAACGGCACGCCGGTGTCTTCGAAGCGCTTGTTGGCCCAGCGGGTCATCAGCACGATGCCGACGATCGCCACCACAATGCTCATCACGAAGGCCCAGAAGCCATCGGCAGCCAGTGCGGCCGGCATGTTCAGGCCACGGCTGCTGACGAAGAAGGTGTCGCCGAAGTTGTGGCTGTTGCGCGGCCCCGGCATGGTCAGGAACACCGCGAAGTACCAGAACAGGATTTGCAGCAGCGGCGGAATATTGCGGAACACTTCCACATACACCGTCGCCAGTTTGGCAATGATCCAGTTCTCCGACAGCCGCGCTACACCGACGATGAAACCGAGGATCGTCGCCAGGATCACGCCGATAAAGGTCACCAACAGCGTGTTGAGCAGGCCGATGACAAACACCCGCGCGTAGCTGTCCGCTTCGGTGTAGTCGATAAGGGTTTGAGCGATGCCGAACCCGGCACTGCGCTCCAGAAAGCTGAAGCCGGAGGTGATACCCCGGTGTTCAAGGTTGGTTTGGGTGTTGTCGAACAGGTACCAGCCAAGCGAGACCACCGCCACAACGGTGATGATCTGGAATAGCCACGCACGCACTCGTGGATCGCTGAGGCTGAGCCTCTGCTTTGGTGCGCCGATTGAATTTTGCATGAAGTGCCCCGGAAGAAATGGAACAAGAACATCACCCGGCGGTTGGCCCGCCGGGCGATAGAACCATTAGCGCACTGGTGGTGCGTACTGAATGCCGCCGTTGTTCCACAGGGCGTTCAAGCCGCGGTCGATTTCCAGCGGAGTGCTCTTGCCGAGGTTTTTCTCGAAGATTTCGCCGTAGTTGCCGACTTGTTTGACGATCTGTACTACCCAGTCCTTCGGCAGTTTCAGGTCTTTGCCGTACTCGCCGTCAGCGCCGAGCATACGGGCTACGTCCGGGTTCTTGGTCGACTTGGCTTCTGCTTCGACGTTCTTCGAAGTGATGCCGGCTTCTTCTGCGTTGAGCAGCGCGTAGCCGACCCAACGGACGATGGCCAGCCACTCGTCGTCGCCGTTACGCACGACCGGGCCCAGAGGTTCTTTGGAAATGGTTTCCGGCAGAACCACGTAGTCCTTCGGCGAGGCCAGCTTGCTGCGCTGGGCAAACAGCTGCGACTTGTCGGAGGTCAGCACGTCGCAACGACCGGATTCCAGCGACTTGGCGCTTTCATCGGAGGTGTCGAAAGTGATCGGGGTGTATTTCAGACCGTTGCCACGGAAGTAGTCGGAAACGTTCAGCTCGGTGGTGGTGCCGGCCTGGATGCAGATGGTCGCGCCGTCCAGCTCTTTGGCACTTTTCACGCCCAGCTTGTTGTTAACCAGGAAGCCGATACCGTCGTAGTAGGTGATGAAGCCCGGAAATTTCAGGCCCATGCCCGCATCGCGAGAGCTGGTCATGGTGGTGTTGCGCGAGAGGATGTCGATCTCGCCCGATTGCAGCGCGGTGAAGCGCTCCTTGGCGTTCAACTGACTGAACTTGACCTTGCTCGCGTCGCCGAAAACGGCGGCGGCCACAGCGCGGCAGACGTCAGCATCGATGCCGAGGATCTTGCCGGTTGCGTCCGGTACCGAGAAGCCTGGCAGACCGTCGCTCACGCCACACTGCACGAAACCTTTCTTTTGTACCGCATCCAGGGTTGCACCCGCCTGAGCGAACCCGCTGACGCCGAGTACTGCTGCAGCAGTCACGACCGCCAGAGTGGATTTCAACATCTTCATTCAAACCTCCAGTTTTGCTCTTGTTGTGTCGGAGCTTGAGTCCAGTCGCACCCTTTTGAGGCGTTGTTGACCCGTGTTGGCTTTTTTTGGGGTCAACCGACGTAAGACCTTCGCTATGAGTCTAGTAGGAGAAAATCCACATCATGGATCACTCACTTCTCACCAATCGGCCGAACGGGCTGTAGCCCTTTCACGTTCGCTAAGCCCGTAGCGACCATTGGCGAACATCCATCACCGGATTCGTTGCTGTCCCATCGCGCGACGTAGACTGATAGTGTTACCGCCACGCGTAGGACGCTTCGTACAGAAACCTCCATAGCAAACGCCGTACCACACCGCTTGCCAAAGTGATTGCGCGACACGTCAATAGCAAAACTTGTAACCTTGCGACATCTTCTTAACGGATCAACCGGGCGCGCACTTCCATCACGCACTCAATGAGAGCGCCCGCACATTTTTGGAGCAGCCATGACCGAGCCCTTGATTCTTCAGCCTGTTAAGCCCGCAGACGCCTGCGTGATCTGGCTGCACGGCCTCGGCGCCGACCGCTATGACTTCCTGCCGGTGGCCGAGGCGCTGCAGGAAAGTCTGCTGAGCACACGCTTTGTGCTCCCGCAGGCGCCGACCCTTCCGGTGACGATAAATGGCGGATATGCCATGCCCAGCTGGTATGACATCAAAGCCATGAGCCCGGCCCGGGCGATTGACCGTGACCAGCTGGAAGCGTCGGCGGATCGCATCATTGAATTGATCGAAACCGAGCGCGCCAGCGGAATAGACGCCTCGCGGATTTTTCTCGCCGGCTTTTCCCAGGGTGGCGCCGTGGTGCTGCACACCGCTTTTGTGAAGTGGCAGGGGCCATTGGGTGGGGTTCTGGCGTTGTCGACCTACGCGCCAACGTTCAGCGATGAACTGCAATTATCCGCCAGTCAGCAGCGGATTCCGGCGCTGTGCCTGCACGGCCAGTTCGATGGCGTGGTGCAGAACTCGATGGGCCGCAGCGCCTACGAGCATTTGCTGAAGCATGGTGTCACCGTGACATGGCAGGAATACCCAATGGAGCACGAAGTGTTACCCGAAGAAATTCGCGACATCGGTGTCTGGTTGAGCGAACGCCTGCGCTAAGCGTCGGCTTTATTGGCAGCCTTTGCGCCTCCCCCTACGCCGCGCCCGTTTCTTGCATTACACTGGCCGGCGTACATTCCTTAACCAACTGATGAGATGACCGTGCTCAAAGCACTCAAGAAGATGTTCGGTAAAAGCGAGGCTGAGCAGCTCGCGCCAGTTCCCAGTGCGCCGTCGCACGCCGCCGGTCATCGCAACGATGCCGCGCAGGCCGACCGCACCGCTCACGTAGCGGCACCGAAGCCAGAACCGAAACAACCGCCGCAACCCGCCACGGCCGCGCCAATCGCCGCCGAGCCCGCACGCAGCGAAGCGCCGAAACCGGCCAGACCACGCCGCGAACCGAAGCCCAAGGCCCCGCTGATTCCATGGAAACTCGAAGACTTCGTCGTCGAGCCCCAGGAAGGCAAAACCCGCTTCCACGATTTCAAACTTTCCCCAGAACTGATGCACGCCATCCAGGATCTGGGCTTTCCGTATTGCACACCGATCCAGGCGCAGGTGCTCGGTTACACCCTCGCCGGCAAAGACGCCATCGGCCGCGCGCAGACCGGCACCGGCAAGACCGCCGCGTTCCTGATCTCGATCATCACCCAGCTGTTGCAGACGCCACCGCCGAAAGAACGCTACATGGGTGAACCCCGTGCGCTGATCATCGCGCCAACCCGTGAGCTGGTGGTGCAGATCGCCAAGGACGCCGCTGACCTGACCAAATACACCGGCCTCAACGTGATGACCTTCGTTGGCGGCATGGATTTCGACAAGCAGCTCAAGCACCTCGAGGCGCGGCACTGCGACATTCTCGTGGCAACCCCGGGCCGCCTGCTCGATTTCAACCAGCGTGGCGACGTGCACCTGGACATGGTCGAAGTGATGGTGCTGGACGAAGCCGACCGCATGCTCGACATGGGTTTCATCCCGCAAGTCCGGCAGATCATTCGCCAGACCCCGCCGAAGTCCGAGCGCCAGACCCTGCTGTTCTCCGCGACCTTCACCGAAGACGTGATGAACCTCGCCAAGCAGTGGACCACCGATCCGGCGATTGTCGAAATCGAAATCACCAACGTCGCCAACGAGAATGTCGAGCAGCACATCTACGCCGTAGCCGCTGCCGACAAATACAAACTGCTCTATAACCTGGTCAACGATAACGGCTGGGAACGGGTCATCGTGTTTGCCAACCGCAAGGACGAAGTGCGCCGTATCGAAGAGCGTCTGGTGCGCGACGGCATCAATGCCGCGCAACTGTCCGGCGACGTGCCGCAGCACAAGCGCATCAAGACCCTGGAAGGTTTCCGCGAAGGCAAGATTCGCGTACTGGTCGCCACCGATGTGGCCGGTCGCGGCATTCACATCGATGGCATCAGCCATGTGATCAACTTCACCCTGCCGGAAGTCCCGGACGATTACGTGCACCGCATTGGCCGTACTGGTCGCGCCGGGGCCGATGGTGTGTCGATCAGCTTCGCCGGCGAGGACGACTCCTACCAGTTGCCGTCCATCGAAGAAAAGCTCGGCCGCAAGATCAGCTGTGAAACGCCGCCGACGCATCTGTTGCGCCCGGTTGAGCGAAAGCGTCCGCAGTAAGCGACGCTCGACAAAAAAGCGCAGCCGGCAACGGACTGCGCTTTTTTTTCGCCCGCGTATTGCTCGAAAGAACTAAAAGTCCATAATGGAAAAATAAGTTTAATTTCGGAGCGCATCATGTCCAGCACGCCCTACGTGATCGACCAGGCCCAGGCTCGTGAACTGTTGGCCCAGATCGATGTGCCGCGGATTTTGCGCAAGCTGTTCCGTGATCTTGCGGCCGGCAGCGCCGTGCAGCCGGCGCAGCAATGGGTGGAATTTCCGCAAGGCGCCGGCGATTTCATCAACTATCTGGGCGTGCTGGCCGAAGACGGCGTGTACGGCGTGAAGACTTCGCCGTACATCGTCCGCGAGCAAGGCGCGCTGGTGACAGCGTGGACACTGCTGATGTCGATGCAAACCGGCCAGCCACTGTTGCTGTGCGATGCCGGCGAACTGACCACCGCGCGGACTGCGGCGACCACCGCTGTGGCGATCGATGCCCTTGCCCCCGTAAACGCTACACGGCTGGCAATAATCGGCAGCGGCAAGGTTGCCCAGGCGCATCTGCACTATGTGAAACCTTTGCGCGACTGGCAAAGCATCAGCGTGTATTCGCCCTCCTTGCTGGAAGATGCTGAAACACAGGCCGCATTGAAAGCCATCGCGCCGAGGCTGAAAATCGCCGCCAGCCGCGAAACCGCTCTCGCTGATGCAGACGTCATCATGCTGTGCACGTCGTCCGCCGGGCCGGTGATCGAGCCGGCCGAGTTGAGCAGACCGGCACTGATTACCTCGATCAGCACCAACGCCCCGCGCGCGCACGAAGTGCCGCCGCAAAACCTCAACGACATGCAGGTGTTCTGCGACTATTGTCTGACCACACCAGGTTCGGCGGGTGAAATGCTGATTGCGGCTGAGCAGCATGGCTGGAGCAAAGATTCAATTGTGGGCGACCTGGCGGATCTGCTCAGCGAGAAGGTGCAGCGTCCCGATTACCGGCGTCATGTGTTTTTTCGCTCGATCGGTTTGGGGCTGGAGGACATTGCCCTGGCCAACGCCATTTATCACCTCCGTCACTGAACACACAAAGCCCCTGTAGGAGTGAGCCTGCTCGCGATAGCGGTATATCAGACGATGCATCGTTGAATGATAGATCGCTATCGCGAGCAGGCTCACTCCTACATGGGAGAGTGCAATTTCTGAATATGGTGTACACACCGGAGCCCCTTATGAACCAGGCAGATTTCATCATCATCGGCGGCGGAATTGCTGGCGCTTCCACCGGTTTCTGGCTGTCACCACACGCCAAAGTCATTGTCCTCGAGCGTGAATCCCATCCGGCCTATCACTCCACTGGCCGCTCCGCCGCGCTGTTCACCGCGGCTTATGGCACGCCGCAGGTGCGCGCGCTGACTCAAGCCAGCCGCGCGTTTTTCGACCATCCACCGGCCGGTTTTTGCGAACACCCGCTGCTGACGCCACGCGGCGAAATGACTGTGGATTTCACCGGTGACGCCGCCGAATTGAACAACCAATACCTCAGCGCCAAAGCCACCGTGCCGCAGATGCAACTGCTCAGCGCCGACGAAGCCTGCGCGCGCCTGCCGATTCTGCGCCGGGAAAAAGTCCACGGCGCAATCTACGATCCGAGCGCCAGCGATATCGATACCGATGCTCTGCATCAGGGTTACCTGCGCGGCATCCGCCGCCACAACGGCGAAGTGCACACCGATTGTGAAGTGCTCGGCCTGAGCCGCGACGCCGAAGGTTTGTGGCACGTTCAAACCAACGGCCAGACGTTCAGCGCCCCGGTGATCATCAACGCCGCCGGCGCCTGGGCCGACAAGATCGGCACTATGGCCGGTGCAACTGCGCTGGGCCTGCAACCGAAACGCCGTGCCGCGTTCATCTTCGCCGGGCCTGAGGGCGTCGATATTCATCACTGGCCGATGCTGGTCAGCCTCGACGAGTCCTTTTACATGAAGCCCGACGCTGGGATGTTTCTTGGCTCGCCGGCCAACGCCGATCCGGTCGAACCGCATGATGTCCAGCCCGAAGAACTAGACATCGCCATGGGCATCTATCAGATCGAAGAAGCCACCACCCTGACCATTCGCCGCCCGACCCGCACCTGGGCCGGATTGCGCAGCTTTGTCGCCGACGGCGATTTGCTCAGCGGTTTCGATCCGCGGGTGCCGGGGTTGTTCTGGGTGGCGGCGCAGGGTGGCTACGGCATTCAGACGTCGCCGGCGATGGGCCAGGCCAGCGCGGCACTGGTGCGTGGCCAGCCACTGCCCGAACACCTGCAGCAATTCGGGCTGAACAGCGCCATGCTCTCCCCTGCTCGCCTGCGCTGAATCCGTGCGGTGACGCGCGCCACGGATTGCGGCACACTCCCTGCGCCTCCTGATCACGGAGGCGTTGACGCTGCCTGGAGCTCCACTGTCATGACCGCCCCCGAACTCGACCCGGCGCTGGATAACTTCCGCGCCATCGCCGATGCCATCGCCACGCTGTTTTTCCCGCACGCCGAAGTGGTGCTGCATGACCTGCGCACGCAAAAGGTCGACTACATCGCCAACAACCTGTCAAAACGCGAAATCGGCGACGATTCGTCACTGGAAGACATGCTCAGCGAGGATGTCAGCGATCGCAACATCGGCCCGTACGAAAAGCTCAATTGGGACGGTCAGAAGATCCGCAGCCTGAGCAGCGTCCTGCGCGACAGCGAAGGCGCACCGCTGGCGGTGCTGTGCATCAACCTGAATATTTCATTGTTCGAAAATGCCAAGGCAGCGCTCGACCTGTTTCTCTCGCCGAGCAAATTGATCCCGCAACCGGACGCACTGTTTCGCGATGACTGGCAGGAACGCATCAACACGTTCCTGCATGCCTGGCTGCGCGAACGCCAGTTGAGCCTGAATGTGCTGAACCGCGATCACAAACGTGAACTGGTGCTGGCGCTGCACGCCGAGGGCGCGTTCAAGGGCAAGAGTGCCTCGAATTATGTCGCCAATGTGCTGAATATGGGGCGGGCGACAGTGTACAAGCATTTGAAGGAAGCGAAGGGCTAGAAATTTGCGGGAATGTCTCTGACGCCATCGCGAGCAGGCTCACTCCTACAGGGGGAACGCATTCCAAATGTAGGAGTGAGCCTGCTCGCGATAGCGGTTTATCAGTCGCCGTAAATATCCGACTTGAAATACTTCTCGGAAATCTTCTGATACTCGCCGCTCGCACGAATGCCATCGATGGCTCCGTTCAACTGGCTGACCAGTTCCGAGTTGCCTTTGCGCACCGCAATCCCCGCGCCTTCGCCGACATACTTCGGATCCTTCAGCTCCGGCCCGACAAACGCATAGCCCTTGCCGCGTGGCATCGACAGAAAGTCATTCAGCGGAATGGTGTCGGCAAAAATCGCGTCGAGCCGCCCTGCCGCGAGATCCATGTAGATCTCTTCGTTGTTGCTGTAGCGCTTGACGTTGACGCCCTTGGGCTCGAACACCTCGCTGGCGAACCGATCAGTCGTGGTCGCACGCTGTACACCAACGTTCTTGCCCTTGAGGCTGGCGTAATGATCATCGACGCTAGCGCCTTCTTTCATCACCAGACGCGAAGAAGTGAAGTAATACTTGTGGGTGAAATCCACCGACTTTTTGCGATCTTCATTGATGGTCATCGACGACAGGGCCATGTCGATCTTCTTCACTTTCAACGACGGAATCAGCCCGTCGAACTCTCCCTCGACCCACACACATTTGACCTTCATCTGCGCGCAGAGGGCATTGCCGATGTCGTAGTCGAAACCGACGATTTCGCCCTTGTCGGTTTTCGAGGCGAATGGCGGGTAAGCGGCTTCAATGCCGATGCGCAGGGTTTTCTCGGCGGCGAAGCTGCTGGCGCAGGCCAACAGACTGAAGGCCAGGCCGGTGATGAGGGGGAGTTTCTTCATGTTCGTTCTCTCGCGGGGTTGTTGGCAAGAAAGCAGCTGCAAGCGGCAAGCTATAAGCGGCAAGACAGAAGCATTTTTTGTACTTGGAAATCCATACTGGACTCAAAGGTACAAGTCGTCAATCGGGCAAGAGGAGGGATTTTTGGCGTTGCAAATGGCGTCATCGCGAGCAGGCTCACTCCTACAAGTGGAACGCATTCCAAATGTAGGAGTGAGCCTGCTCGCGATGGCTGACTAGAGGGCGACGCAGGGCTTATGTCTTCCAGCGATCTGCAGCCGCATGATCACTGTCCCGCCCCTCCACCCAACGCGGGCCGTCGCTGGTGTTTTCTTTCTTCCAGAACGGCGCGCGGGTTTTCAGGTAGTCCATGACGAAGGCGCAGGCGTCGAAGGCGGCCTGGCGATGAGCGCCGGCGGCGCCGACGAAGACGATCGGCTCGCCCGGCTCCAGCGCGCCGATGCGATGCAACACTTCCAGCTTCAGCAGCGGCCAGCGCTGTTCGGCTTCGATAGCGATCTTGCCCAGGGCTTTTTCAGTCATGCCCGGATAGTGCTCGAGAAACATCCCGGCCACGTCGAGGCCGTCGTTGAAGTCGCGTACATAACCGACAAAACTTACCACCGCACCAACGCCGACGTTGGCCGCGTGCATGGCGTTGACTTCAGCGCCTGGATCGAACGGCGTGGCTTGCACACGAATCGCCATGGCTCAGCCTCCGGTCACGGTGGGGAAAAACGCCACTTCGTCGCCGTCGGCTACCGGCTCGTCGAGCTGACAGAGATCTTCGTTGCGGGCGCACATCAGGTTCTGCTCGCGCAACACTTCGGCGCCGTCACGCTGTGCCAACAGACTGCGCACGTCATCGACCGTAGCAAAATCCCCTTCAACCTTTACCGACTCGACGCCCAGCGCTTCACGGTATCGAGCGAAAAATTTCACGGTCAGGTTCATGGCTGCTCCGCCTGAAAGTGGCCGCTCTTGCCGCCGACTTTTTCCAGCAGGCGCACGCTTTCGATGGTCATGCCGCGGTCCACGGCTTTACACATGTCGTAAATGGTCAGGGCGGCGACGCTGGCGGCGGTCAGCGCTTCCATCTCCACGCCAGTCTGCCCGGACAGCTTGCAGCGAGCGACGATGCGCACGCTGTCGTCGCCCTCTGCGCTCAGCTCGACCTTGACGCCGGTGAGCATTAGCGGATGGCACAGCGGAATCAGATCGCTGGTTTTCTTCGCCGCCTGAATCCCGGCAATGCGCGCCACGGCGAATACATCACCCTTGGGATGGCCGCCGCTGACGATCATCTGCAGGGTTTCAGGGAGCATGCGCACCAGCGCTTGGGCCGTCGCCTCACGGAACGTCACGGCTTTTTCGGTGACGTCGACCATGTTGGCGCGACCTTGGGAATCGAGATGAGTCAGCACAGGGCCTCCTTGAGGCAGCTGCAAGCGGCAAGCTACAAGCGGCAAGTGAAAGCGCAGTCCGGTTGTAGGTTCGGGAAGGTAGTATTTAAGCAGCCGAACGCCGCAAGCTACAAGCAGCAAGTGAAGTTCACTTGGCACGCTTGAAACTTGCGGCTTGCAGCTTAAAGCTTGCAGCTCAGAGGTGAGACTCTGCGTATTCAGCCAGAATCGAGCGAGGCACCCCTTGCAGGGTGATGTGCACACCGTTGGGGAAATCCTTGAAGCGTTCGGTCAGGTAGGTCAGCCCGGAACTGGTCGCGGAAAGGTATGGAGTGTCGATCTGTGCGAGGTTGCCCAGGCACACCACTTTGGAACCGGCGCCGGCACGGGTGATGATGGTTTTCATCTGGTGCGGCGTCAGGTTCTGGCATTCGTCGATCAGGATCAGGCTCTGCTGGAAGCTGCGACCGCGAATGTAGTTGAGCGATTTGAACTGCAACGGCACTTTGCTGAGGATGTAATCGACGCTGCCATGGGTGTTTTCGTCATCCATGTGCAAGGCTTCGAGGTTGTCGGTGATGGCGCCCAGCCAAGGCTCCATTTTTTCCGCTTCGGTGCCGGGCAGGAAACCGATTTCCTGGTCCAGGCCCTGCACGCTGCGCGTGGCGATGATGCGCCGGTAGCGCTTGCTGACCATGGTCTGCTCGATCGCCGCGGCCAGGGCCAGAATGGTTTTACCGGAACCGGCAGCGCCGGACAGGTTGACCAGGTGAATGTCCGGGTCAAGCAGCGCGTACAGCGCCAGGCTTTGATAGATGTCGCGTGGCTTGAGCCCCCAGGCTTCCTGATGCAACAGCGGTTCCTGATGCAAATCGAGGATCAGCAACTTGGCTTCATCGATCTCTTTGATCCAGCCGACGAAACCCTGTTCGTCGATGATGAACTCGTTGATGTGCACTGCCGGCAGGTTGTCGATCAGTTGCACTTGATGCCAGGTGCGGCCGTGATCCTGGCGGGTGTCGACCTTGCTCACGCGGTCCCAGAACGAGCCGGTCATGGTGTGGTAGCCATTGGGCAGCAGGGACACGTCATCGACCAGCTGGTCGGTGCTGTAATCCTCGGCATCGATGCCGCAGGCGCGCGCCTTGAGGCGCATGTTGATGTCTTTGGTGACCAGCACCACTGGCTTTTGCGGGTCGCGGGCGTGCAGGTCGATCAGTTGGTTGATGATTTTGTTGTCGTTCAGATGCTCGGGCAGAATCAGGTTCGATTCGGCCTGCTTGCTCATCAGAATTGACAGCAAGCCCTTCGGGCCGCCCTTGCCGCGCTGGATCGGCACGCCCAGTTCGACGTCTTCGGGAGACGCATCGCCCAGGGTCTTGTCGATCAGCCGGATGGCCTGGCGGCATTCGGCGGCAACGCTGTGGTGCCCGCTCTTGAGCTTGTCGAGCTCTTCGAGCACGGTCATCGGGATGGCAACGTGGTGTTCTTCGAAATTCAGCAGGGCGTTTGGATCGTGAATCAATACGTTGGTATCGAGTACATACAGGATTGGCTGGTTGGAGGAAGGGCTACGTCCGTGATCATCCATACTCGGTCACCTATGTCAGAGCCAGTAGACGCAATACCTGAGCGGTGCTGCGCCTCGAAGTGACTGCCGAAATCTCACCTGCGGAGATTCAAGTGACTGCAAACAAACGGGTCTTGGAAGACGCCACCTGTGTTGCAGGTTTCGGCGGTCTGTCTTCGTAATACTCCAAAACCGATGACATAAAAAAGTACTTTGACGGTTTTTTTAAGTTTATTTTGCAGAGTGACGAAAAGCCCTTGGCGGACTCACCAGACACCGCTAAAGTCGGAAGTCCGCCTGCATCGAATTCCTCTTGAAAATCGCCCTAAGCCCCATGTTTCCGGGCCCCTTGCCATTTTCATCGAAACGCGTCCTGACAGTCCTCCCAGCCAATGCCGCTTTGCGCGGTTTGCGTGATCAGCCACGGCAACGAGGTCTTCACCGCATCCTGTTTCATGTTGAAATTGATCACCCCGTGGCGCCACAACAGCATCAGGGTCAGGACTCGCTGCGCGCTCGCCGGGCCCTTGAGCCTGCCGGCGCCGTCCTGGGCGTCGATATCCCACAGGGCAACTTGCAGGCCCTGGGCATTGAAGAAGCCTTGTGCGTCGCTGCGACGCTGGCCTTCGGGCGGGCGGAACAGCGGCACGTAGTTTTCCGGCAGTTTGTTTTTCACCAGATCGGCGCTGCGCCGCACCGAGTCCTGCCAGTCCTGCCAGTGGCTGTGGGAGCGGAACTCCCAACCTTGCACGCCTACGCACTGGGTGGAAAAACTCGCTTGCAGGCTGCTGACCGAACGATCGGCCAGCCGCGCCTGAATATCCTTGCCCAATACGAAGAACGTGCCGCTCATATTGGATTTGCGCAGGTACTCGGTGAGCCAGTCGGTGTTGTCCGGCTGGACGTTGGCGGCGCTGTCGAAGGTCAGCAGAAACAGGCGATCGTGCATGTCGTCGCCGTTGCGCTCATAGTCGCCGAAACGATCGACTTCGCTGCTGGTCTGCGGGAACAGCGCGGCCTTGCGCAGCAGTTCATCCAGATATTGCAGATGGAAGATCCGGCTCGGTTCGGCCCACTTGGTGTAATAGCTGTCGTCGCTGACCACGAACTTGGCGGCTTGCTCACGCAGGGTCGGCAGGTCCTCGACGAGAAAGCAGAACGAGGCGTCCTGGTCGCAGCTTTGCTGGGCATAGTTGTAATTGGCGAGCAGGCGCTGCCAGAGACGTTGGCGCAATTGATTGACCGCGTCGATATTGACCGTGCGCAGCCCAAGGCGCTGGGCCAGCGCGGCCTCGTCGATCGACTCGGTGCCGAGCAGGCCACGGGCAAACATCAGAATTTCTGCGCGTGACGCGACGTCGAACAGCGTCGGGCTGCTGAGCTGTTCTGGCCAGGTGTTGCGGTCCAGCGTCGCCGGATCACCAGGCGCCGCGACGGCAGCGACACTCAACAGCCAAGCGGTGAATAAAAGAACAATGCGCAAGGGGACGTCTCCATAACAAAACCCGCGCGGCACTATAGCTGATGTGCACGGCTCAAGGTCGCTACCCTCACCCCAGCCCTCTCCCAGAGGGAGAGGGAGCCGACCGAGTCGTTCTTTCGATATCCGCCTACCTGAACTACCGAGTCGAACCCAAATTTGGAAACCAGCGAAGATCGGCCCCCTCTCCCTCCGGGAGAGGGCTGGGGTGAGGGTAAAGATCCACCAGCCGTCGCAAATCCCGGCCCTTGCACCGACCTATGACCCCCATAGCTGGAGTCAACCCCGCCAACCCCCTAGAATCGCCCCACGATTAAAGGAGACGACTTCATGCTGATGGTGATTTCCCCCGCCAAGACCCTCGACTACGAAACACCGCCGGCGACCCAGCGCTTTACCCAGCCGCAATACCTGGACCATTCCCAGGAACTGATCCAGCAATTGCGCGAGCTGAGCCCGGCGCAGATCAGCGAGCTGATGCACGTATCGGACAAGATCGGCGGCCTCAATGCCGCGCGTTTCGGTAGCTGGACGCCGGCCTTCACGCCAGAGAATGCCAAGCAGGCATTGCTCGCCTTCAAAGGCGACGTTTACACCGGTCTGGACGCGCAGTCTTTCAGCGAAAAAGATTTCGATTACGCGCAAAAACACCTGCGCATGCTCTCCGGCCTTTATGGCTTGCTGCGCCCCCTCGACCTGATGCAAGCCTATCGCCTGGAAATGGGCACCAAACTGGCCAACGCCCGTGGCAAAGATCTTTATGCCTTCTGGGGCACGCGTATCAGCGAATGGCTCAACGAAGCGCTGGCCGAACAAGGCGATGATGTGCTGCTCAACCTGGCATCCAACGAGTACTTCTCGGCCGTCAAACGCACCGCCCTGAACGCGCGGATCATCAATACCGAGTTCAAGGATCAGAAGAACGGCCAGTACAAGATCATCAGTTTCTACGCGAAAAAAGCCCGCGGTCTGATGAGCCGTTTCGTGATCCAGGAAAAGATCAACGATCCGGCGCAACTCAAGCACTTCGATGTGCAGGGTTATCGCTACAGCGCCGAGCAGTCGAAACCCGACAATCTGGTATTTCTGCGCGATCACGCCCCGGAATAAAGCATGCCCAATGCACGACTCTTTTCATCCAGAGTCGTGCACCTCGCACGATGTCAGAAATCCCCCGCCGTATTTCGCCAGTTTAATGGCGCCAAAAAAATACCCCTGTCTTTTCTAAGAATTCTTTCACTCGACACTCGTCAGTTTTTTCAGTAGTGGCACCTAAATTTTTTTGCAGTAGTGGCACAAAACTATCTAGCACGCTTATAGCCCCAGAACTAAAGGGCGAAATCGCTAGTGCTATCAAATTGAAAGCAGTGCCATCTTTACCAATATTTCAAAAAATTTCAGGTGGCACGATGAGCGGGCTGGAACTATGTCCAAATGCGTAGCTCATACCACCGGTAACGATTCTCGGCGAGTTTGTACGAGATAACTTACGCAGGACTGATAGCCATGTAACCAACTTGTCACAGCAACTTGACTAGATGACTAACGGGTCTGAAAACGAAACGATGGACAGGCGATACGCACCATTGATATCCCCTGCAAAACCCATGGTCGTACCCTTTAAACGTGCTCGCCTGAGCACTGAACCGCTTGATTTACAGGGATTTTCATCCCCGCATCAAGCGCGCAAGACGATTGCACAAGAGTCTTCAGAAAGAAGATCCGCTGCATAACAGGGCAAGTCATAACAATAAGGCCTGGTTGCGCACATCTTGAGTGCACTTATTTAGACACTCGAAACTTAGTATGCCTGCACACGGCATTGTGGCGCCTGTAAGCCGCACTTTCGAGTGCACTAGTGTCCGCTGAACACCATTAACTCCGGCCTCTAAGGCCTGATATATACAGAGGTAATTGCGATGCGCATCAGCATATTTGGTTTGGGTTACGTTGGCGCAGTATGTGCCGGTTGCCTGTCTGCACGGGGCCATGACGTAGTTGGCGTCGATGTTGCCAAAGACAAGATCGACATGATCAACGCCGGTAAATCGCCGATCGTTGAACCGGGTCTGGGCGAACTTCTACAACAGGGAATCCAGACCGGTCGTCTGCGCGGCACGACCAACTTCGCCGAAGCCATTCGCGACACCGACCTGTCGATGATCTGCGTCGGTACACCGAGCAAAAAGAACGGCGACCTGGAACTCAACTACATCGAAGCGGTATGCCGCGAGATCGGTTTTGTTCTGCGTGAAAAAACCACCCGTCACACCATCGTCGTGCGCAGCACCGTTCTGCCGGGCACCGTGGCTAACGTGGTGATCCCGATTCTCGAAGACTGCTCGGGCAAGAAAGCCGGCGTCGACTTCGGCGTTGCGGTCAACCCTGAGTTCCTGCGCGAATCCACTGCGATCGCCGACTACGATCAGCCACCGATGACGGTCATCGGCGAGTTCGACACCGCCTCCGGTGACGTTCTGCAATCGCTGTACGAAGAACTCGACGCACCGATCATCCGCAAGGACATCGCCGTTGCCGAAATGATCAAGTACACCTGCAACGTCTGGCACGCGACCAAAGTGACCTTCGCCAACGAGATCGGCAACATCGCCAAAGCGGTCGGCGTCGATGGCCGTGAAGTGATGGAAGTGGTCTGCCAGGACAAGACCCTCAACCTGTCTCAGTACTACATGCGCCCTGGCTTCGCTTTCGGCGGCTCGTGCCTGCCAAAAGACGTCCGCGCCCTGACCTACCGCGCCGGTTCCCTGGACGTCGAAGCGCCGCTGCTGAACTCGCTGATGCGCAGCAACGAATCGCAAGTGCAGAACGCTTTTGACATCGTTGAAAGCCATGAAAAACGCAAAGTCGCCCTGCTCGGTCTGAGCTTCAAGGCCGGCACTGACGACCTGCGCGAAAGCCCGCTGGTCGAACTGGCCGAAATGCTGATCGGCAAGGGTTACGACCTGAGCATCTACGACAGCAACGTCGAGTACGCCCGTGTTCACGGCGCGAACAAAGACTACATCGAGTCGAAAATCCCGCACGTATCGTCCCTGCTCAACTCGGACTTCGATTCGGTGATCGACAACTCCGACGTGATCATCCTCGGCAACCGCGACGAGAAATTCCGTTCGCTGGCCCAGGAAGCGCCGCAGGGCAAGCAAGTCATCGACCTGGTGGGCTTCATGTCCAAGGCCACCAGCGCCGGTAGCCGCACCGAAGGTATTTGCTGGTAACGCAGCGCCAAGCGACAAGCGTCGAGCTGCAAGTCAACGCGATTGGCTTGCAGCTTGAAGCTTGCAACTTGCGGCTTCCCTTACCTTCGGATGACGGTTATGACCAAGCTCAAACATTTTTTTCTGCAATCAGCCGGCTGGCTTTTTTATCTCAGTCTGCTGATGGGCCTGGCCTTGATGCTGCCCACGTCCACATTCGACTCCGAGTCGAAGGACTTCATTTTCCTGATTGGCGCCGTGGGTATCTGGCGCTACTCGATGGGTGCAACGCACTTTGTGCGCGGCATGATTTTTCTCTACATCGTCTACCCGCACCTGCGCCGCAAAGTGCGCAAGCTGGGCAAGGCCGCCGATCCATCGCATGTGTTCCTGATGGTCACCAGCTTCCGTATTGACGCGCTGACCACCGCGCAGGTCTACAGCTCGGTGATCCGCGAAGCCATCGATTGCGAACTGCCGACCACCATCGTCTGCTCGATCGTGGAAATGTCCGACGAACTGCTCGTCAAGGCGCTGTGGGCACGGATGAATCCGCCGGAGCGGGTCAAGCTCGACTTCGTGCGCATTCCCGGCACCGGCAAGCGCGATGGCCTGGCCTTCGGTTTCCGCGCGATCTCCCGTCACCTGCCGGATGACCGTGCCGTAGTGGCCGTGATCGACGGCGACACCGTGCTCGGCGAAGGCGTCGTGCGCAAGACCGTGCCGTGGTTCCAGCTGTTCGGCAACGTCGGCGGCCTGACCACCAACGAATTCTGCGAAGTGCGCGGCGGCTACATCATGAGCGAGTGGCACAAGCTGCGTTTCGCCCAGCGCCACATCAACATGTGCTCGATGGCTTTGTCCAAGCGCGTACTGACCATGACTGGTCGTATGTCGGTGTTCAAAGCATCCGTGGTGACCAATCCGGAATTCATCGCCGACGTTGAAAGCGACTCGCTGCAACACTGGCGTCTGGGCCGCTTCAAATTCCTGACCGGTGACGACAAGTCGAGCTGGTTCAGCCTGATGCGCCTGGGTTATGACACCTTCTACGTGCCGGACGCGGCGATCAACACCGTTGAGCATCCGCCGGAAAAGAGCTTCATCAAGGCCAGCCGCAAGCTGATGTTCCGCTGGTACGGCAACAACCTGCGCCAGAACTCGCGTGCACTGGGCCTGGGTATCCGCCGCCTCGGCGCGTTCACTTCGGTGGTGCTGTTCGACCAGCGTGTGTCGATGTGGACTTCGTTGCTCGGCCTGACCGTAGCGCTGATCGCCAGCTTCAAGTACGGCACCGCGTTCATCCTCGTGTACCTGCTGTGGATCGGCATCACCCGCCTGATCCTGACGCTGTTGCTGTCGTGTTCCGGCCACCGCATCGGCCCGGCTTACCCGGCGATTTTGTATTACAACCAGATCGTTGGCGCGCTGGTGAAGATCTACGTGTTCTTCCGCCTCGACCAACAATCGTGGACTCGCCAGCCCACTTCCCTGACCCGTGACCTCGCCAGCTTTCAACGTTGGTTCAACACCTGGTCGTCTCGGACCATGACCTTCTCCGCCGGCAGCATTTTTGTCGCCGTGCTGCTGATGATGGTCTGACCCGCTCCTATTGAATTAACAAGGAAATCGCCCCTATGAATACCGCCGTCAACGTCAACGTAGTGCATGAATCCGAAGCCCAGCGCCAGCACGCTCGCGTGAAAATCCCGGCCAAGCTGCGTTTCTTCGGCCCTGACCGGACTCCGGTCGAAGCGCGGGTATTGGACCTGTCGGCTGGCGGTCTGGCGTTCAACGCCGGGCAGATGCCGCTGACCATCGGCGAGGTGTACAAGGCGCGTCTGCAATTCGTCATCGACAACCTCGGCCTGGCCATGGACGTTGAACTGCAGGTGCGCTCCTTCGATCGCGCCACCGGCCGCGCCGGCTGCCAGTTCCAGAACCTCGAGCCGCAGGACATCTCCACCCTGCGCCACTTGATCACTTCGCACCTGGCCGGCGACATCGTCAGCATCGGCGAAGTGCTGGCGACCCTGCAGCGCGACAACTTCACCAAGGCACGCAAGAACAAGAGCAACGACACCGGCATGACCGCGTTCGGCCGTCTGAAAGCGGTGACTTTCAGCGCCGGTATTTTCGCTGTCGGTCTGGTCGCAGCCGGTTTCATCTTCAAATCGGTGTACGGCATGTACTTCGTCAGCCACGCCCAGGCCGGTCTGGTCAGCGTGCCAGGAATGAACATCACCATGCCGCGTGACGGCACCGTGCAGAGCCTGGTCAAATCCGACGGCGTTGCCGCCAAAGGCGCGCCGCTGGCGACCTTCAGCACCAGCATGCTCGACGTGCTCAAGGGTCATCTGGCCGAAGACCAACTGGCCCCGGCCAAGGTTGAAGAACTGTTCGGCAAGCAGATGACCGGCACCCTGACCTCGCCGTGCGACTGCACCGTGGCCCAGCAACTGGTCGCCGACGGTCAGTACGCGAGCAAGGGTGACGTGATCTTCCAACTGGTGCCGCGCAACACCCAGGCCACCGTTGATGCACGCTTCTCCTATCGCCAGTTCGGCGATGTGCGCCCAGGCACGCCAGTGAGCTTCCAGATCGCCGGCGAAGACAAGACCCGCACCGGCAAGATCGTCAGCAGCACCAGCTTGAAGAGCGCCGACCTGTCCTCCGACATCCGCGTGCAGATCCAGCCTGACGAGCCGCTCGACAGCAGCTTCGCCGGCCGCCCGGTGGAAGTGAACAGCGACCGTGGCCCGAACCTGAACTGGCTGATCGACAAAGCCATGGCTGCCGGTCTTTAAGTCGAGGACATGCCTGTGACTACTCCACCCATCCTGAACACACCGCGATCCCTGTGGGAGCTGGCCTGCCAGCGATTGGATCAGCGCGGTACAGCTGAAACACCGCGTCGCCTGAATCGCCAGCAGGCTGGCTCCCACAAGGGATTGATGGTGTGCTCGCTGGCCCTGGCCGTCAGCCTCGCTGGTTGCGCCGGTCTGCCCGACCAGCGTCTGGCCAACGAAGCGCTCAAACGTGGCGACACCGCCACCGCTGCGCAGAACTACCAGCAACTGGCCGACCTGGGCTACAGCGAGGCGCAAGTCGGCCTGGCTGATATCCAGGTCGACAGCCGCGACCCGGCACAAATGAAACAGGCCGAAGCGACTTACCGCGCCGCGGCCAGCGTGTCGCCACGTGCCCAGGCCCGTCTCGGTCGTCTGCTGGTGGCCAAACCGGGCTCCACCGAAGCCGAGCACCACGAAGCCGAAACCCTGCTGAAAAAAGCCGCCGCCAATGGCGAAGGCAACACGTTGATCCCGCTGGCGATGCTGTATCTGCAATACCCGCACAGCTTCCCCAACATCAACGCTCAGCAGCAGATCGATCAGTGGCGCAAGGCCGGTTACCCGGAAGCCGGTCTGGCCCAGGTGCTGCTGTATCGCACCCAAGGCACCTACGACCAGCACCTGGATGACGTGGAAAAAATCTGCAAGGCCGCGCTCAACACCACCGATATCTGCTACGTCGAACTGGCCACCGTTTACCAGAAACGTGGCCAGCCGGACCAACAGGCCGAGCTGATCAAGCAGATGCAGGCCGGTTACAGCCGTGGCACCGTCACCGCCCAGCGCGTTGACTCGGTCGCCCGCGTGCTCGCCGATTCGACCCTGGGCAAGACTGACGAGAAAACCGCGCAGTCACTGCTCGAACCGATCGCTCCGGGCTACCCGGCGGCGTGGGTCAGCCTCGCGCAACTGCTCTACGATTTCCCGGAACTGGGCGACGTCGATCAGATGATGAAGTACCTGGACAACGGCCGCGCCGCCGACCAGCCACGCGCCGAGCTTTTGCTGGGCAAGGTCTACTACGAAGGCAAACTGGTCCCGGCCGACGCGAAAGTCGCCGAGGAACATTTCCAGAAAGCCGTGGGCCGTGAAGTCGCCGCCGATTACTACCTCGGCCAGATCTATCGCCGTGGCTACCTGGGCAAGGTCTATCCGCAGAAGGCCCTCGACCATTTGCTGACTGCTGCGCGCAACGGCCAGAACAGCGCCGACTTCGCCATTGCCCAACTGTTTTCCCAAGGCAAAGGCACCAAGCCCGACCCACTGAACGCCTACGTCTTCAGCCAATTGGCCAAGGCGCAAAACACTCCGCAAGCCGCTGAGCTGGCAGCGACCCTCGAGGCGCAATTGCCGCCCGAGCGTCTGCCTGAAGCTCGCCGCCTGCTGCAACAAGAGCAAGCCAGCCGTGGCTCGCTGAACCCGAACACGCTGCAACTGCACGCCCTGCAAGAAGAAGACGGCGAGGAAAAACTATGAAGCTGAACCCATTCGTGAAGGCCGGCATTGGCCTCACTTTCGCGCTGATCTGGTCTTGCCCGACACTGGCCGCGATGACTGAAAGCAAGAACTTCGGCCTGGAAGTGAAACTCACCGGCCAATCAGAAGACGACCGCGACCTCGGCACCGCCCGTGGCGGCGACGTCAACGGTGTCGGCCTTGATCTGCGTCCGTGGATCTACGGCGAAAGCGGCGCGTGGAGCGCCTACGCCATGGGCCAGGCTGTGACCTCGACCGACATCATCGAGACCGACACCCTGCAACAATCCGACGGTGCACAAACCACCGACAGCGGTGATCGCGAAACCAAGAAAAACTACCTGGCGATGCGCGAATTCTGGGTCGGCTACAGCGGCTTCACGCCCTACCCTGGCGAAATTCTGAAGTTCGGTCGTCAGCGTCTGCGCAATGACGACGGCCAATGGCGCGACACCAACATCGAAGCGCTGAACTGGACCTTCGACACCACCCTGCTGCGTGCCAACGCCGGTGTGGCCGAGCGCTTCAGCGAATACCGCACCGACTTGAAAGAGCTCGCGCCCAAAGACAAGGATCGCCTGCACGCCTACGCCGACGCGGCGTATCAGTGGACGCCGGGCCAGTGGGTCGGCATTCGCGGTCACCACACACACGATGACGGCAAGCTCGATTACGCCGAACCGGGTGTAGCGCGTGATTCGCTGGACAAGACCGAAAACGGCGACATCAGCTGGATCGGCCTGACCGCTGACAGCGACGCCTACAACTGGCGCAACACCAACACCGTCAACTACTGGGGCAGCATCACCGGCATGAGCGGCGACCGTGACACGGTCAACGCGCTGAACGCCGATGGCAGCCGCCCTGCACAAGCCAAGCGCAGCGATGACATCAGCGGCTGGGCGGCCGATGTCGGCGTGCGTCTGCGCCTCGATCCGCAGTGGCAAGTCGGCGGTGCCTATGCCCGCGCCAGCGCCGATTACGAGCAGAACGGTCTGGAGAGCAACCGCTCCAACTACACCGGTACTCGTTCGCGCGTACACCGTTTCGGTGAAGCGTTCCGCGGCGAAATGAACAACATGCAGACCGCGACCCTGTTCGGTTCGTGGATGGTCAACGACGAATACGACGCCAGCCTGATCTACCACAAGTTCTGGCGTGTCGACGGCAACAAGCCGGTGGGCAGCAACGGCATCAACGCCGTGGAAAACAACACCGACGACGTCACCGGCGCGATCCTTTCCAGCACCTCGCTGCCGCTTGAAGACGGCAACAAGGACCTGGGTCAGGAGATGGACCTGGTCGTCACCAAATACTTCAAGCAAGGCCTGTTGCCGGCGGCGCTGAGCCAGTCGATCGACGAACCTTCGGCGCTGGTGCGCTTCCGTGGCGGTGTGTTCAAGCCGGGTGATGCCTATGGCAGCCAGGTCGATTCGTACATGCACCGCGCATTCATCGACGTGATCTGGCGCTTCTGATGCAAACCGCCAAGGGAGTGCCCGACATGATCAGCACCAGAACAGGCTCACTCAGCCTGCTGGCCGGCGCGATGCTGCTGGCCAGCGCTGGCGCCTTTGCCAACGTGGAACCGGTCGCGCCCCAGGCGGGCAAGCCGGCCACTGTGACCAAAGAGCTGCAACAGGCCAAGACCTACACCGTCAGCAGCGCGCCGACCGAGGCGCTGCAACTGGCCAAACCGACCCTGCCTGACCTTTCCGGTTTCACCGCCGAAGCCGCTGCGGCGAAGATCGTGCGCAGCAAGCCGGGCAAGATCAGCGTGCGCCGGATGATGCAGGAAAACGCCCTGAAGGACTTCATCGGCGGCGATAACAAGATGGCCGAATGGGTGGTGCGTCAGCACGGCATCCCGCAGGCGATCTTCATCGACGACGGCTACATGAACCTCAAGGATCTGGCGAAGAAACTGCCCAAGCAGTACTTCAGCGAGACCGCGCCGGGCGTGTACCTGGCCAGACTGCCGATCGTGGTCGGCGAGAAAGGCATCCTCGAAATCGACGGTCAGACCCAGGAACTACGTCTGTCCCAAGAGGCCGGTTCGTTCCTGGTCAACGACGGCCAATTGTTTGTGCGTGACACCAAAGTCACTGGCTGGCGCGAAAAGGAAAACGGCCCGGCAACCTTCCGTTCGCCGAAGGAATTCCGCCCGTTCCTGCTCGCCTGGGGCGGCACCGAGACCTACATCGTCAACAGCAAGATGGCCAGCTTCGGCTACGCCAACAGTAAGTCGTACGGGGTGAGTATTTCCCAGTACACGCCGAACATGGCCAAGGTGCTCAAGCGTCCTGAACCGACCGGCTGGATCGTCGGCTCCGAGTTTTCGGACATGTGGTACGGCTTCTACTGCTACGAAACCAGCGACTTTGTGGTCAAGGGCAACACCTACAAAGACAACATCGTCTACGGCATCGACCCGCACGACCGTTCGCACCGGCTGATCATTGCCGAGAACACCGTGTACGGCACGAAGAAGAAGCACGGGATCATTATTTCCCGTGAGGTCAACGACAGCTTCATCTTCAACAACAAGAGCTACGACAACAAGTTGTCGGGCTTGGTGATCGACCGTAACAGCATCAACAACATCATTGCCTACAACGAGATCTACAAGAACCACACCGACGGCATCACGCTCTATGAGTCGGCCGACAACCTGTTGTGGGGCAACAAGGTCATCAGCAACCGGCGTCACGGCATCCGTATTCGTAACAGCGTGAACATTCGCCTCTACGAAAACATCGCCATGGCCAACGGCCTGACCGGCGTCTACGGGCACATCAAGGACCTGACCGACACCGACCGCGACATCAAGCTCGACCCGTTCGATGCCCAGGTCTCGCTGATCGTCGTCGGCGGCGAACTGGCGGCCAATGGCAGCGGCCCGCTGTCGATCGATTCGCCGTTGAGTGTCGAGCTGTATCGCGTGTCGATGCTGGCGCCGACCAAATCCAGCGGCATCAGCTTCAACGGCATCCTCGGCGAGCGCCAGGATGAAATTCTCGACTTGCTGGTGCGCCAGCAGAAAGCCGTGCTGATCGACCCTGTCGAACGCCAGACCGAAATGCGGGACTGAGGATAATTTTTATGCACCCACACATGATCAAACTGCTCAGCCTCTCGGCCCTGACCCTTGGCATTCTCGCCGCCGGCAACGCGCGTGCCGACGCTGGCAGTGAAACGGCCGCGCCGCCGAAATTCACCGCCGAGCCATGCTGCAACCTGTGCCCGGCCGCCCATGACGCGAAGAACTACACCACGCGTTATCAGCAGAATTTCACCACGCTGGTGCAGGCCCAGGGCGACTGGCTGTTCCGGACCCAGGAAGACCTGCGCACCGAGTTCAACACCACGCCGGCCGGCTACAAGCGCCTGCAGCAACTGCACGATGCGTTCAAGAGCAAAGGCGTCGAGCTGGTGATCGTTTACCAGCCGACCCGTGGCCTGGTGAACCGCAACAAGCTCAACCCGCAGGAAAAAGCCGCGTTCGATTACGAGAAAGCGCTGGGCAACTACAAGACCATGCTCGGCCGTTTCGCCAAGATGGGTTACGTGGTGCCGGACCTGTCGCCGCTGACCAACGAATCGCTGCCGGACACCCTGCCCGCCCACGATTTCTACTTCCGCGGCGACCAGCACTGGACGCCGTACGGTGCCCAGCGCACAGCGAAAATCGTCGCCGAGAAGGTCAAGCAGATCCCGGCCTTCGCCGACATTCCCAAGCGTGAGTTCGAGACCAAAAAGTCCGGGCGCATGGGCAAGACCGGCACCCTGCACAACATGGCCGGACAACTGTGCGGCACCAGCTACGCGATCCAGTACATGGACCAGTTCACCACCGAGCCGAAAGGCGAAGCGGGTGACGGCGACCTGTTCGGCGATTCCGGCAACCCGCAGATCACTCTGGTCGGCACTTCGCACAGCGGCAAGAACTACAACTTCGCCGGTTTCCTCGAAGAAGCCATCGGCGCCGACATTCTCAACGTCGCCTTCCCCGGCGGCGGTTTTGAAGGTTCGATGCTGCAATACCTGGGCAGCGAGGAATTCCAGAAGTCGCCACCGAAGATTCTCATCTGGGAATTCTCGCCGCTGTATCGCCTCGACCAGGAAACCATCTATCGCCAGATGATGGCCTTGCTCGATAACGGCTGCGAAGGCAAAGACGCACAGATGACCGGCAGCGCCACGTTGAAGCCGGGCAGCAAACAGGAACTGATGGTCAACAGCAAGAACCTGAATCTGCAGAACGCCAATCATCAGGTCGACATCCGCTTCGCCGACACGTCGGTGAAAACTCTGCAAGCCACCCTCTGGTACATGAACGGTCGCCACGAGGACATCAAGATCGAGAAACCGGAAACCTCCGACACCGACGGTCGTTTCGCCTTTGAGCTGCGCACGGACGAAGACTGGGCCTCGCAAAACCTGCTGGCCGTTGAAGTCCAGGGGCCTGAAGCCAAGCCCGGCGCCGCGCCACAAAAAGTCGAAGCGAAAATCTGCAAACGCAACGTATTCCCGGGCGCCGGTCAACAGACCGCGCAGCTTGGGCAATGAGGTCTGCTATGCGAAATCGAACGATCAAACATCTGCTCGCGCCTTCCCTGCTGACCCTGGCGATGTTCGCCGGGGCCACCCAGGCCGCCGCGCCACTGCGTCCGCCACAGGGCTACTTCGCCCCGGTGGATAAATTCAAGAGCGGCGACAAAAGCGACGGTTGCGATGCGATGCCAGCGCCGTACACCGGGCCGCTGCAATTTCGCAGCAAGTACGAAGGGTCGGACAAGGCCCGCGCGACGCTGAACGTGCAGTCGGAAAAAGCCTTTCGCAACACCACCAAAGACATCACCACGCTGGAGCGCGGCACCGCCAAGCGCGTCATGCAGTTCATGCGCGATGGTCGCCCGGAACAGCTCGAATGCACGCTGAACTGGCTGACCGCGTGGGCCAAGGCTGATGCCTTGATGTCCAAAGACTTCAACCACACCGGCAAGTCGATGCGCAAATGGGCGCTGGGCAGCATGGCGTCTTCGTACATTCGCCTGAAGTTCTCCGACTCGCATCCACTCGCGCAGCATCAGCAGGAAGCGCAGTTGATCGAGGCGTGGTTCAGCAAAATGGCCGATCAGGTGGTCAGCGACTGGGACAACCTGCCGCTGGAAAAAACCAACAACCACTCGTACTGGGCCGCCTGGTCGGTGATGGCCACCGCCGTCGCCACCAACCGCCGCGACCTGTTCGACTGGGCCGTGAAGGAATACAAGGTCGGCGTCAATCAGGTTGATGCCGACGGCTACCTGCCCAATGAGCTCAAGCGCCAGCAACGCGCCCTCGCCTATCACAACTACGCCCTGCCGCCACTGGCGATGATCGCCAGTTTCGCCCAGGTCAACGGGGTCGATCTGCGTCAGGAAAACAATTCAGCGCTCAAGCGGCTGGGTGATCGAGTGTTGTCCGGGGTGAAAGATCCGGACGAGTTCGAAGAGAAGAACGGCAAAGAACAGGACATGACCGACCTGAAAGAGGACATGAAATTCGCCTGGCTCGAACCGTTCTGCACGCTCTACACCTGCGCGCCGGATGTGATCGAGAAGAAACGCGACATGCAACCGTTCAAGACCTTCCGCCTCGGCGGGGACCTGACCAAGGTTTATGACCCGTCTCATGAAAAGGGCAATAAGGGTTCCTGACAGGCGAAGAGCAAAAGCCCCCTCACCCTAGCCCTCTCCCGGAGGGAGAGGGAACTGACCGAGGTGGCCGTGCGAGTTACGCCGAAATGAAATACCGAGTCGTCGCAGGTTTTGAACAACTCGATCGGCGGCAAAAAGAAATACCGAGTCGATCTCCTTTTCTGAAAATCATGGAGATCAGGCTCCCTCTCCCTCCGGGAGAGGGCGGGGGGTGAGGGGCGCGGTCTGAAGGCCAGCCCGACCTCAAGCAAACACTGTGTCACCCCTCCACTACCACGGGGGGTTTGGGGGGGCTTTGGCCCTTGACTGTTGGTTCAAACATGGAGAGATCGGGATGGTATTTTCATCCAACGTGTTCCTGTTTCTGTTCTTGCCGATCTTTCTCGGCTTGTACTACTTGAGCGGGCAACGCTATCGCAACCTGCTGCTGCTGATCGCCAGCTACGTGTTCTACGCCTGGTGGCGTGTGGACTTCCTTGCGCTGTTCGCGGCCGTCACGCTGTGGAACTACTGGATCGGCCTGAAAGTCGGCGCCGCCGGCGTCAGGACCAAACCGGCCCAGCGCTGGCTGCTGCTCGGCGTGGCTGTCGACCTGTGCATTCTCGGCTACTTCAAGTACGCCAACTTCGGTGTCGACAGCATCAACGCGATGATGACGTCGGTGGGTCTGGAGCCGTTCATCCTCACGCACGTGCTGTTGCCGATCGGTATTTCGTTCTACATCTTCGAATCGATCAGCTACATCATCGACGTGTACCGTGGTGACACCCCGGCGACGCGCAACCTGATCGACTTTGCAGCGTTCGTGGCGATCTTCCCGCACCTGATTGCGGGTCCGGTGCTGCGCTTCCGCGATCTGGCCGACCAGTTCAACAACCGCACGCACACCCTCGACAAATTCTCCGAGGGCTGCACCCGGTTCATGCAGGGTTTCATCAAGAAAGTCTTCATCGCCGACACCCTCGCCGTGGTTGCCGATCACTGCTTCGCCCTGCAAAACCCGACCACTGGCGATGCCTGGCTCGGCGCACTGGCGTACACCGCGCAGCTGTATTTCGACTTCTCCGGTTACAGCGACATGGCCATCGGCCTGGGCTTGATGATGGGTTTCCGCTTCATGGAAAACTTCAAACAGCCGTACATCAGCCAGTCGATCACCGAGTTCTGGCGCCGCTGGCACATCAGCCTGTCGACCTGGCTGCGTGACTATCTGTACATCACCCTCGGCGGTAACCGTAAAGGCACGCTGATGACCTATCGCAACCTGTTCCTGACCATGCTCCTGGGTGGTCTGTGGCACGGCGCGAACATCACTTACATCATCTGGGGCGCCTGGCACGGCATGTGGCTGGCGATCGAAAAAGCGCTGGGCCTGAACACTTCGCCGCGCAGCCTCAACCCGATCCGCTGGGCGCTGACCTTCCTGCTCGTGGTGATGGGCTGGGTGATCTTCCGTGCCGAGAACCTGCACGTTGCCGGGCGTATGTACGGCGCAATGTTCAGCTTCGGTGACTGGTCGCTGTCGGAACTCAATCAGGCCAGCCTGACCGGTCTGCAAGTGGCAACCCTGGTGGTGGCTTACGTAACCCTGGCGTTCTTTGGCCTGCGTGATCTGTACACCAATCAGCCACCGGCCAAGACCAAACCTGCGGTCAACGTCGAGGCCGATGGCCCGGCCACCGCAACGCCTGGAATGATCAAGGCAGCGCCTGGCGAAAACCCGGCGAGCATCCATGAACCTGGCTACACCGTCGGCGTCGAAGCCCAGGTGCAACCGGCCTACTGGACCGCTGACTGGTCGCGCTACGTGATGCGCGGGCTGATCCTGCTGCTGTTCATTGCCTCGATTCTCAAACTCTCGGCGCAAAGTTTCTCGCCGTTCCTTTACTTCCAGTTCTGAGGGATCTGACATGACCCGCTCATTACGCATCTTCTACATCGCCCTGTTCCTGGTGACGCTGTTGGTCCTCGGTCTGTGGTCGGTTCGCAGCTTCTTCGGCTTCAGCACCAACGCCGATGCGACGGTGCTCAACGGCCGCTGGACCAAGGCTGTGGAAACCCACTACGACGAGGAATTCCCGATCAAGCGTCTTGGCACCAACCTCTGGGCCGCGCTGGATTTCAAGCTGTTCAACGAAGGTCGTCCGGGCGTGGTGCTCGGTCGCGATCAGTGGCTGTACAGCGATGAGGAATTCAACCCGATCGTCAACGAAGAGCTGAACCTGCAAGGCAACTACGCGCTGGTCGAAGGCGTGCGCCAGACCCTGAAAGACAAAGGCGTGAAACTGGTGATGGCGATTGTTCCGGCCAAAGCGCGCCTGTATCCGGAACACCTGGATGAAGTGAAACCTTCGAGCATCCACGAAAACCTATATCAGGATTTCCACGCTCGCGTTGCCGGCGACAAGATCCTCGCCCCTGACCTGCTCGGCCCGTTGCAACAGGCCAAGCAGAATGGTCAGCAAGTGTTCCTGCGCACCGACACCCACTGGACTCCGGAAGGCGCCGAGATCGCCGCCAACACCCTGGCCAAAACCATTGCCGAGAAATTCCCGCTCAGCGGTGAGCCGCAGCGCTTCGTCACCACGCCGGCCGAGAAGGTCACGCACAAGGGCGACCTGCGTCTGTTCCTGCCGCTCGATCCGCTGTTCGAAAACATGATGCCGGCACCGGAGCCCCTGCAGAAACGCAACACCGTGGCCGCCGAGCAGCCTGCCGGTGACGACGCCCTGTTCGCCAACAGCGAAGTACCGGTCGCACTGATCGGCACCAGCTACAGCGCCAACCCGAACTGGAACTTCGTCGGTGCGCTGAAGCAAGCGCTGCACAGCGACGTGGTCAATTACGCCGAAGACGGCCATGGCCCGATCCTGCCGATGCTCAGCTACCTGAAAAGCGATGACTTCAAGAACAGCCCGCCACAGGTGCTGATCTGGGAGTTTCCTGAACGATATCTGCCTGTGAACAACGAAATCGGCGACGCCGACCCACAGTGGGTCGCAGAGCTCAAACAAGCCGGCGCCCGCCAACAAAACGTAGCCATCAACACTAAATCCGAGACGCCCGATCGGGCGCAAAACTGAAAGAGAGGTACACCATGACTTTCACTACTACTCCTCGTCGTCTCGCTAAAAGCTTCGCTCTGGTCGCTGGCCTCAGCGTGCTTTCCGTACCTGCCTTCGCCGGTGGCGACGCCGCGCTGTATGGCCCGACTGCACCGAAAGGCTCGACCTTCGTGCGCGTCTACAACGCCAGCAACGCTGAAGTCAGCGCCACCGTCGGCAGCACCAGCCTGAGCGACATCGCGCCACTGGCCAGCAGCGATTTCAGCTTCATGCCGGGCGGCGACTACAGCGCCAAGGTCGGCAGCCAGACCCTGCCGGTGAAACTGGCCGGTGACCACTACTACACCCTGGTCAACAACGCTTCCGGCGCGCCGCAACTGATCGAAGAGCCGCCCTTCAAGAACAAGCAGAAATCGCTGGTTCGCGTGCAGAACCTCAGCGACAAGCCGCTGACTCTGAAGACCGCTGACGGCAAAACCGAAGTGGTGCCGAACGTGGCTGCCAAGGGCCGTGGCGAACGTGAAATCAACCCGGTGAAAGTCAGCCTGGCGCTGTACGAAGGAGACAAGAAAGTCGGCGACGTCAAACCCGTCGCTCTGGAACGCGGTGAAGCAGCAGTGCTGTACGTCACCGGTAACGGCAGCAACCTGTCGCCAGTCTGGGTGAAACGCCCAGTGTCGACTCGCTAACCGCTCGAGCTATCAGCTACTGGCTTCAAGCTGCAAGTGCAGTGCTTCTAACTCACCCCTTGCAGCTTGCAGCTCTCAACTGCATTTTATGGAGTAAACATTATGATTCCGGTGATCTTGTCAGGTGGTAGCGGTTCGCGTCTGTGGCCACTGTCGCGTAAGCAGTTCCCTAAACAGTTCCTGGCCCTGACCGGCGAACACACACTGTTCCAGCAAACCCTGGAGCGCCTGGTGTTCGAAGGCATGGACACCCCCATCGTGGTCTGCAACAAGGATCACCGCTTCATCGTCAACGAGCAGTTGGCCAACCGCAATCTGGAATGCCAGCGCATCCTGATGGAACCGTTCGGCCGCAACACCGCACCGGCCGTGGCGCTGACCGCGATGATGCTGGTCAATGAAGGCCGTGACGAGTTGATGCTGGTGCTGCCGGCCGACCACGTTCTGGAAGACCAGAAAGCCCTGCAACGCGCGCTCGCCCTGGCCACCGTTGCCGCTGAAAATGGCGAAATGGTGCTGTTCGGCGTGCCGGCGACCAAACCGGAAACCGGTTACGGCTACATCAAGTCCACTGGCGATTCGCTGCTGCCGGAAGGCGTCAGCCGTGTCTCGCACTTCGTCGAAAAACCTGACGTCAAGCGCGCCACCGAATACGTCGAGTCCGGCGGTTACTACTGGAACAGCGGCATGTTCCTGTTCCGCGCCAGCCGCTTCCTCGAAGAACTGAAAAAGCACGATCCGGACATCTACGACACCTGCCTGCTGACCCTTGAGCGCAGCCAGCAGGACGCCGACACCGTGACCCTCGACGAAGCCACCTTCGCCTGCTGCCCGGACAACTCCATCGACTACTCGGTGATGGAAAAAACCCAGCGCGCCTGCGTCGTGCCGCTGACCGCTGGCTGGAGCGATGTCGGTTGCTGGTCGTCGCTGTGGGAAGTCAACGAGAAAGATGCCAACGGCAACGTCAGCAAAGGCGACGTGGTCATTCAGGACAGCAAGAACTGCATGATCCATGGCAACGGCAAACTGGTCTCGGTGATCGGTCTGGAAAACATCGTCGTGGTCGAAACCAAAGACGCCATGATGATTGCCCACAAGGACAAGGTTCAGGGCGTCAAGCAGATGGTCAACACGCTCAACGAGCAGGGCCGCAGCGAAACCCAGAACCACTGCGAAGTCTATCGTCCGTGGGGCTCGTACGACTCGGTGGACATGGGCGGGCGCTTCCAGGTCAAGCACATCTCGGTGAAGCCGGGCGCGTGCCTGTCGCTGCAGATGCACCACCACCGCGCCGAACACTGGATCGTGGTCAGCGGCACTGCCGAAGTGACCTGCGACGAAAACGTGTTCCTGCTCACCGAAAACCAGTCGACCTACATCCCGATCGCCTCGGTGCACCGTCTGCGCAATCCGGGCAAGATCCCGCTGGAGATCATCGAAGTTCAGTCGGGTTCGTACCTGGGTGAGGACGACATCGAACGCTTCGAAGATATCTACGGTCGCTCCACCCCGATCGAACGCGGCGTGTCGGTCAAAACCATCGCGCAGTGATCGCTCGCTGAAACAAGAAGCCCCGTCCAGCCTACTGCGTCCCCTATCCGCAGAGGGTTGGGCGGGGCTTTTTCTGCTCCGTGCTCAGTCAACAACTCAACGTCGGAACTGCATGGCGAATACAGACAGCGAATCTGCGTTGCGTCGAGCAACGTTTTGCCGGACTTTTACGTGTCCGATGTAGGCATCTGCACGTTTTCGCGGCGACGTTGCCGGACTTTTACCCAATTTTTCCAGGACTGTATTCACTGCATTCTTGTAATGAGCAAGTGTACGCGCGCTAAAGGTGCTCTCATCAGGCGCGCTACCCATGCTCTCGCTGGAGGACAAACGTCCAAGCAGAACGTAGTCATTAATGTCTTCCTTTGATGCGGCCCGACCCTCCTCTCCAAAATTCAGATACATAAAGTCGTTCACAAAGTTCAGTGCGTTATTTCTACGCATGGCATGGGCGGCCTCATGAACCATTGTTCGTGCCTGAGAAACCCCGTGGCTACGCTCGATATAACTTTGGCTCACCCATATGAAATTCCCGTCATTGGCCGTATTGAACGCCAATGCATCCATACCCGGAAGCTGATCGACAAGAACCACTTGCTGGTTGCGCTTGTCCAGCAACATCGTCATGAAAGACTTGATCTCCTGCATATCCGCCAGCAGCAGGGAAGTAAAACTGTCTTTTTCCCCCGCAGACGAGAAGTCATGCTCATCAAACATCATTGTTAAAATTTTCTGCGTGGAGGGGCTTAACGAAGGCTGCGACAACGCTTTCTCCGCATTTGTTACCCATTCAAGTCCTAACTCTAATGCTTCGCTCGTTGCCTCCCTTTGTGTTGCCGGGAATGAATCAAGTCCCCTGGAAATAATTTTAATATTGTTTTTTTTTGCAAAGGATTCCTGTTCATTCAAAACGTCATAACTACTCGTCCCATTTTCGTCATGACGGTTAATCGGGGAGTTCCTTAGCATCCGGAACACATTCAGGCCATCCACAATCCCTGCTGGATCAGGATTCAACCAGCGTTGCAACCAAGGCACGTAATAACGATATCCATAGTAGTAAAGCCCCGTCGCATCGCGCTCCTTGCCTGAATAACGCACGGTTTTATAACTGACCTCGGGGTCATCAACCCATGCAGTCGCACCGGACGGATAGAAATGTTCGCGACTGATCAGGTTCGCCTCAGCGTCCAGCTCAATACTGATCGAACCCAGATGATCGCTGAAACCGTATCGGTAGAGATCGTTGCTGCCCGTCGGTGGCGGGCTTTGCCAGTGCAGAACGCGGACACTGTTGAGGCCGGTCTGCACGGTGATGACTTGCAGGCTCTCGCCCGTGCCAGTGTTCGTACGCAACTCCAGCGCTGGCAAATAACGGACTTCCGCGAGCAGGCTGCGTGAATTTGTCAGCGATACCCCCGTTTTGCGTACACGTTGACCGGCGCCATCGTAGAGATAGCATTCACGATCATCGGCGTCTGATCTGCGTGATACGACCACTACTGAATCCAGCTGATTAAGCAGGTTCCATTGCAACTGGCGTCCCTGATCCAGCAACAGCAGATTGCCCCGTGCATCGAAAGCTGCGCCGATCGCTGCCTCATCGGGCGGCACACCATTTCGCCAGGGCAGGCAACGATTGCTGTAGCGCGCGGCCTGCAGATCATGACAGGGATTCTGTTCGCCAACGTGAATCAGCTTCAGCAGATTGCCGCCGGCATCGTAACGATAGTCCTGCGTGTAATTGACCAGGGCTGTCGGCCCGCCTCCGGCGGCGCCTGCCTCCCAGCCAGAGGCGCGGGACAGCTGATAAAGACTGTCGTAGCGATAACGGCTGATCGGCTCGATGCGCTGGTTGGCGAACCAGCGCTCGGGCAATGCCTGGTCTTCGATACTCGTTACGTTACCCATCGGGTCGTAGGCATAGAGCAGATGCTGCAACACATTGCCCAGCTTGTCCTGAGCGTGGCGCGTGAGCAGGCGGCCGTCTTCGGGGCGGTAGCTCAGCGCTGTCAGTACGCCGTTGCCCGCCGTCTCCTGAATGACTTGCCCCTGCGCGTTGTAACGAATATCGCTGACCACCGAATGGCTTTGGGCCTGAAGATCGAGACGTACATCCACCCCGCGTAACCGCCCGTCCAGCGTCAGCGCGAACACCTGCCGGTGACCACGAGCATCGAGTTGTTCCAGCACAGATTGCAGCGGCGCATGACGCCATTGTGTGGTTGCCCCCTCGCGCTCGAGCAACTTCTGTCGATCGACAATGGCCTCGGGCCAATCCGCCGCGACCGGCTCAAGCGTGAAGTGACGGGTGTTTTCACTGCACTGCCCGGTGATCGCAAACTGCGTGAACAGAACACTGCCTCCCGGATCGTCATGGCGGATCAACCGACCTAACTGATTGCACAGCGGATCACCCGCACCGGGGCGGCCGTAGGCCAAACGTTCTGCACACCGCCGAGGCACGCCGGTGCCCTCTTCGAACACCGCGACCGGGCGCAGCAGATCGTCGTATTCAATTTCGCGGCGTGTGCCGCGGCTGTCCCAGTTGAACAGCGTCTCGCCAGCCAGACCCGGCAACTGGACCTGGACCCCCGCATCGGTGCTGTCCGAGCGCAGCGCACTATCGTTCAGAGCGTGGACTGAGGTGAGACTGGCAGGCGCCTGCGGGTCAGTCGCTTGCAGCGCCCAGAGTCGAGCATCCCATTGTTTGACCGCACGCCCGGCAACGTCGCGCAACGTCCGCTCGATTCGCAGCTCACTGGCCATTCCCGCATCGGCCCGCCAGTAATTGACCGTGAGGATGGCCAACCCGCGCGGATCGTTCACGGCAAGCGATGGTGTTTTGCTGTGGATGCCCATAGTGCGTCAACGCCGCTGTGTGCCTTCGCGCATGGGACCAAGCGCGGCCCTGGATGCCTACTGTCAGAAATTACAGTCCCGACCAACGGTGCGCTTGTCCGGGTCCCGAATACCCATCGCGCGAAGCCTTCGGTAGGATGGGCTCATTCCCCCCTGGAGCGCTCAAGCATGTTCATCGGCATCCTGCTGGTCATCACCTGGCTGATTCTGCTGCTGCGCTATCCGGCCAAGGCCTTGCCGGTGTCGGTGGCCGCTGCCATCGGCCTGGGCTTCGTGGCGATGTGGGTGGTGTGGCTGGACAACCGCGAGATCAAGCAACTGGCGCGCCTGGAACTGCGCATGGCTTACGCTCCCGAGCAATGCCCGGCCGACCGTCCGCTGCAACTGAAAATGAACAATGGCAACGATGTGCCGCTTACCGAACTGCGTTGGCGCATCGCCGCGTACGCGCCCGGCGATACGGTCAACCTGGCCGACAATCAGTACACTGCCCCACGCTATCGCGGTCCTGGCGAACTGCAGCCCGGCGCAACCTGGGAAGACTGCTTGCCACTGCCACCGCTACGCCCCGGCTATCGGCCACAAACCCTGGAGTTTCGCGCCGAGCGATTGCAGGGTAGTTTCTCCGACTGACCTGTTTCTTAACTTTTCTGCACAAGGAATGCGCTATGCCCGTTGCGTTGATTACCGGTTGCTCCAGCGGCATCGGCCGCGCCCTCGCCGACGCCTTCAAAGCGGCGGGCTACCAGGTCTGGGCCACTGCGCGCCGGGCCGAAGACGTGGCGACTATAGCCAGCGCTGGCTTCACCGCCGTGCAACTCGACGTCAATGACAACGCTGCGCTGGAACAACTTGGCGAGCGCATCAGCCGCGAGCATGGCGGTCTCGACGTGCTGATCAACAACGCCGGTTACGGCGCGATGGGTCCGCTGCTCGACGGCGGCGTGGCGGCCATGCAGCGGCAGTTCGAGACCAATGTGTTTTCGATTGTCGGCGTCACTCGCGCACTGTTTCCGGTGCTGCACCGGGCCAAAGGCTTGGTGGTGAATATCGGCAGTGTGTCCGGTGTACTGGTCACGCCATTTGCCGGTGCCTATTGCGCGTCGAAAGCGGCGGTACATGCATTAAGCGATGCCTTGCGCATGGAACTGGCGCCGTTCGGTATCCGTGTAATGGAAGTTCAGCCCGGCGCGATTGAGTCGAGTTTCGCGAAAAATGCCGGGCATGAAGCCGAGCAGTTGATCAACGAGCAATCGCCGTGGTTTCCGTTGCGTGAAGGCATTCGCGCGCGGGCCAGGGCCTCGCAGGACAAACCGACCCCGGCCGCAGAGTTTGCTGCGGTGTTGTTGAAGGCCGTGCAGCAGAGCAAACCGCCGCGGTTGATCCGCATAGGCAATGGCAGCCGGGCGTTGCCCTTGTTGGCGGCGATGTTGCCGAAGGGGTTGCTGGAGTCGACTTTGATGAAGCGCTTCGGCTTGCGCGCAAAACTCTGAGACCGCGTTGCTCCCATCGCCAGCAGGCTGGCTCCCACAGGGATTTCCGGGTCGCTGAAATCCCTGTGAGAGCGAGCCTGCTCGCGACGGGGGATGACTCGGTCTGTCAGAGGTCCGCGGTGGCTTGGTTCACCACCACCGTGCAAGTAATCCCCGCCGCCAGCAACACCCCTTCCGGCACCTCATCAATGTGAATCCGCACCGGCACCCGTTGGGCCAGGCGCACCCAGTTGAACGTCGGGTTGACGTCGGCGATCAGCTCGCGACTTTCCGGGTTGTCACGGTCGTAGATGCCGCGTGAAATGCTCTCCACATGACCCTTGAGCACTTCGCCGCTCATCAACTGCATATCGGCCTTGTCGCCGACTTTCACATGCGGCAGTTTGGTCTCCTCGAAGAAGCCGTAGACCCAGAACGAATTCATGTCGACCACGGCCATTTTCGCCTCGCCGATGCGCGCGTAGTCGCCGCGATGCACATTGAGATTGGTCACGTAACCGTCCACGGCAGCGCGCACTTCGGTGCGTTTAAGGTTGAGTTCGGCGGCTTCCAGTTGCGCTTGCGCGTGTTGATAATCGGCGAGTGCTGCGTCGGCGATATTGCTGGCGTCGTCGCGGTTTTCCTTGGAGATCACCAGGTTGTCGAGGTCGGCCCGGCGATGCGCGTTGACCTTGCGCATCTCCCATGTCGACTTGCGCGCAGCGACCAGCGACTGCGCCTGTTTCACTGCGATGCGGTAATGCTCGGGGTCGATGCGCATCAGCAGATCGCCCTTCTTCACCAACTGATTGTCACGCACCGGCACCTCGACCACTTCGCCGGTGACATCGGCGGCGACATTGATGATGTCGGCGCGGACGCGGCCGTCGCGAGTCCACGGCGTGTTCATGTAGTGCTGCCACAACGTGCGGCCGATCCACAGCGCCAGAGCCAGCACCAGCAGGGTTGCGAGCAGGCTGAAAAACTTTTTCATCAATGCCTTCTTTTAGCGAGAGTCAACGGTAAACCGTCAGCGCCATCGCGCCGAACAGACAGGTAAACAGGCTCAGACGCAGCAGCGCCGGGTGCCAGAAAAAGCGGTACAGATCGAACCCCGAAAGAAACCGGTCGAGCGCCCAGGCCAGCGCGGCAGCAATGAAAAACATCAGGGTCATGGTCGGCATGTACACGCCGTGGAAAGCGATTTCACGAGGCACGGGCAGGTCCTTCGGGGCAGGCGATGGCGTATTCGGCGAGCGGAGATTGCGGGTCGAGCAGCGAGGTGCGGATGAAGTGCAGATAGCTCTTCACCCGGCGCAGCGCCGAGGTATCAAAGTGTGGCGCGAACGGCTCGTCGGTGGCCGCGACGCGGCTGATCGCATGGTCGACGGCAACCAGCGCACGCTCCAGATTGCTCGAATTGGGTTGCAGAAACAGCCGCACCAGCGCCCGGCCCATCACGCGGATCGCCTGACGCCATGGCTGCGATTCGGCATAGGCCGGATGCACCGGCAGAATCGCCTGTTCCTTGCGCAGTTCGATGATCGCGTGACCGACTTCCAGCACTACGAACATCCAGCGCAGCAGATTTTGCTGCACCTTCGGCTGGCCGGCGGCGAGACCATAGGCCTGATGCAGCAGGTCGCGGGTGCGGCTTTCGAAACTCGAGGCCAGGCCTTTGAGTTTGCCGCTGATCGCGTAGACCACTTGTTCGCGCAGATCCTGTTCCAGCCGTTGCCACAACCAGCGACTGTTCGGCGGCAGAATAATCGCCCCCGCCGCCGCGCAGACGAGCATGCCCATGACCATGGCGATGTAGTCGTTGATGAAGGTGTAGGGGTTGTAGATCGTCAGGTTGTCTGGCACTGATCCGGTGCTGAAAAAAATCAACAAACCGAGGCCGACCCCGGCGTATTGCGGCCGCGAGGTGAGGAACGAACCGAGCACGATCACCGGGGCGAGCATCACGCACAGCAGTGGGAAACCGTCGATCAGCGGGAACAGGAAAAACATCTCGACGAAGCCGACCAACGCACCAAGAAACGTCCCGCAGGCCATCTGGAACGCCATGCGTTTGGGGTTCGGCGTCGCAGCGGACAAGCCCACGGTGGCGGCGGCAATCAGGGTCATCGTCGCGCCGCTTGGCCACGCGGTGGCGACCCAATAACTGCCCAGCAACAGCAGAATGAACGAGGCCCGAATCCCGGAAGCCGCGGCCGCCCACCAGTTGGTCTGCGGCGTGAACGGCTCGTCCCAGCGCTCGCGTTCGTGGCGGTGCTCGGCGAGGGAGGCATGGGTCTGGGCGTAGCCGTGCAGGTCGTCGACGAAGCGATAAAGCAATTCGTACGCGGTGTGGAAATCCAGTTGTTCGGCCTCGCTTGGCGCGGTCTCCTGAAACAGCCCGCGCAGGGTCCGCACCCGCGCCGGCAAACCTTCCTTGTAGATCGCCAGCGCTGTCGCCAGACGTGCGGCATCGGGGCTGGTCAGGGCACGGCCGCTGAAACCGTCGAGCACTTCGGCAAGGTCCTGCAGACCCGGTTTGATCGCCGCGACCACATGTTCCTCGCCATTGCCGCGCAAGCGTTCAAGCAACTGGTGCAGGGCGTTGAAGCGCGTGGTGACGCCCATGAATTCGCTGTTCAAACGGCTCAGCCGACCATTGCGCCGGCGCATGTGCGGGTCTTCGAACACAGTCACGCTGCGCAGCCCTTCCAGGCCCACGGCTTCGGCAATGAAGCGCACGTTACTGGCCTCGAAGGCATCGGCTTGGCTGCGCCCGCGCAGGCCATCGGTGACGAACAGGGCAAACACCCCGAAGCGCTGATACAAGGCGTTGCGCATGGCCGCGCTGGCAGTCTGCGGCAGAATCGCCGCGCTGATCAGAGTGGCGCAGAGAATCCCCAGCGAGATCTCCAGCACACGCCACACTGCCGCCATGAACGCGCCGTCCGGGTGCGCCAGCGCTGGCAAACCGACCATCGCCGCGGTGTAACCGGCCAGCACGAAACCGTACGCGCGAAAGTTACGACAACGCGCCGCACCGGCCGAGCAGATGCCGACCCAGATCGCCAGCGAGCCGAGGAACAATTCGGTGTTCTGCGCAAATAAAGCGATCAGCGTGACCATCATTGCCGACCCGGCCAGTGTGCCGAGAAAGCGATAAAAACTCTTGGCGAAGACCTGACCGCTCTGCGGCTGCATGACGATGAACACGGTGATCATCGCCGTGCGCGGTTGCGGCAATTCCAGACGCATCGCCAGCCACAAGGTCAGGAACGCGGCGATCAACACCTTGAAAATGTAGACCCAGGTCACGCCATCGCTGCGCGCCCAGTCAAAGAAACCGCGGCGCCATTCCAAGGCGTAGAGCCAGCGTATGGGAGCGGGCAAGTGAGTCATTGGAAGTACTCAAAATGATCAGGCAAAACGCGGCCCCTGTAGGAGTGAGCCTGCTCGCGATAGCGGTGTGTCAGGCAACACAAATGCAGACTGACAGGCCCCCATCGCGAGCAGGCTCACTCCTACAAGGGGATGTGTGTTCAACGCAGCAGTGCCGGGGTTTTCGGCGCTTGGGTCTGCTCGGCACTCGGCACATCGCTGCCGGCACCGAGGCCGCCGCCCAACGCCGTCATTAGTTCGGCATGTGCACTCAACCGCGCCGCCTGCACCTGCTGTTGCACCTGCTGCTGTTTGAGCAGCAAGGTCTGCGCGTTGAGCACGTTGAGGTAATCGGTGAGGCCGCGCTGGTAGGCGATCATCGCGATGTCGTAAGTCTTCTGCGCCGTGGCCACCGACTCGGCGGCGAAGCCCTGCTGCTTGTCCATCGACTCGCGGCGGATCAACTGGTCGGAGATGTTTTTCAGCGCGTTGATCAGCGTCTGGTTGTAGTGCGCCACGGCAATGTCGTAACCGGCCGAAGCTTCGCCCAACTCGGCACGCAATCGCCCGCCATCGAAGATCGGCAACGAAATCGCCGGGCCGACGTTGTAGTTGAGTTTCTTGCCAGTCAGAAACTCCAGCGCGCCGCCACCGGTGGCCATGTAGCCGAGGCTGCCGGCCAGATCGACGTTGGGGTAAAAACCGCCATGAGCGACATCGATGCCGCGCGCCTGCGCCGCCACTTGCCAGCGACTGGCGACCACGTCGGGACGCTGGCCGAGCAGTTCGGCAGGCAACGCAGAGGGCAATTTCAACGCCGCACCGAGCGCCAGAGTTGGGCGCTGCAACTGCGCGCCGTCACCCGGGCCTTTGCCGGCGAGCGCGGCAATCTGGTTGCGACTCAGGGCGATTTCTTCGTCCAGCGCATCGAGCTGGCGATGGGTTTCCGGCAGCGGCGTTTCGGCCTGGCTGACTTCGAAATGCGTGCCGATGCCGCCGTCCAGGCGTTTCTGCGCCAGATCGACAATCTGCTGTTGCTGCGCCAGCGTCGCCGCGACGATGTCGCGCTGGGCGTAATGCAGCGACAGCTCGATGTAGGCGCGCACGATGTTGCTCTGCAATTCCAATTGCGCCAGCCGCGCCTCGGCGACGCTCATGTGCGCCAGATCCACCGCGCGCTCACTGGCATTGCTTTCACGGCCCCAGAGGTCGAGTGCATAGCTGAAACCCAGCGCGGCGTTGTTGTCCCAGGTCGTCGTGTTGGCCAGCTCGCCGGGACCATAAAACTGGTCCGTCGGCCAATTGTGCCGTTTGAGCGTCGACTCGCCATTGACCTGCAACGACTCGGCCGCCTCGGCGACACCGGCCAGCGCCTTGGCCTGGCGCACCCGCGCGGCGGCCATGGCCATCGTCGGGCTGCCTTGCACGGCGAGGTCGATCCAGTGGTTGAGTTGCGGGTCGCCGTAGGCTTGCCACCACTGTGCAGTGGGCCAATGCGCATCTTTGGCAGCGTGGGCAATGGCCTCGTCGGTGGCCAGCGAATTGGCCGCCAGTGCCTCGCTGTGCGGGGCGATTCCTTGCGTTGAGATGCAGCCGCCAAGACCCAGGGTGAAAGCCAGAACACTGAGCGACAAAAGCGCTCTGTTGATGCGACGCGGCACAGCTGCGAATTCCTGAAAAGGGGATAAACCGGGGCTTTGTGGGCGCGAGCCTGTTCGTCAAAGCAGCACCTCGGTTCGGGCTGAACAACCGGCCTGTGCGCCTCGCCTCCCACAACGGCGCAATTCTAGGGGGACGCCGTTACGGCGATAAGCTGGGTTTTCTGTGAATCTTTGTTACGGTTAACGCGATAATCCCTAAGTCGGGGGTCTCGCCTTCGAAACTTCGTGTCACAATTTGCCATCTCCCTTGAGAGCACCCCATGGACACCTTGCAAAACATGCGCGCCTTCAGTTGCGTCGCCGAAGCCGGCAGCTTCACCGCCGCCGCCGTGCAACTCGACACCACTACCGCCAACGTCTCGCGCGCGGTTTCCAACCTCGAAGCCCACCTGCAAACCCGCCTGCTCAACCGCACCACGCGGCGCATCGCCCTCACCGAGGCCGGCAAGCGCTACCTGCTGCGCTGCGAGCAGATCCTCGCCTACGTCGAGGAAGCCGAGGCCGAAGCCAGCGACGCCCACGCCCGCCCCGCCGGGCAGCTGAAAGTGCACACCATGACCGGCATCGGCCAGCACTTCGTCATCGACGCCATCGCCCGCTATCGCAAGACCCACCCGGACGTGACCTTCGACCTGACCATGGCCAACCGCGTACCCGACCTGCTCGACGAAGGCTATGACGTGTCCATCGTGCTCGCCAGCGAGCTGCCGGACTCGGGTTTCGTCTCGCAACGCCTGGGCATCACCTACAGCATCGTCTGCGCCTCACCGGCCTACGTAAAAGCCAACGGCGCCGCGCAGAAACCCAGCGACCTGCTCAACCACGCCTGCCTGCGCCTGGTCAGCCCGGTGATCCCCCTGGAAAAATGGGCCTTCGACGGCCCGGACGGCCAGGAAATGGTCACGATCAACAGTTCGCCGTTTCTGGTGAACTCCGCCGACGCCATGAAAACCGCGATCATCAGCGGCATGGGCGTGGGCGTACTGCCGGTGTACGCCGCCATCGAAGGCTTGCGCAACGGCACGCTGGTGCGAGTGATGCCGAACTACCGCTCGCAAGAGCTGAACCTGTATGCGATCTATCCGTCGCGGCAGTATCTGGATGCGAAGATCAAAACGTGGGTCGAATATCTGCGCGGCTCGTTGCCGGAAATATTGGCAGCGCATCAGGCGGAACTGGCGGCGTATGAGTTGAGCGGGAGTCTGGCTGGCGCACGGGTTGCGAACTGATCTTCAGACGTAGCGCGTTTGTAGGGAGTGGGGACAGACCGTGGTGGATGCTAGAACTACGCCGACGTCGGATACCGTGTAGAACTCCAGTTGTGAAAATCAAAAGCCCCTCACCCTAACCCTCTCCCGGAGGGAGAGGGGACTGACCGTGGTGACTTGGAGAGATACGCCAACTTGGGATACCGAGTCGTACTCAAGTTCTGAACGGCTCACAAATCGGCTCCTCTCCCTCAGGAGAGGGCTGGGGTGAGGGGCGAATCCACCACTAATCCCAAGCCAACCACCCGCTTCTAACCACTCAACAATGAGCGTTAGCTCGAGTGCCCTTGATCTTGATCTTGCCTAACCAGCGACATCGGAAGGCTGAGTGGAGGGATCGATCCGGGCGTGGGAGCGCAGCGACCGTCTGGCGCAGCCAGACACAGCGGAAGGAGGTGCAGCGAAGCAAACCGTAGCCGCTGCGCCCATCGATCCCGGAGCGAAGGGACCCGAGCCTGCGAGGGCCGAACGCAGGAGCAAGCCTTTTGGTTCCTTTTTGGCGTCTGAAAAAGGGACTCGCCGTAAGGGCGAAACCGCCAGCCGCCACACCCGCAGCAACGGATATACACGCCAAACCAACCAGAGCATGGTCGGCCCAGAGGCCGCCAAGACAACCCAAGCCAGAAAATGTTAGCGTGCTTTCAATCAAGCCGCACGACGAGCCCCGAGCAATGAAAAAAACAGTCCTGGCCTTCAGCCGCATCACCCCGCCCATGATCGAACGCCTGCAAGAGGAGTTCGACGTCATCGTCCCCAACCCAAAGGCCGGTGACATCAACGCGCAATTCAACGAAGCCCTGCCCCACGCCCACGGCCTGATCGGCGTCGGCCGCAAACTCGGCCAGGCACAACTCGAAAGCGCGACAAAACTCGAAGTGGTCTCCAGCGTCTCTGTCGGCTACGACAACTACGACCTCGACTACTTCAACCAACGCGGGATCATGCTCACCAACACCCCGGACGTGCTCACCGAAAGCACCGCCGACCTCGCCTTTGCCCTGATCATGAGCAGCGCCCGCCGCGTCGCCGAACTCGACGCCTGGACCAAGGCTGGCCAATGGCAAGCCAGCGTTGGCGCGCCCCTGTTCGGTTGCGACGTCCACGGCAAAACCCTGGGCATCGTCGGCATGGGCAACATCGGCGCCGCCGTGGCCCGCCGTGGTCGCTTCGGCTTCAACATGCCGATCATCTACAGCGGCAACAGCCGCAAAACCGAATTGGAAAAACAACTCGGCGCACAATTTCGCAGCCTGGAGCAACTGCTCGCCGAAGCCGACTTCGTCTGCCTGGTGGTGCCGCTCAGCGACAAGACCCGCCACCTCATCAGCCATCGCGAACTGGCGTTGATGAAACCGAGCGCCATCCTGGTCAACATCTCGCGCGGCCCGGTTGTCGATGAACCGGCATTGATCGAAGCCCTGCAAAACCAGCGCATCCGTGGCGCCGGGCTGGACGTCTACGAAAAGGAACCGCTGGCCGAGTCGCCCCTGTTCCAGTTGAGCAACGCCGTGACCCTGCCGCATATCGGCTCGGCCACCACTGAAACCCGCGAGGCCATGGCCAATCGCGCACTGGCCAATCTGCGCAGCGCCCTGCTTGGCGAACGTCCGCAGGATCTGGTCAACCCGCAAGTCTGGCGCGGCTGAAAAACAACGGGCAAGTGCATATTGCGCTTGCCCGTTAGTTACAACTACACAACTTGAAATTCAACAACGACCAAAACTCTACAGCCGCACTATAAGCTCTCCGCGTCCGTCTATCTAACGACATACGCCATGGAGAGCCAATACTTTGAATACCCTGGATACCCTAACCACCGAAAAACTGATCCGTTACAGCAAAGTCATCCTGATGGCTTACATCAGCGTTTTCGGATTACTGGTGATACTTCACAACGTTACCGACTATGAATCCAATTACACGTACGTGGCTCATATCCTGAGCATGGATACCACCACCGCCAGCGAGAATCTCAAGTATCGAGCCATTGACTCGCCTTTAGTCCACCACCGGATCTACTGGTTCATCATCACGATGGAAGTCACCTATACCGTGCTCTGCCTGGTAGGCACCTATCAGCTGTATCGGCATATCAACTCCCCCGCCGAAGTGTTCCACGAAGCGAAGAAGTTTTCGATCATGGGTATTCTGGTGGCCATTTTTATTTATTACGTTTGCCTGCAAACCGTGGGCGTCGAATGGTTCGACATGGACACTTCGCAATCGTGGAATGCCAAGGATTGGGCCCGGCACATTGTCGATTTCATTTTACCGGTGATGATTTACATCACGTTGAAATTAGAGCACTGAAGTTCAGTGCTCTATTATTCAAGCCAACTGTTCCTGCGCAGGGACTGACACTGTTTTCGGTTTACGAAACACCAGCACGTTGCCCAGCATCACCAGAACCAGACCGATCAGCGCCGGTGCTGTCCATTGATAACCTTCGGCAAACGCCGAGACGTTCAAAGCCACCACCGGGAACAGCACCGTGCAGTACGCCGCCCGCTCGGGGCCCATGCGCCCGACCAGCGTCAGATAGGCCGTGAAACCGATCACCGAACCCGGAATCACCAGATACAGCAGCGCGCCCACGTAACGCGAGCTCCAATCCATGTCGAACGGGATGCCTTTGACCAGGCACCACAGCGTCAGCATCGCCGCGCCATAGGCCATGCCCCAGGCATTGGTAGTCAACGGTCTGAGGCCGGCCTTTTGTTGCAGGCTCGAGAGCATGTTGCCCGCCGAAAAACACAAGGTTCCACACAGCGCCAGACCCAGGCCCAACAGGGTTTGCGGGCTGGCTTGATGCCCGGCCAGTTCCGGCCAGAACAGCAGGCCCAGGCCGAACAAACCGAGCCCGCCGCCCATCAGCACATTGCGTGCGATGCGCTGGCCGAAGAAAACCCGCGCGTTGAGGGCATTCCACAGCGTCGCCGTGGAAAACACCACCGCCACCAGCCCGCTGGGAATCCACTGGCTGGCAGTCAGGAAACACATGAAGTTGACGCAAAACAGGCACAGCCCCTGCGCCACACAAATCAGATGCCCGCGACGATTCATCGGCTGCAGACGGCGGCTGAGCAGCAACAGCGCAAACAACACCAGCGCAGCGAGGCCGAAGCGGTAGACGATCGATACCGGTATCGCCACAACGCCCAATTGCCATTTCAAGGCAATCCACGTGGTGCCCCAGATCAGTACGGTCAACAAATACAACGACAGGTTCATGGTGCAGTCTCCTCGATAGACCACGAGTGTCGGTCCGGCGCCGCTGCGCACGCTTGCAGATTCTTGCGCTTTTCTCGGGTGACGGGCTGGCAGCCGGGTGTCTACGGAGTAGCATGCAAGGCGTCGGAGAAAATCACCCATGGCCGCAATCGATACCCTGCAAGTCTTTCAAGAGCTCAACAGCTCGCCGAACGCCCGCCTGGTGCACAGCGCCGAGCTCGGCGACGGCTTGTCCGCCGCGGTATGGACCAATCACCACGACGCCCGCGAATATTCAGCGCCGGGTCACCACACCGTGTCCTGCTACATCGCCGGTGGCACCGGCACGTTTCGTCGCGGCCAACCGCAGCAAAAGGGTGCACCGGACAAGCTGTGCATCCTGCCGGCCGAGCATGAGTCGGGCTGGGTGGTCAACGGCGACATTCGCCTGGCGCACCTGTATTTCAGCGCCGAACAATTCGCCCTCGGCTGCGTGACCCTGCTCGACCGCGAGCCGCGCGAGATGCAGTTGCGCGAGCATACCTTCCTCGAAGACCCGCAACAGGCACAGCGTTTTCGCCAATTACTGGCGCTGAACTGGGACGAACCCGCCGAGCGCTTGCTGACCAGCAGCATCGCCCATGAATTGATCAGCCACACCTTGCTCAGTCAGGTCGGCGCGCGGCAGGGTTTGCGCTTGAAGGGCGGGCTGGCGACGCATCAACGCCGACAACTGATGGCGTACATCGACAGCCAACTGGCAGAGCCGATCAGCCTGGGGCAACTGGCCGGATTGTGTGCGCTGTCGGAATACCATTTCGCGCGGATGTTCCGTGCGAGTTTCGGGTTGCCACCGCATCAATATGTGCTGGCGCGGCGCCTGGATCGGGCGCGGCAGATGTTGCGCGGAACAATGCTGCCGTTGGGTGAGATTGCGCTGGCGTGCGGATTTGCCAGTGCGAGTCATTTCACCAATCGGTTTCGTCAGGTGCTGGGTGGGACGCCGGGGGAGTATCGGCAGGCGTTTTTGCGCTGAGCCTGTTTCCCTCACCCCAGCCCTCCCGAAACGTCGGACCGCCCGGAGGGAGAGGGAGCCGACCGCGGTGTCTCAGATTCTCCGCCGACCTGACAGAACCAGTCGATTATGGATTCAGAACATAAATCTCAGGCCGAAGTACCTTTCGAATAACACACGGTCAGTCCCCTCTCCCTCTGGGAGAGGGCTAGGGTGAGGGGCTTTTGACGTTGATTCAAAACTCCAGAGTGCTCGACAACGAAACCTGCCGCGCATCCCCCATCGACACAAAGAACCGGCTCGCCGAAGACGTGTAATACGTTCGGTCAAACAGGTTCTTCACGTTCAGTTGAAACTTGACCCTCTGCCCTTCAACCCTCGTGTCGTAAGTCGCAAACGCATCAGCCACGGTGTAGCTCGGCAGGTCAAAATCATTCACCGCATTTCCAGCGCGCTCACCGACGTAACGCGCGCCCGCGCCGATGCGTAACTGGTCGCCGCCCAGCACGCTGCCAAAGTCGTACACCGCCGACAACGAGCCGGAATTCTTCGCTACGTTCTGTAGGCGCTTGCCTTTGTATTCCGGGTCTTCGGTGACTTCGGCATCGGTGTAGGCGTAGCTGCCGATCATGCTCCAGCGGTCACTGAGCTGACCGCTCAAGTCCACCTCGAGACCACGCGAACGTACTTCGCCGGCAGCACTGTAAAGCGTCGTCGGGCCTTCGGCATTGGCCACCAGCACGTTACGTTTCTTGATGTCGAACACCGCGACGTTGCCGGTGATGCGCCCCGGCAAATCCAGACGTGCGCCCAGCTCCCACGACTTGGCTTCTTCCGGCGCGATGCTGCCGTCGAGCACAGTGCTGCTGCCGCTCAGCGGGGCGATGGTCGAGTTGGGTTTGAACGATTCGGTGTAGCTGCCGTAGAACGACAAGGCGTCGGTGTAGCGATACACCAGGCCGGCACGCGGCACCCATTTCTGGCCGTTGCTGTCGGTGTTGGCCTTGAACGGCACACCCTTGCCGGCGTACTGGTCGTACTCCTGAAAACGCCCACCGGCGACCAGAATCCATTGATCGGTGAGGTGGATCGAGTCCTGCAGGAACAGCGAATCGCTGCGCAGTTCATCGGTCTGTGCGCTGTCCGGTGCGCTGACCGTCGTCCCCCTCACTTCGCGGCCATACACCGGATTGACGTAGCTGAAGGTGGTCAGGCTTTTCTGCCGGATCAGGTCTTCGCGGTAGATCTTGCGGTACTCGTCATCGACCCCGAACACCAGATCATGCTGCATACCCAACACGTTGACCTTGCCTTCAAGGCTGGCGGTGGTGAAACGGTCGGTGCTGATCGCGTTTTGAGTGCCGTCCATGCTGCGGGTCAGCGTGCCTTTTTTCGTGTCGATCGCGGTTACCCGCACCTGACTGGCGTCGTAGGTCTCGTGGTTCCAGCTGTAGCCGAAATGGGCTTTCCAGTCGTCGTTGAGTTGATGATCGGCTTCAAAATGATAAAGATCCGAGCGCCCTTCCATGTCATTGAACGGCTCGTCGAGCCGCTGTTTGCGAGAGATGTCCAACGGGTGATTGGTGCGCGGGTCGATCAGCGTGCCGCGGTCGAATGGCGTGAGAAATTCGCGGTGCTCGTAACCGAAAAGCAACTGAGTGTTTTCACCGAACCAAGCCAGCGACGGTGCAATCAGGGTTTCGCGATGAGTGCCGAAGTTGCGCCAGTAATCTTCGTCTTCGTGATCCACCACCATGCGATAGGCCAGCCCGGAATCGCCCAGCGCACCGGTGCTGTCGAAGCTGCCGCCGCTGCCGTTCTTGCCCTCGCCGTAGGTCGAGCCACGCAGGGTCAGCGCGTTATAGGGCGTGAGTTCCGGTTTCTTGCTGACCAGGTTGACCACCCCGCCCGGGTCTTGAATGCCGTAGAGCAACGAGGCCGGGCCCTTGAGCACTTCGACGCGATCAACCGTGGCGTTCATGCCGCGACCCTGCACGATCGGCATGCCGTCGCGCATGATCGAGCCGTTGCGGTTGTCGCCAAAACCGCGGGTCATCACCGAGTCCTGAGTGCTGCCCAACGTGTTGCCCTGGGTGATGCCGCTGACATTGGCCAGCGCATCGTCAAGATTGCGCGGCGCCTGATCGCGGATCACCTGGGCCGGGATGACATTGACGGTCTGCGGAATCTCCTGCAACGACGCCGAGGAACGCATCACTGAACTGGTTTCCGGTGGCTGATAGCTGGTCGAGTCGTCACGCGTCGAAGTGATGGTGGTCGCGCCGAGGTTCAGCGCGCCTTCGGTGGGTTTGGGCTCAAGCGCCAGCGTGTGCCCGTCGGTGCGGCGGAAGTTCAGTCCGGAGCCGCTGAGCAAGCGTTGCAATGCCTGTTCGGCGCTCATCTGGCCGTTGACCGCCGGTGCCGTCAGCCCATAAGGCGCTTCGTCGGTGTAGACCACGCTTTGCCCGGTCACGCGGCTGAAGTCGCTCAAGGCTTGCGGCAGCGGTTTGGCGGCCAGCGAAAAACTGTACTGCTTTTGCGCCTGGCTGCTGAGCGTTTCAGCGGCCAATGCAACGCTGACCGGCAACAACGCCAGTGCCGAAAAACTCAACGCCGACCTGCCCAACCACTGTTTGACCGAACCCGATTTTGCCCTGGACTTCATGACTCAATGACCTGTGTAGAACCGCAACGGATGCGAATGACTCGCAGTTTCAGTCACTACACGGATGGGGCTGGGGTTTACCTCACTCATAATCTGAAATTATTTTTGCGGTGACTGATACGGCGCCATCGCGAGCAGGCTCACGCCTACATCTGGAATGCGTTTCCCCTGTAGGAGTGAGCCTGCTCGCGATGGCGTCAAACGGCTCAGCGCAGAATAATCAGCTGCCCCAACACCCGACGCTGCTCAAACCCCAACACCCCCTGCAACGAATTGAGCACCGCCTGCGGATCCTTGCTCGGGAAGCTGCCGCTGACCTTGCGCGCCGCCAGCTCATCGTTGAGCAATACGATCCGTCCCGGGTAATAGCGGCGCAAATCCTCGACCACCTCGGCCAGCGTCGATTTGTAATACGTCAGCCAACCCTGACGCCAGGCCAGTTGCGCTTCGCTGTCGACCGCATGGAGTTTTGCCGCCGCACCTTCGCCATAAGCCACCTGCTGCCCGGCCGTGAGAATCTGCTGCTCGCCATCGCGGCTCGCCGTTACACCCACCCGTCCTGACAGCACCGTGACCTGCGCGCCATGAGGCTGCAAACGCACTTCGAATTGGGTGCCGAGCACCCGCGCCTCACCGTTCTCCGCCGCGACGATAAACGGCTCGCCGGTGTGGCTGACGCTGAAAAATCCGGCGCCACGGCGCAGTTGTACACGCCGCTCGCCGTGGCTGAAATCGACGGCAATCGCGCTGTCGGCATCCAGCGTCACTTGCGATTGATCGGCCAGCGTCACCGTGCGGATCTCGCCCGGTGCCGAGACATAATCGGCACCCAGATCATCGAGCCAGCGCTGCGCTTGCCACCCCGTGCCGAGGCTGACCATCAGCAGCAGACACGCCGCCATTACCAGCGCCGCGGACCAGCGCAAAACCGGCGAACGTCGCGGACGGTCCATCGCTTCGAGATAACCCTGCAACGCCAACGCCTCTTCATCGGCCAGGGTTTGTGCCGGGCCTTCGCTCAGCTCCCACAGCACCTGCGCCTGCGCATACGCCTCGGCGTGGGCCGGGTCGGCACGCAGCCACTGACTGAAGGTCAGTTGATCGCCGGCGCTGGGCCGATCATGCAGCAGGCTCAGCCAGGCCAGAGCGGCCTGTTCCTGGGCGGGCGTCGGAACGATGTTATCGGCGGGGTTCACGGTGCTTTCCCTGGCAGACGTGGCGCGGGGTTGCGCAGGCTGGCCTTGCAGGCCTCGAGGGCGCGCATCATATGTTTTTCCACGGCACTTTGGGACAAGCCCATGGCTTTGGCGATGTCCGCGTACTTGCGCCCGTGGATGCGGTTGAGCAGGAAAATCTGCCGGGTGCGCTCGGGCAAGGCGCGCAACGCCGCTTCGACATGGCGCAGGTCATTGCCGGCTTCGAGCGCGGCTTGCGGCTCGCTGCCTTGACTGTGCGGCTCATCCGGTTGCCAGCCTTCATTGACGCGCAAGCGCGTGCCTTCGCTGCGCAGATGATCGATGGCAATGTTGCCGGCGCAGCGCAACAGGTAGGTGCTGAGCTCTTCGACCTGCACCAGCGGCCGTCGCCAGAAACGCAAAAACAGGTCCTGTACCAGATCCGCCGCCGTCGCGCGACAACCGACACGACGGTTTACCAGCGCTTCCATCTGCGAGCGCTGCGACAGAAAAACCTGGAGAAAATGCGCACGCGCGCCATGCGGCTCGTCGTCGCGCGACTCCGGTGGCAGACCGATCAGCATCTCAGCGCTGCGCCCATGTCTGCAGGCAGGCGGTGACCTGATGAAAGCCTTGTTTCATGCCAGCCCCAAGCCCCGCACGACGCCGGAAACGGTCGCCAGAATCACGCTTGGCACCAGCAAGCCGACCCACGCCGACCACGCCGTACGACAGGCAATGCACCAGAGTACGGCGACCAGATAGACCAGAAACGAAACGGCCATGCCGGTCACCAGCACGTCGGCACGGCCCAGCGGCAACCACAGGGTCAGCGTCACGCTGGCCAGCGCGGCAACGAGATAGCCACCGAACACCGCAGCCAACACCCGAGAGGTGACGGCCAGGCGATAGGACATGGGCAATGTGGCGAGTTTGTCTTTCATGTTTCGACCCAGAAACGAAAAACGTCCGTCAGACGAGCCGGATCAAGCAAGCGATATTAATGATAAATATTCTCATACGCAAAAGCTTCTGATTGCCGGACGATGCACTCGGCTTTACAATGCGAACCGTTCTTGTTCTCTAACGCACGTTCTCGACGCCTGCTTTGCGTCCGGAGTCATTCCGTTGTCGTCCGCCCACTCCGTCGAATCGCTTTATCAGGCTCATCACAGCTGGCTCAACGGCTGGTTGCGACGCAAGCTCGGCTGCCCGGATAGCGCGGCGGACCTGGCACAGGACACCTTCATCAAAGTGCTGACTGCGCGCGAGCCGCCACTGATCATCGAGCCGCGCGCGTTCCTGACCACCCTCGCCAAACGCGTGCTGTTCAACCATTACCGCCGCCAGGATCTGGAGCGCGCCTACCTCGAAACCCTGGCGCAGATGCCGGAGATCGTCGCGCCATCGGAAGAACACAAAGCGATCATCCTGCAGACCTTGATGGAGCTGGACGCATTGCTCGACGGACTGCCGCGTACGGTCAAACGCGCCTTTTTGCTGGCGCAGGTCGATGGCCTGACCTACCCACAGATCGCCGCAGAACTGGGCATCTCCGTGGCCACGGTCAAACGACACCTGCACAAAGCGGCGCTGCGCTGCTATTTCGCTTTATGAACCGCACTCCGGATTTTTCCGCACAAGTGGCCGAGCAGGCCGTGCACTGGCTGCTGGAAATGCAGCAAGGCGCCCTCAGCCCGCGCCAGCAACAGGCCTGGCAGCAATGGCTGGACGCCCACAGCGAACATCGCCGCGCCTGGGAACACATGCAGCGGGTCAATCAGCGCTTGCGCGGTGTGGCGTCGCCGCTGGCCCATGCGGCGCTGAACGGGCCGAAGTCCGCCAGCCGTCGGCAGGCGCTGAAACTGTTGCTGATTCTGGGCGCCGGTTCGGCCATGACCTGGGGCCTGCGCGAGCACACGCCGCTGCCGTCGTTGCTCGCCGATTACCGCACGCCGCTGGGGCAGCGGCGCAAGGTGTCGCTGGGTGGCGACGATCTGTTGCAGCTCAACACCGCGAGTGCCGTGGATATCGATGGCGCGCAACGCCTTATTCGCCTGCTCGAGGGCGAAATGCTCCTGAGCGCTGCCAAGCCGTTCGCAATCCGCACCGCGCAAGGCGTTCTGAACGCTCAAGGCGCGCGCCTCAATGTGCGTCAGTTTGCCGATCGAACGCAGATCGCCCTGTTTGCCGGGCGCGTCGAACTGACCCTCGATCAACGCGCACCCGTGCTGCTGCCGGTCGCGCGCCAGCTGAGTTTTACTGCGAGTGTCATCAGCGACGCCAAACCGCTGGATGCCAACAGCGGCGCCTGGACTGACGGCATGCTGGTCGCCGCGCACATGCGTCTGGGCGACTTCCTCGACGAGTTGGGCCGCTACCGTCGCGGTCAGCTGCATTGCGACAAGAAAGTCGCCGATCTGCTGATCTCCGGGACTTATCCACTGGACGACAGCGAGCAGATTCTCGACCTGCTGCAAATCAGTCTGCCGGTCAAAGTCCGGCGTTTTACCCGCTACTGGGTGAGCGTCGAAGCGCGGGTCCGAAGCACCTGAAAAATAAATGAGCCGTTTTTCAGATCTGGCGTGACAGAGAAGGAAAGCCCCCTTGATTCAACCTTCTCAGGATCATCCGCCATGCACCCCACCCGCCTCACACCCTTGGCTCGCACCCTGCGCAACGTCGTCCTTGGCGCCAGCCTGAGTTTCGGCGCCCTGCCCGCGGCACTGGCCGCCGATGCCAAGGTTTATCACATTGCGCCGTCGTCGCTGGAAAACGCGCTCAATCAATTCGGCCGTGAGGCCGGGGTGCTGATCTCCTTTGGTTCGCAGGTCACCGGTGGTTTGCAAAGCCGAGGCCTGGAGGGCAACTACACCACCGAGCAAGGTCTCGATGCCTTGCTCGAAGGCACCGGCCTGCAAGCACGCGCCGAGGGCGACAACGCCTTCAGCCTGCAACCGCAGGCAGACAAGGCGCTGGAGCTGGACACGTCGAAAGTCGTCGGCGACTGGCTTGGCGATGCGGCGCAGATCAACGTGTTCGAACATCCCGGCGCTCGCGACGTGATCCGCCGCGAAGAATTTGAGCGCCAGGGCGCCACACAGGCGCGCGATGTGCTCAACCGCATCCCCGGCGTCAACGCCCCGGAAAACAACGGCACCGGCAGCCATGACATGGCGCTGAACTTCGGCATCCGTGGTTTGAATCCACGTCTGGCCGCGCGCTCGACCGTGTTGATGGACGGCATTCCGGTGCCGTTCGCGCCTTACGGCCAACCGCAGTTGTCGTTCGCGCCGATCAGCATGGGCAACATGGACGCGGTAGACGTGGTGCGTGGCGGTGGCGCGGTGCGTTACGGGCCGCAGAACGTCGGCGGCGTGGTCAACTTCGTGACCCGGGCGATTCCCGATGAGCCGACCGTGAAAGGCGGTTTCCAGACCGAAACCAGCCCTTCGTCAAGCCACGACGGCTTCAAGACCAGCGCCAACCTGTTGGCCGGTGGCACCAACGCCAATGGTTTGGGCGGCGCGTTGCTGTACTCCGGCACTCGCGGCGGCGACTGGCGCGAACACAGCGACACTGAAATCGACGACCTGATTCTCAAGGGCAAATACCAGCTCGACGAGGCCAACAGCTTCAACGCCATGGCCCAATATTACGAAGGCAAGGCTGACATGCCCGGTGGTTTGAACGTCGCCGATTACGACGCCGATCCGTACCAGTCGACGCGGCCGAAAGACCAGTTCTGGGGCCGTCGCACAATGTTCAACTTCGGCTATCGCTATCAGGAAGATCGCCGCGAATTCACTGCCAACACCTTCTTCACCAAAACCCTGCGCAGCGGTTATCTGGACCAGGGCACGTTCCTGTCGCTGTCGCCGCGCGAGTACTGGGTGCGCGGTCTGGAAACCCGTTTCGCCCAAGGTTTCGACCTCGGTCCGACCAGCCATGAAGTCGGCGTCGGCTACCGCTACATCAACGAAGCCGGCCACGAACTGCGCTATCGCACGCCGATCGCCAGCAACGAGTACCCGACCACCAACAGCCGCAATGACCGCGACACCCGTGGTGGCACCGAGGCCAATGCGTTCTTCGTCGACGATCGCATCGATATCGGCAAATGGACCATCACCCCCGGCGTGCGCTACGAAATGATCGAGTCGCAGCAGACCAACAACCTGACCAACGTCAAATACAAGGGCGACTACAACACTGCGCTGCCGGCGCTGAATGTGCTTTATCACCTGAACGACAGCTGGAACCTGTACGCCAACACCGAAGGCTCGTTCGGCAGCGTGCAGTACAGCCAGATGCCCAACCGCGTCACCAGCGGTGAAGTAAAACCGGAAAAGGCACGCACCTGGGAAGTCGGCACGCGCTACGACAACGGCGCGTTGCGTGCGGAGATCGGCGCGTTCCTGATCAACTTCGACAACCAGTACGAAAGCAACCAGACCAACGATTCGGTGATCGCCCGCGGTGAAACCCGCCATCAGGGCATCGAGACCAGCATCAACTATGCGCTCGACGACCTGAACCCGGCGTTGGCTGGATTCGATGTCTACGCCAGCTACGCCTATGTTGACGCGACCATCCGCGAAGACGGCCCGAACAAGGGCAACCGCGTACCGTTCTCCGCGAAGCACAAAGGCACGCTGGGCGTTGGCTACACCGAAGGGCCATGGAAACTCAATCTGGACAGCACCTTCCAGAGCGACCAGTTCGCCGACAACGCCAACACTACGAAGGAAAGCGCCGACGGCAACACCGGCAAGATCCCCGGCTACATGCTGTTCAGCAGCCGCGCGGGGTATGACTTCGGGCCGCAGTTGTCCGACCTGAATGTGGCGGTGGGGGTGAAGAACATTTTCAACACGCAGTACTTCACGCGCTCGTTCGATGACAACAACAAGGGTAAGTATGTGGGGGAACCGCGGACGGTTTATGTGCAGACGTCTGTGGCGTTCTGAGACCGAAAAAATCAACGTCAAAAGCCCCTCATCGGAACGCCGCCCGCCTTACCCTCTCCCAAAGGGAGAGGGGACTGATTGTGGGATATTTCAGAAGTGTAGCGACCTGAGAGTAATAACCTGAATCCATGATCGACGCGGTGTGTCAGGCCGGCATACATCCCGCTGACAACGCGGTCGGCTCCCTCTCCCTCCGGGAGAGGGCTGGGGTGAGGGTTCTGGGCTACAGTGAGTTATCAAACCCACTTCACAAGGATCGTGAAGCATGCAAAATCGCCCCACCCTCGCCCAGTTCGCCCGCCAGCTCCGCACCAAACAAACCGACTGCGAACACCTGCTCTGGCAAAAGCTTCGCTCCCGTCAAATCGCCAATCTGAACTTTCGCCGTCAGTATCCCTGCCCACCCTATGTACTGGACTTTTACTGCGTTGAATTGAAATTGGCGATCGAGCTGGATGGTGGGCAACACAATGAGTCGCCGGGACTGATTCATGACCAGCGCCGGACGCGCTATCTGAACCAAAAAGGCATTGAAGTCGTGCGCTTCAGTAATCTTGAGGTGATGCAGCAGATGGGCGGTGTTTTGGAGCAGATCATCAGAATTGCGGCGCGTCTGAAAAAGCCCTCACCCTAACCCTCTCCCAAAGGGAGAGGGAACCGACCGAGTTGTTTTAGCGGATTACGCCCACATGAAATATCGAGCCGAACTTACGTTTTGAACCAATCGAGATCTGCTCCCTCTCCCTCCGGAAGAGGGCTGGGGTGAGGGTTCTCGGCTACAGTGAGTTATCAAAACCCACTTCACAAGGATCGTGAAGCATGCAAAATCGCCCCACCCTCGCCCAGTTCGCCCGCCAGCTCCGCACCAAACAAACCGACTGCGAACACCTGCTCTGGCAAAAGCTTCGCTCCCGGCAAATCGCCAATCTGAAATTTCGCCGTCAGTATCCCTGCCCACCCTATGTACTGGACTTTTACTGCGTTGAATTGAAATTGGCGATCGAGCTGGATGGTGGGCAACACAATGAGTCGCCGGGACTGATTCATGACCAGCGCCGGACGCGCTATCTGAACCAAAAAGGCATTGAAGTCGTGCGCTTCAGTAATCTTGAGGTGATGCAGCAGATGGGCGGTGTTTTGGAGCAGATCATAAAAGTTGCGGCACATCGAAGAGCGCCCTCACCCTAGCCCTCTCCCAGAGGGAGAGGGAACCGATTGGGGGATATTCCAGAAATTCGTCGACCTGACAGTACTGAACGAAATCCATGATCGACGCGGTGTTTCAGATTGATAAACATCCTGCTTACAGCGCGATCAGCTCCCTCTCCCTCCGGGAGAGGGCTGGGCTGCGTTCTCACGCCGTACACCAAATCAGCCACAAACAAAAACGGGCCTGCATTCGCAGGCCCGTTCTCATTGAGGTGGCTTATGAAATCAGCGCATCAACTGTTGATCGCTGCCTGTTCGTTCTCGTCAAATTCTTCTGCCAGCAACTTGTCGTTGGCTTTGCCGGTGAATGGCACTACCGCAGCGCGTGGTTTACCTCGCAGTTTGCCGAACAGGTGATCCAGTTTGTGCTCGAGTTTTTCGGCAGCGCCGTCGATCGCCTGCTCCAGCGAATCGGCTTTATGGGTCACGGAAATCGGTTGATGGCCTTTTGGCCGCGCCTCCAGTTGGCAGCGCAAGTCATGGGGACCTGGTTTCTCGCCGTTCTCGTCGCTCAGGTGGACTTCGACACGGGTCAGGTCTTCTTCATAACGATCGAGCGTGCTCTCAATAGTTGTACGTACCCACTCCTCCAGTCGCTTACTGCTTTGAATATGGTTATCGCTGTTGACTTGGATTTGCATAGTTCATCCCTTATTTCAGCTAGCTCGCAAGGGGCCTGGAACAGGATTTCGTGACCCCTTGATTACAACAATCGGCCCGAGCAGCGAACATTTCAACCCCTGAAAAAAGATAAATATTCATTCGCAAAAAAAGCCGGACAACCGAGCGAAGCGCTGGTAAGGTCGGGAGTTGGGTCGCCCTGCGCCTCGGCAAGGTTTGCTCACAATCGCCCGTCATTCAGCGGGTGCAAGCTGCGGAAAATCCCCGCCTCCTCTACCAGCCAGTCATGCACTGCTCGTACGCCCGGATGGCTCAGCGCCCCCGGCGCGTAAAGCAGCACGTAACGTTTGTGATTAGGCACCGACAGGCCGAACGGCACGATCAGCGCGCCGCGCTCCAGTTCGTCGTTGAGCAACGTACGTCGGGCAATCGCCACGCCCATGCCGGCAATAGCCGCTTCGATGGTCAGGTGGTTGCGATTGAAGGTATGCCCGCGCCGCACATCCGCGCCCTCGAAACCGATCGCGTTCAGATAAAACTCCCACTCGGCGTATTCATAGCTGCCGCGCCACGCAGTGATGTCGTGCAGCAGCGGGAAATGCAGCAGATCCGCCGGCCCGTGCAACGGCGGTCGCCCACGCAACAGGCTCGGCGCACACACCGGAAAAATCTGCTCGTCGAGCAAGGCTGTGGATAACAATCCGGGGTAGCTGCCGTCGTTCAGATCGATCGCCAGATCGAATTCGCCTTCGTGCAACGGCACACTGCTGTCCTCGGCAACGAGGCGCAACTGAATGTCCGGATAACGCTGTTGCAGGCGTGGCAGACGCGGCGTCAGCCATTTGCTGAGAAACGACGGAATCGAGCGCACACGCAGCGTTCCGCTGATCATCCCGGCATCCAGCCGTCGCAATTCCGCATCGATGCTGCCGTAGGCTTCGTTGACGGTAATTGCCAGGCGCTGGCCTTCAGCACTCAGTTCCACGCCGCGCGCGCGCCGATGAAAAAGACGAAACCCCAACCGCTCTTCGAGTTGGCGAATCTGCTGGCTGACCGCACCGGGGGTGATGTGCAGTTCTTCGGCACAACGGGTGAAGGACAGGTGCCGTGCGGCACAGGAAAACACCTGCAGCCAGACATAGGTCTGCGCATGCAATTGACGGCTCATCGTTTAGTCCTGCTAAAGGCTTTCTTAGGAAGTTTCGTTGGTCACCTCGGACCGAGGCAGGCAGTATCGCCGACATTGCGCTTGTCCGACAAAAAATGGCAGCGATTCCTCCTCCATTGCTTGTAAGGGTTTAGCATGGCTATCAGTGTTTTCGATCTGTTCAAAGTAGGCATCGGGCCGTCCAGTTCCCATACCGTGGGTCCGATGCGTGCGGCGGCAACGTTTGCCCAAGCCTTGATGGATCAGGATTTGCTCAATGACGTACGCCGCGTCGAAATCCGTTTGTACGGTTCGCTCTCGGCCACCGGCGTCGGTCACGCCACCGATCGCGCCACGGTCATGGGCCTGATGGGTGAGTGGCCGGACAGCATCGATCCGTCGACCATCGACGCCCGCATTCAACAACTGCGAGAAACCGGCCAACTGTCCCTCGCCGGCCAGCAAACCATTGCTTTCGACTGGCAGCGCGATCTGATTTTGCTGGATGAAAGCCTGCCCTATCACCCCAACGCGATGTCGCTCACAGCCTTTGGCGCGACCGGCGAGTTGTTCGAGCAAACCTGTTATTCGGTTGGCGGCGGTTTCATCATCGAAGCCGCTGAAGCCGAATCCGGCGTGGCCCCAAGTGGCGACGTTGAATTACCGTACGACTTTTCCAGCGCCGCGCAATTGCTGTCGCTGTGCAAGCAGCACAATCTGCGCGTGTCCGAGTTGATGATGGCCAACGAGCGCGCCTGGCGCAGCGATGCCGAGATCCGTCAGGGCCTGCTGCACATCTGGGCGGTGATGCGTGAGTGCGTAGAAAAAGGCTTGAGCCACGAAGGCATTTTGCCGGGCGGCCTGAACGTACCGCGACGTGCGGCGAAACTGCATCGCAGCCTGCTGGAGATCGGCAAGCCGAATGTGATCAGTTCAACGCTGTCGGCCATGGAGTGGGTCAACCTGTTCGCCCTCGCCGTCAACGAAGAGAACGCCGCCGGCGGGCGTATGGTCACTGCGCCGACCAACGGTGCCGCCGGGATCATTCCGGCGGTGCTGCATTACTACATGAAATTCAACCCGGACGCGTCTGATGATGATGTCGTCGCGTTCTTTCTGGGCGCGGCCGCCGTCGGCATTCTGTGCAAGAAAAACGCCTCGATCTCCGGCGCCGAAGTCGGTTGTCAGGGTGAGGTGGGGTCGGCCTGCGCGATGGCTGCGGCGGGTCTGGCGGAAATCCTCGGCGCTACTCCGGAGCAGCTGGAAAACGCCGCTGAAATCGGCCTCGAGCATAACCTCGGCCTGACCTGCGATCCGGTCGGCGGACTGGTGCAGGTGCCGTGCATCGAGCGCAACGCGATAGCCGCGGTCAAGGCGATCAATGCCACGCAAATGGCCCTGCGCGGCGATGGCAATCACTTCATTTCACTCGACCGGGTGATCCGCACCATGCGCGACACCGGCGCCGACATGCACGACAAATACAAGGAAACCTCGCGCGGCGGCCTCGCCGTGAACTGGGTGGAATGCTGATCGAGCGGCCTGCACCGTCAGCGACCATCGACACGTTCCTGCCCTGAAAACGCGCCATAAAAAAGGCGAGCCGCAGCGGGTCGCCTTTTTTTGTTGCCGTGTTTATTGTTCGACAATTTTTCCGGCATGACCCTTGCTGTACCCCCTGTGAGGCAAACGGACTTTGCGAACCTCAGCGAACGAGATGCCAATGGTCTGGAATGGCGAACCAACCCGATCATGGCCGGTCAACAACTGCACGTTCAATCAGGCGGTGACGCATCATGGACAACCCATTTCAGATCATTACCGATGCTTTCGCGCCGGACTATCAGATCAACCTGAGCATTCAGGGGCTGGACGGCAGCATCATGCTGACCCTGTCCAACGGCGGCCGGATCGTCGCCAAACGCATGATCAGCGCCGAACAGCGCAATGATCCCGAGCGTTTGAAGCGACTGGTGCAAAGCATCCAGTTCGGCATCGCCATCGAGCAGGGCCACAGCGCCATGTCGATTCTCGAAGCCATGACCAACGGCGCCGGGCTCACCCCGCCGCCATCAGTCAAGAGCCCGCCGAGCCAGACGGCGGGGCTTTAAAGTTCACCCTTTTCGACTTCCGGATGCTCGCTCGAGCCCGTGCCGATCTTGCGCTGCGGGTTCTCGATCTTCACTGACGGGAATTGCGACGAGGCGTAACGCACCACCAGGATCGCAAACGCCAGCAACAGAATGCCGCCGCACAGGTAGATGATGCCCATGTCCGGCGGGTTGTGGTGCGAGACGTTGGAGATCAGCAGACGCGTCAGTGCGGTGATCGCCACATAGATCAGGAAACGCACCGGCATGTGGTTGGTCTTGAAATAAATCCCGACCATCGCCCCCAGTTCCAGGTAGATGAACAGCAGCAGAATGTCGTCGATCTTGATGTGCCCGACTTCGAGCATGCCGAGAAACTCCATCACCGCCGCCCACGCCGTCACCGCACCGATGGCGAACAGCGCCAGGTAGTGGAAGGTTTCGACGAACAGGTTGCCCAGGGACTCGGCCAGTTGATGCACGTTCTGCCGCAGTTTCTCGGCCCAGTTGATTTTCACGATGATGTTCCTTAGCCCGATTCGAGCGGATGATGCGTGTTGGACGTTACGGTTTGCCGCATGCCCTGGTTGTCATGCAGAAACGAGGCCACGCCATCATGGCGAACCGCCGCCAACCCCGCCCCGTGGCGTTTCGTCGCACGGTCGGTGCCTGTGTAAAAGCAAGCCTGCTCGCGAATGCCGCCAATACGCGCCCCACTGACAAAGCGAAAATCCGGTCTACATTGAAAAGCCACTACCCATGGCGCAGGGATTCGCTTATCCTTTTCGCTGTATATGGATACAGTAGTCGACAAGACAACTTAACGTGAAGGCATGTGAGGTGGTGAATGGCCGTCGAAGTGGTATACCGCAGCAGCCGAGATCTGGAGCGCTTGTTCATGGATAAAGCCGAAGCTGACCGTCATGACAAAATGCTCGAACTGGCCGAATATCTGGCCGATGTTCTGCAAAAAGCCGTTCCGTCTCTGACTGAGCAGCAAGTGGAAGAAGCCGGGATCTACATGGCGAAAAATCGCGATGTCTTCGCCCGGGCGTTCAAGAGCCAGCCAGACGCGCTGGCTGAACTGATCAACGCACCGGCCGAAACGGTCGAAGCGAACGAGCCTGGCGAGGGCGTGGAAGCGCCTGAAGCGCCGGTGAAACCGGCCAAAGCGGCGAAGGCTGCGAAGTGATAAACGCCTGAATTGAACAGGCCCCGAGTCGAACGACTCGGGGCCTTTTTAATGCCCGTGAAACTCAGCGATACAAAACTTTTTCTGCCAGTTCATCGGCGACCCGCGCCGGCGAGCGTTTTTCCGCCTGTGCGTGAGCGAAAACTTCGGTCAGCCTTGAACTGATCTTCGACAGATGCGCGGTGATCGTCGGTAGTTCTTCTCCACGATGTTTCAGCGAAACGTAGATCAGGCCGCCGGCGTTGATCACATAATCTGGCGCGTAAAGAATGCCGCGTCGCTCCAGTTGGTCGGCCATGTCCAGGTGCGTCAGCTGATTGTTCGCCGAGCCGGCCACCGCCGCGCAGCGCAACTGGCTGACCGTGTGGCTGTTCAATACGCCGCCCAGACCGCACGGCGCGAGGATGTCGCAGGGCGTACTGAGCAAGGCATCGTTGGCAATCGGGTGGGCGTTGAGTTGCTCCATCGCCAATTGCACCTTGCCATGGTCGATATCACTGACCAGCAGTTCGGCGCCCACCGCGTGCAGTTGCTCGGCCAAGGCAAAACCGACATTGCCCAGGCCCTGAATGGCGATGCGCAAGCCTTCGAGATTGTCGCTGCCCAGCCGCGCCATGGCTGTGGCCCGAATCCCGGCGAACACGCCCATTGCTGCATGCGGCGCCGGGTCGCCAGCCGAGGTGGTGCTGGTGACATGGCAGGTCTGCTGGGCAATGCAATCCATGTCGGCCACCGACGTGCCGCTGTCGATGGCGGTGATGTAGCGGCCGTCGAGCTGGTCGATGCAACGACCGAAGGCCTCGAACAGTGCGCCACGGTTTTCGACATGGGCCGGCCGCACGATCACTGCCACTCCGCCGCCCTGCTCCAGCCCGGCCAGTGCGGCTTTGTAACTCATGCCCTGAGCAAGACGAATGGCGTCCTCGATGGCTGATTCGTCATCGGGATAGGCAAGGTAACGACACCCGCCCAGGGCAGGCCCGAGGCGACTGTTATGAATGGCAATGACCGCCTTCAACCCGGAAACCGGGTCGACGCTAAGGTGCAGCGATTCCAGGCGAGTGCTTTGCATGAGAGCGAACATCGACAGGCTCCCGAATCACTTCTTGTAGAACGCCAGTATAGGCTTGCCCATGAAAATTGCTGGAGCGCGCCGGAATAAGCGCCCGCGCCGACAAGCGCTTTGCGGCATAACTCCGTGCCGGCAATGCGGGGTACTGGACGAATCCCGCAGAGGAGGCTAAAAACGAGGCAATGCCCGGAGATTTCGATGAACCCGCGTCAGCGCTTTTTTGATTGCCTGCACCGCTCACCGCCCGCACTGTTGGAAGCGGCGTTGTGGATCGCGGCCGAGCACGAAAAAGCCGTCGATCCGCAAGCGCTGTTGCAGGAATTCAAGGAGCTGCAGCAACGAATCAGTTATGGCTTGCCGATGCTGCCGGTCAGTGAGTTGGCGCAACCGTTGTTACGGCGGATGAACGATCTGGGTTTTGCCAAGGACGACTTTTTGCCGCTGCGCCCGCAGGCGGCCTTGCTGCCTAAGGTATTGCAGAGCAGACGCGGCCAGCCCTTGGCGCTGGCGCTGATTGCGCTGGAGTTGGCGCGGGGTCTGGAAATTCCGTTGGTCGGGGTCAACTTTCCGGGCCATTTTTTGCTGCGCGTGCCGGGCGCCGATCATTTGCTTGATCCGTGCGGGGGCCGGCGTCTGTATCCCAATGATTGTCGTGAGCTGTTGCAGCGCCAGTACGGTCCGAACATGAAGCTCAGTGCCGAGCATCTGCTGACCGCCAGCCCGCAGCAAATGTTGCAGCGCCTGTCGCGCAATCTGCGTCAGTTGCACTTGAGCCATGATGACTTTATCGCCGCGCTGATCGACGCCGAACGGGTGCTGGAATTGGGTAACGCTTCGGCCGCCGATTATCTGGCCCGCGCCAGTTTGTATCAGCGGCTCGACTGTCCGAATGCCGAGCGCTTCGATCTGGAGCATGCACTGTTGCTTAGCGATGATCCGATCCAGCGGCTGCGCTTGACCGAGCGGCTCGGGCATTTGCCGCCCAATTCCGTTGTGCACTGAAGCGTCGTTTTTGTAGGAGTGAGCCTGCTCGCGATGGCTTCGGGTCGCGCTGCTATATCTGGCTGACCGGGGACATATCCGTTGCTGCGGGTGCTGCGGCTGGCGGTTTCGCCCTTACGGCGAGGCACTTTTTCCAGACGCCAAAAAAGAACCAAAAGGCTTTGCTCCTACGTACGGCCCTCGCAGGCTCGGGTCCCTTCGCTCCGATGTCGCCGGTTAGGCAAGATCAAGATCAAGAGCACTCGAGCTAGCGCTCATTGTTGAGTGGTTAGAAGCGGGTGGTTGGCTTGGGATTGGTGGTGTGGCTGCCCCTCATCGGAACGCCGCCCGCCCAGCCCTCTCCCCCAGGAGAGGGAGCCGATTTGTGTTGGCTTGGAATTTGTATTCGACTCGGTATTTCAGGTCGGCGCAGCTCTCGCATCCACCTCGATCAGTTCCCTCTCCCTCTGGGAGAGGGATAGGCGGGCGGCGTTCCGATGAGGGGCTTTTGATTTGAAGGGCTGGCGAGCTGACACTCGACCTATGGTTATGCGCGATTTCATGTGGGAGATTCTATGGTTCATGCCTAGCCCCTAAACTCTTTGGGGTGAGTATTCGCTCTGGTTTTTCAACAGAGCAAATACCACCCGTGCAAGCTTGCGGGCTAGTGCGACCAGTGCTTGGGTAGTGCTCAGTCCGCGCCCTCTCATAGCCTCATAAAACCCTTTCCACGCCGAGGTCCGGCTCGCCGCCATTGCAGCGTTGTGCAGCAATCGACGTGCCTCAGGGTCGCCTCGTTTGGTCAGGCAGCGCCGGCCTTTCTTTTTGCCTGAGTCCGCTATGCGCAGATCCATGCCTAGAAAAGCGATGAAAGCGTCGGCATTCCTGAAGTCCCCACGCTGAAAGGATGCGAGCAAGCGGGCGCCAGTCAACTTACCGATGCCTTCGACCTTCATGCAGCGCTTGAGCTGTGCGCCTAAACCGGCTTCTTCTATCTGCGTCAGGATCGTTTTTTCAAGCAAGGTTTCCAGCCTTTGCATGGCGCTTATCTGATTCTTGAAAGCAGTTTTGAGCAGCGGCTCATTCTCCCAGCTCTGCTTGAGGCTGACACGAGCCTGAACCAGAGCCGCACGGCGCCGGAACAGACTGATGAGCCGGCAATACAGCGGAGACGGCGGTGTCCAAGGACGCAAATGGTCCCCTTCGTTTGTCAGATACCGGGCCAATAATCGAGCATCCAGCGCATCAGTTTTAGCGCGAACGTTCACGCCTTTGCGGTAATGACTGAGTTCATAACCGCCAACCATATAGATCATGCAGCCGTCCGCGTGCGCCAGCTCGGCAAACTCCTGGTGATAAATATTGGTGGCTTCGATGGCGATTGCTACTGGTTTGGCAACGGTTTTGAGCCATTTCTTGATCGCCGTTTTGGTATTGGAGATTGTCTCGAGCCGATCCGATTCGACGTGATAAATCACCAGTTCGTCCTTGGCGACATCAACCCCGACAATCGACTGGGTAGTAGCGACGGGCATTGCCATGAGAAATCCTCCGGGCTAAGGTTTGAACACTTGAAGGGTTCACCCAGAGGCGCAGGCTTGTTCCTATCGTCGGTCTAGGCCAGATGCATTCTTTATCGGCGCTTGGGTGAAAGGAGGAGGGTGAAAATCTCCCACGGTCTGTACTGCGCTAACAGTCAGAATCGAGCCTTGTCCCTCCTCCTCCCTTCAAGTCCTACCATACAAGCTAGCCCTGCTAGCGATGCGGGCGACTCGGTCTATCCGTCAGACCGCGCTATCGCTCTTCGCCAACAGGCTGGCTCCCGCAGGACTTTGCTTGGCCTCGGAAGGCGCGCGAACCTGGATGATCAATAGCGCTGCAATGACCGCTGGAATCGCGCAGAAAAAGAAAATCTGCGCCACCGGTATGTGCATCGCCAGCAACAGGCTGCCGAACAACGGCCCGAGAATCGATCCGAAGCGCCCCACGCCCAAGGCCCATCCGGTGCCGGTGGCGCGCACGTGCGCCGGGTAGAAATTGCTGGCAAACGCATTCAGCGTCAGTTGCCCGCCGATGATGCAGAACCCGGCCGCGAACACGCAGGCGACCAGATAGCGCGGATTGTCGTGATTGAGACCGAGCAGGATCGTGCACAGCGCCGCACCGGCCAACACGCCGGACAACAGACGCACTTTGTGCTTCAAACGATCAGCGAACCAGGCCATGCAGATCGCACCAAGCGTGCCGGCGAACAGGAACATTGAGGTCACCAGATTGGCTTCATTGAGTTTCAGGCCGCTTTCCAGCAGCAATGAAGGCAGCCAACTGATCATGAAATACAGCAGAATCAGGCTGACAAAAAATGTCGCCCAGATCAGCAAGGTCGGCCGTGCGTAGCCATTACGAAACAACTCCACGACAGTCAGTTTGCTGCCCTGTTCGCGCTCGTTCTGCTCGACGCTGGCTACCGGCGGCTGCCAGTCCGGCAGCATCCGCGCGCTGACTTTGCGCAGCCGCGCATACGGTGGTGCGTCACGCAGCAGACGCGGCAGTGACTCCGGCAGCATCCACCACAGGAATGGAAACAGCAGCAGTGGCGTGACGCCACCGGCGAGGAACACCGCTTGCCAGCCGAACCGGTCGATAAACCCGGCGGCGACAAAACCGCCGGCCGCCCCGCCGAAGGAAAAGCCGCAGGCCGCGAGCGTCACCATCAAGGTGCGCAAGCGCGGTGGCGAATATTCCGACATCAGCGCCATGGCGCTGGGCATTGCCCCGCCCATGCCGATGCCGCAGATAAAGCGCGCGATCATCAGGCTGTTCAGCGAGTCGGCGAAGACCATCAGCACAGTCAGCGTCGCGTAGATCAACACGCAGGCAAGCAGAATGCGCCGCACGCCAAAGCGGTCAGCCAGTGGCGTCACCGCTAGAGAGCCAAGGGTGAGACCGAGCAGGTTGGCACTGAACACCGGCCCGAACGCCGATTTCTCCAGACCCCAGTCCTGAGCCAACGCCGGCACCACATAACCGAGCACCTGGGCGTCATAGCCATCGGTAACCAGCAGCAGCGCCAGCAAGATCAAGAGCAACCATTGATAACGGGACACAGGGCGGGCATCGAGTGCCGCGCGAAAGCTGGCAATCTGGTTGTGCATCGCAAGGTACCTGTCTTGTTTTTATGATTTTTTGAACGCCGTTGATCTCTGTAGGAGTGAGCCTGCTCGGGATAGCGGTGTGTCAGGCGGGATTATTCTGACTGACACACCGCTATCGCGAGCAGGCTCATTCCTAAAGGGTCACGGGGTGTCGGGCTGGTTGGCCGGATGCGCCTTGAGGAACGCCGGATGTTCTGCCGCCAACGCCGCAACCCGGCGGATTTTCGGAAATGCCTCAAGGCTCACATTGAAGCGCTCAGCCGCATACAACTGCGGGATCAGATAGACATCCGCCACACACGGCCATTCACCGAAACAGAAGCCACTTTCGCCGATCAACTGCTCCACCGTCGCCAGGCCCTGACTGATCCAGTGGCTTATCCACTCGATCACCTGCGGCTCGTCCTGCCCCGACTGGCGCAGGCGATTGAGCACGCTGACGTTGTGCAGCGGATGCACATCGCAACCGATCACCGCCGCCACGCCACGCACTTGCGCACGGGCGACGAGATCATCCGGCAGCAACGGCACCTGTGGATAACGTTCCTCGAGATATTCGATGATCGCTGGCGACTGAATCAGCAAGGCGCCGCCATCGGTGCGCAAGGCCGGCACACGGCCCTGCGGATTGAGCGCCAGATACGCCGCTTGCCGATGCTCGCCGCCCGCCGGCGCGATCAGGTTGACCGGCAGCGCGTGATATTCCAGGCCCTTGAGCGCCAGCGCAATGCGCACCCGGTACGACGAGGTCGAACGGTAATAGGTATAGAGATCCATGAGCTGCTCCCGTCAGCGCGCCGCCAGCACTTTGCCGCGGCATTCGCCAAAGCCGATCGAGGCAAAACCGTCACGGGCGCAGCGTGCGCGCAGAATGATTTCGTCACCGTCTTCAAGGAATTTACGTACCTCGCCAGACGCCAGTTCGATCGGCTTTTTGCCGCCCTCGGTGATTTCCAGCAGGCTGCCGAACTGACCGCTATCGGGGCCGGACAAGGTGCCCGAGCCGAACAGATCACCGGCCTGCAACTGGCAGCCGTTGACGCTGTGATGCGCGACCATCTGCGCGACCGTCCAGTACATGTAGCGGGTGTTGCTCAAGGTCAGACGATGGGCCGGCAGGTTCTGCTCGCGCATGGCTTCGGTGAGCAGCAGCACTTCCAGCTCGATGTCGAAGGCTCCGCCGTCCTGATCGCGTTTATCGAACAGATACGGCAGCGGCTGCGGATCGCCTTGCGGACGCGCTGGTTGCGCGGTGCGGAACGGCTCCAGCGCTTCGGCCGTCACCACCCAGGGCGACACGCTGGTGATGAAACTCTTCGACAGAAACGGCCCCAGCGGCTGATATTCCCAGGCCTGGATATCGCGCGCCGACCAATCGTTGAGCAGGCAGAAACCGGCGATATGCTGCGCGGCATCACCAATGGCGATCGAGTCGCCCATCTCGTTGCCCGGGCCGATCCAGATGCCCAGTTCCAGTTCGTAGTCCAGACGCGCGCAGGGGCCAAAGACCGGTTCAGTCTGACCGGCCGGCAGCGTCTGGCCTTTCGGGCGCCGCACGTCGGTGCCGGATACGCGTACGGTCGAGGCGCGGCCGTGATAGCCGATCGGTACGTGCTTGTAGTTGGGCAGCAACGGATTGTCTGGGCGGAACAGTTTGCCGACATTTTGCGCGTGTTCGATGCCGACATAGAAGTCGGTGTAGTCGCTGATGCGTGCTGGCAGGTGCATCTGGCAATCGGCAGCCAGAGGCAACAGTTTTGCCCCCTGCGCTTCGATACTGCCGCGCACGGTGCTGCCTTCGCTGAACAATTCCAGCAAACGCGTGCGCAAGGCAATCCGTGCCTCGCGGCCGAGCTCGAAGAACGCATTCAACTGACCGCCGTGCATGGCTTCGACAGCACTGCGCGCAGCACCGTCGAACAGCCCGGCTTCCAGCGCTACTTGCAGATCGAAGATGTGCGCGCCAATCGCAACCCCAGCGCGCGGCGCAGAACCTTCACGGCTGAACACACCGAGCGGAAGGTTCTGTAACGGAAAATCAGCGTGGCCGTTGGCCGAGGCGACCCAACTGCGGGTGATGGAATTCTGCGTCATGGGTTATCTCCGGGTCGGGTCGAACGTGGCGGGCAGCGTGGCCCAGCAGGCGTCGTAAGAAGGTTGCAGTTGCGGGCATTCGAGGGCGAAGCGACTGGGGCGCAGTACCTGGCTGGTCTCGAACATGAAGGCCATGGTGTTGTCGATCTTCGCCGGTTTGAGTTCGGCGTTGATCGCTTTGGTGCAGGTTTCGCCATCCGGGCCGTGGGCGCTCATGCAACTGTGCAATGACGCGCCGCCCGGCACGAAGCCCTCGGCCTTGGCGTCGTATTCGCCCTGGATCAGGCCCATGAATTCGTTCATCAGGTTGCGGTGGAACCACGGCGGACGGAAGGTATTCTCGGCGACCATCCAGCGCGGCGGGAAAATCACGAAGTCGAGGTTGGCCAAGCCGTGCACGCTGGTTGGCGAGGTCAGCACGGTGAAGATCGATGGATCGGGATGATCGAAGCTGACCGTGCCGATCGTGTTGAAGCGGCGCAGATCATATTTGTACGGCACGTTGTTGCCGTGCCAGGCGACCACGTTGAGCGGCGAGTGATTGAGTTCCGTGCCCCACAACTGGCCAAGGAACTTCTGCACCAGCGTGGTCGGTTGCTGCAGGTTTTCGTAAGCGGCGACCGGGCTGAGAAAATCCCGCGGATTGGCCAGCCCATTGCTGCCGATCGGGCCCAGGTCCGGCAGGCGCAGCGGCGCGCCATGGTTTTCGGCGATATAGCCACGCGCCTGCGCGTCGAGTAGTTCAACGCGGAATTTCAGACCGCGCGGCAGGACGACGATCTCCAACGGTGCGACTTCCAGCACGCCCAATTCAGTGGCGATACGCAGACGGCCGAGTTGCGGCACCAGCAACCATTCACCATCAGCATTGAAGAACACGCGCTCCATCGAACGGTTGGCGAGGTAATTGTAAATGCTGATCCCGGCCGGTTTTTCCGCGCTGGCATTGGCGGCCATGCTCACCAGCCCGTCGATGAAATCGGTCGGTTCGGCCGGAATATCCAGCGGGTTCCAGCGCAGGCGATTGGGCGTCACCTCGCCCAGCGGGCCGCCGGCGATTTGCCGCTCGAGTTTGACGAAGGCCGGGTGATTGGCCGACGGCTGAATCCGGTACATCCAGGTCCGCCGCGCTTCACTGCGGGCCATGGTGAACGCGGTGCCGGAAAACAATTCGGTGTAGAGGCCGTACGGGGCTTTTTGCGGGGAGTTCTGGCCAACGGGCAGCGCGCCGGGCAATGCTTCAGAGCTGAATTCGTTGCCGAACCCGGACTGATACGCCAAGGCCTGAGCGGTTGAATCGGAGTTCATGGAGCCTCCTGAACAGGGAGTCGGCAGTGGCCCATCGCTCTGGCTCAGAGGTCTCGGCACGCCGGGGTTGTTATTATCGTAATCTGATTACGCATAACGTAATTTGCTCGCTATCCAGCGTCAAGCTATAAAGACGCCCATTCGAACCGGAACCGCCAGCCCCATGGAAAAAACCAGCGACAGCAACGGCAAACAGAAAGTCCGCTCCGCCGAGGTCGGCACTGACATCCTCAAGGCGCTGGCCGAGCTGTCGCCATCGACGTCATTGTCGCGCCTGGCCGAGCACGTGCAGATGCCGGCGAGCAAGGTGCATCGTTATCTGCAAGCGTTGATCGCTTCAGGTTTTGCCGAGCAGAACGCTGCGACCAACCATTACGGTCTGGGCCGGGAAGCGCTGCGCGTCGGCCTCGCCGCCCTCAACAGCATGGACGTGCTGAAAGTCGCCGCCTTGCCTTTGTCCGAGTTGCGCGACGAACTCAATGAAACCTGCTTTCTGGCGGTATGGGGCAACCAAGGTGCGACCGTGGTGCATATCGAACCGGCTGTGCGCGCGGTGACGGTGGTAACGCAATTGGGCTCGGTATTGCCGCTGCTCAGCTCCTCGACCGGGCTGGTGTTCAGCGCCTACCTGCCGCATCGGGAAACCGATGACTTGCGCGAAATGGAAGTCGCCGCCGCCGAGCATCCGCTCAAGGACGAGATGGCTTACACGAAACTGTGCGAACAAATCCGCGAGCGCGGTCTGCATCATGTGCACGGTTTGTTGATGCCGGGGGTGGATGCGCTGTCGGCACCGGTGTTCAACGCGGTCGGACAGATCGCCGCAGTGCTGACCATCGTTGGCCCGACCTCGCTGTTTCACGCCGACGAAAACGGCCCGGCGGCGCAGCGCTTGCTGGCGGCGACGCGGGCCGTTAGTTGGCGGATGGGGTATGAAGGTTAAATCCGCGGCAATGAACGCTCGAACATGATCAACGCACCGTAGTTTTACTCAGTCCAGACTCGGCGCTTTCCATGATCGTCGTGAAGACTCCGGTCAGCGTGTCCTTGAGGTCTTGCTGGCCGGTGTAATACGTGACCAGTTCCGCTACTGTTCGCGCGTCTTCGAACAGACTGAAAAACGACCGTTGCGCATGGGTAAGCTGTTTGACGGGTGCACCTGCCGCCGCTGCCTGGCCCAGGGTGAGCAGCCCGATCATAGCGTCTTGTACATGCCCCAGTGCGGCGGAATAATCACCCCGTCGGTGCGACTGTGAGCCATCGTAGATGCTCTTCATCAACTGCACAGCCACTATCACCGTACCGACCGGCGGCACCAGCACGCTTACGATGCTTGCGGCCTTTATCACGTTGTCGTAAACAAGACCGGCGATGACTTCGTTCAGGCTGATAGTGCGTTCATCAATATCACTCAACATACGCTGCACACGCTGATCATGAAAAGTGAACAGGTCAGGCAGCTTTGCGCGGTTCTGAGTGCCGGGAGCGCGCCTTTCATCAACCGTGGCAACAAGCCTGTCAAAATAATCACTGATTACTTTTTGATCAACGAGCAATATCCGATCGCTGTAATATTCTCTGAATGGCCCGTATCGAAAACGAATGGAGGGAATGAATTCTGCAATCGGGCGGAAGCTGACAAGGTCTGGCGCATCAGGCGTATAAAGGAGGTCAAAGAAGCCCGAAGACAGCTTCAGACGGAATATATAAACACCGCCGACTGTACGGTCCCAAGCCGCGGTCAACCCTAGCGAACCGATGTTGAATTTGTATAACCCTTCGTCACCTTCGGCAACATTATCCGTGATCCGCTGCCAGGCGCCGCTTTCTTTTAGTCCATCAATGACCCGCCGGACAGTCGTAAAAACCTCTGTGGACAATTTATTGTTAACAAAATCGGAAACAGCATTGCGGTCCATTTCACAACGAATTTTTCGGGCGTGCACAGCGCGCTTGAACGCGTAATCAGGGTGAGCCTTGTTCAGATATTGCGCTTCGAGCATCGCGCTATATCTGTCACCGGGACGAAAGGTTTTCGACAGCGAGGAAAGGTCGCGAATATCCAGTTTTTCAATCGCAGGGTGTCCATCCAGCAAATAATACTTTGGGCTGAATTTCGTTTCGTAGGCAGGATGCACCGCTTCAAATGACAGCCCTTCAACCAGAAGATCAGTAATGCTCTTACGAAACTCTTCCGTCTGGATGATTATCTGATCAGGGTTGACCGTAACGATGGTCCCTCGACTACGTAAAATGTCTTCTATCTGGATTTTTATCGAGTCATAAGTGAATTGCTCGAACGTCGGAAAACCATTCTCGCGCGCATTCACCGTGGAAAGTGCCTTGAGTTCGGTCGTCAACCGGGCAAAACGCCTGCGGCCGTCAATTCCCAGCGCACGGTAAGCGGGCGGTGCAATTGCCTTATGCAAGGCAATCTCGGCGCGATAAGCGACGTTGACATAGTCGAGCAGGGGCGCTTTGGGATTCAGATACAGATCGACCGGGCGTTGATCGATTTCGTATTTGTAATTCAATTGGGTGCGAGCACTGCCCAGCAATTTCCCCGCTTCGTACAGATAATCCGGTTCGATTAACAATGCTGCGTATTCACGATCCGCTGCGAGCGCCGACTCCAGCCAGCGTTTCGTCGCGTAAACGTCGGAAAATTTTCGAATCTTGAACTCACCGTCTGGCGCCTTGAAAAACAACAGGGTCGATGAGTATCCGTTGGCTGAAATAACCACGACATCCTTCAACGCTGGCCGCTGTAGACTGATTTTCAACCCTTGCAGAATGATTGAAGGATCATTGGCTATCGCCCGGAAAATGATGTTCGCATCGGCACCAGTCAACTCACCTGCGTATTGGGCTACAAAAACTGCAAACTCCATCTGGCTATACAGATAGTCCCGGTAAGCCTGTTGGTAACCGACCGATGGCGAGGATGCAAAACTCAAGGTAAATTCCAGACGCATGTCGCGATTAGCCAACCACTGCTCAAGTGCATCCGTCGTCAGCCGGCTGCCGGGGGGCGCGCCGACTATACGAATACTGGCTTTATGAGCGCTGTCATGCAAACCAAATACAATGAACTCGGTCAGCGTTCGGGTTTCCTCATGTTCAATGGTGCGACCGGCAATCTGCATAACATAAGAACTGTGGACACTGATTGCTTCCGGGTTCAGGCGTTCCCCAAGCGTTCTGTCTGCCCAATGGGAGAACGTGCGCAACACAAAGTCCTTGAACGAAAAACATGTATCAAAAATGCTCTCAAAGTCGACTTTGTATTGATCCTTGGTTTCTTCAAGCGCTGTATAGCGCTGTTGAACAGCACTGCTCGCGGCCTTTAGCCAAAGCGGCCACTCACTACGCTTCAATTCCGCCCATAGAAGATGGAAGCGGCTGTTGATACCGTAACGCAACACATGCATGCCTTGATTTTCCTGCAGCACGGAAGTCAAAGTATCTTGCAGTTGCTCACGGCCAATAAAAAACGCCGATACACTGTCGAGCTGGCCTTGCAGATGAACTTCAGCGCAATATGCATGAGGGCTTCGCGTGGCATTGAGGTACTTTATCTGACTGCTGCCCAAGGACAATCGAGCTTGCAATTTGCCGTGCAGATCAAGGTTCTTGTCAAAATATTCAAAACCGTTTTCCAGCGTATGCACAAGGTAACCGGTTGACTCGTTCACCAGTTTCATTTCTGCTTCCGGGTGCTCGATATTGTCCAGGACAAAACACGGCTGAAGCGAATCGAGATAATCCGGTGTTGGTTGCAGCTTGACCTCAAATACCCCTTGACCGGTTGCTGAATCAAGCAGATCAGCAAATCGTTCACCGAAATAAGCTTCGAAACGCTGTGCCATGAGCGACAGCGACAATTCCGCGCTCGTCAGCAAACCGTAAGCCTGAATAAACGCCTGCTTGTTGGATAGCGACGAATGTTTCGCACGAGTAGAACTCACCGCGCCAGCCCAGAATGTTTCAAGTTCCGTGCGCAGGTTATTTTCCAGGCCCGCGGACAACGTCGAGATCAGCTCCTGAATAACATGAACACTGAGGCCATCGACTTTGAATTGATCGCTGAAGGTATCGGGCAGAAAAAACACGCCATCACCGCCCGCGATCCAGGCAGGGATCACGTTATGATCGAGACAGTGAAGCGCGACTTCCCAAAGAGTGCCCGAGGGCCGGTTTGAACTGCCAGGCAGAGAAGCACCGGTATTGACGTAGACATTATCGATATCGATCTCTTTGCCCAAGCGTTGCGACTCAGTGACGAGCATGCTGCGCAGTATATCTTGCACCGTCGGTATGGCTTCGATAATTGCGAACAACTCACCCTTGGCACGATTGGCCTTTTCCCATTCCTCTGCCCACGTGACCTGCTCGCCGATTGTATGACGCATTAAACTTTTGAATAAAGTACTCACATCGTTTCCTTGCTTACTATCCAGGGCTGCGGGTGCAGCGTCTAACGATAGATACAAGGTAGATTTTCTTCTTGCCAATACGAAGCCTGAATAGATTACAGACCATGCCCAACAAAAAGAAATATTAACAATCTACCGCGCCAACAAACTCAACTTTAATCCAATATTCTCATTGCCTTCGCTTTCGCCACCGCTTGGGTGCGGCGTTCTACACCCAACTTTCCGTTTATTCGCCTCGCATGGGTTTTAACAGTATGCAAGGAAATAAACAGCTGTTCGGCAACTTCCTGATTGGAAAGCCCTTGTGCAATCATCATCAGTACTTCGCGCTCACGGCGACTAAGTCCCGGTAATGGATTGACCCCTTCGGATTTCGAGGTAGCAGTGGTAGCCGATCCACTGGCAGCCATCGCTCGGCGTAATTGCCATTCCCTCATCGCTTGATGCAGATGACACCGTTCAACAAGTCCCCGCGCCCGTTCAAAGGCTTGCTGCGCCATGGCGCAATCGCCGACGGACTCCGCCAATTGGGCGACAGCCAGCAGTAGCTCTGTTTCTGCCGCCAACATGCCCTGTGTCTGGGCCCGCTTCAACAAAGGTTCTAATGCTGTGAACCAGTTTTGATCCGGGTTCAGTTGCATACAGGCGCAAGCCAGCAGGTACTCGATACGGGTAATCAGCTCGAATGTCGCCGGAGGCGCCTGCAGCCCAGAAGGGCCGCGGTAATGCCGCAACAGCCGCCCTAATGCTTCATGCGCCAGTTGCGGTCGACCCTGCTGCAACCAGAACTGACTACTGACCTGCAGCACGACACCGCGGTAGACCGTATCGGGAATCTGCCGCTGCTGCATGACCCTTTCAGCCTCGCGCAAGCGTTCGAAAGCGCTGGCGTAATCGCCACGATTGCCTGCCAGTTGAGCCTGCCCCAAGTAGCCATACAACACCCGCTTGTCTTCACTGCGCAGGCAAGCGTCCAGGCCTTGACTGAACAGATCCGCAGCCTGGTCATCACGCCCCATACATAGCGCCAGCCGTCCTCGCCTTAGAGCAATCCTTCCGAGCAGCGGCGTGGGCGCCACTGTGCGCTGACGCAGCAAATGCTCGATATCCCCGAGCAGACTTTCAGCACGCCCAGGGGCGCCCCGCTGCTCCAGCCATTGTGCATGGTCAAGCTCAAGCAATCCTTCGAACAGCAAAGAACCCTGAGCGCGCGCCAGGCACAGAGCCTCGCGGTTGATGGCGTGGGCCTGATCGAACTCGCCACACAGCAACGCTTGTTGAGTCAGTCCCGACAGGCACAACAAGCGCGCTTGCCAGGCGCCGGGAGCCAGCGCCGCCAACGCCTCCTGGAAGCACGCACGGGCCGACTCCATCCGACCTTGCAAGTGGTAAAGCCAGCCTTGTTGCGCCTGCCAGCGCGCGAGCATCTGCTGCTCCAGTTGCGCTGAGGGTTGCGGCATGAAGCGGCACAACCGGGCCATGCATTGCGCGGCCTGTTCGAAGCGTCCGGCGAAGAGTAATGCGTCAGTGACCAGAGCGATCAGTTGCGGCGCCATCAGGGTCAGCTCCTGACTCCGTTGTTCATGCAACCGCAACAACAGCACAACCGTCTGGTCTTCGAACAAATCCTCAAAACCGAAGTGCTGCAACAAGCTTGCGGCGGTCTCGTATTCCTCCGCCAGCAGCGCATGTTCGAATGCCGCTCGCCAATCCTGCGCTGAGGTAAACCACTGACAGGCTCGCCGATGCCAGGAGCGCGCGCAGGGCCAATTCGACTCGCGCATGATTCGAGAAAAGGGCGCGGCAATCTGCAGCCAATCGGCGCAATCGTTCCACGGCTCGATAAAGCAACCCAGCACTTGCAGATCATGCAGAAGCTGCGCGCCCTCCCCGGCGCCAAACAAATGCTCGCACAGTTGCGCATTGAACCGCGGCACGTGCGCCAGCACACTCCACGCCTCGGCTTGCTCCGGCGTCAGACTGCTGAACAGCTCGTGCTGCAGGTAATCCAGCAACGTATCGACACGCTGCCTGGACTCAAGGTTTTGCGACCAGTCGCACTTTTGCAGCAGCGCCATGCGCACTCCGGCGCACCAGCCGCCGGTGCGCTGGACAATGCGAGCCGCGACAGTGTCGGCCTGATCTGGCGGCAAATGGCGCAACATCGACGCTACTTCATCGCGCGTCAACGCAAGGCTGACGCGCTCGCATTCAAACAGTTCGTCATCAAGCAAAAGGCGCGGCCAGTTGCATTGCGGTCGACGCCGCGTGCTGATCCACCAGCCAAGCGCCGGACTGCTGATCGTGAGCAAGCGATCCAATAAAGCATCCAGTGCCGGATCCGGCAGGCGACAGTAATCATCGATAAACAACGCCGCGGGCCTGGACCAACTTGCCAGCGCTGCGCACAGCCCTGACTCACCAAGGCCTTCGTCCAGTCCCAACGCATGGGCCAGGCGCAGGCAAAACTCTTCACGACTGAGCGCTGTTCCCGCCAGCGGCAGCCAGATCGCTTCGCTGCCCAAACGCACCTGGAGCAGGCACTCGGCGAACAACGCGGTCTTGCCACTGCCCGCAGGTGCGCAGACCAGTCTGACCCGCGCCGCCGACGCCAACAGTGGTTCGCTCAATCGGCTGCGAGACTGGTGATGGGAGGAAAGCCTGGGCAGAAATCCGGGTCGATCCAGGCACGCTGTCATGGCGGTCATCGGCTGAGCCTTTTTATCATTGTGCCGTCACCCTAGTCCTCTCCCCGGCACTTGTTGATAAACATTCAGCGCGCTGATTGACGGCCATAAAAAAGGCGACCGTGCGGTCGCCTTTTGTACTGCCCAGGTATCCAAACCGTTACCGTACGCCCTCGGCGCGCAAGGCCGATGGTGTGTAGTCGGCAGCCTTGGCTTCGAAGCCGAACTCGAAACTGTGCTTCTCTTCGTTCTTCATCCCCAGCGCGATGTAGCGGCCGGCAATGATGTCGTAGAGGGCTTCGAGCGTGTACGCCTGGGTCTGATGGTCGTAGTAATACTGCGAGTGACCCTCGGCAACGCGCCACAGTTGCCCGCGACCATCGTAGTGATCGGCCAGCGCGACCTGCCAGCTGTCTTCATCGATGTACATGTGGCGTTTGGCGTAGATGTGGCGTTCGTTCGGCTTGACCGTGCCGATCACTTCCCAGACCCGGTGCAATTCATAACGGGTGAGGTCCTGATTGATGTGGCCTGCCTTGACGATGTCGTCGTACTTGAGTTTTGGCGAGTCGAGTTTGTAGCTGTTGTACGGGATGTACATTTCCTTCTTGCCGACCAGTTTCCAGTCATAGCGATCCGGCGCGCCGGAGAACATGTCGAAGTTGTCCGAAGTACGCAGACCGTCGGCGGCGGTGCCCGGGCCGTCATACGCAACTTGCGGGGCGCGCCGTACGCGGCGTTGTCCGGCGTTGTAAATCCAGGCCAGACGCGGCTCCTTCACCTGATCGAGAGTTTCATGCACCAGCAGCACGTTACCGGCCAGACGTGCCGGCGCGGTGACCGACTGCTTGAAGAAGGTCAGCACGTTGGCGGCTTTTTCCGGATCGAGTTCCTTCATCAACTGCGGCACCGCCACCTCTTCTTCGAAGCGGATCGGCGTGTAGCTGCCGTTGGTCTGCGGCGTAACCTGGGTGATGATCCGCCGCAGGTTGCCGCCGTGATAGCGGGTGATGTGGTTCCACAGAACCTCGACACCGTTTTTCGGAATCGGGAAGGCGTAGTAGCGATTACCGGTGAAATTCGCCAGGCCGTTGCCGTCGTTGATCGAGGTCACGTTCAACGCGCTGCGCTTGGCCGATTCGTAGATCTCCGCCGGCGCGCCCACCGTGCGATGCGTCGGGTAGACCGGGATCTTGTAGGTTTCCGGGTAGCGCTTGAACATCGCTACCTGACCGTCGGACAGCTTGCTCTTGTACTGATCGACATTGGCCGCGGTGATGGTGAACAGCGGCTTTTCATTGGCGAACGGGTCAGCGAGGAAACCCTTGCTGTCCACCGCACCGGCATTCTTTGCAATACCGCCGGTCCAGGCCGGGATCGAACCATCGGCGTTGCCCGCCTTTTCGGCGCCGAGCGGGGTCAGGCTGGTGCCAAGTTTGTTCGCTTCATCCGGCGACACCGCCGCCATCACATTGGCCGCCAGCAGACTCAAGGCCAGCACGCCACATTGCAGAATCATTTTGCGCATTGCATTCATCCTTCTCGGGCAGATCAGAAGTTCACACCGAAGCTCAAAGCGACGAAGTCACGGTCCTCGAGCACGTTGTAGTCCCCACCGAAGAAGTCGGTGTAACTGAGGCTCGCGGTGTAGGTGTTGCGGTAGTCGGCATCGACGCCGACGCTGATCGCTTTCGCGCCTTCATTGAACAGGCCGTTGGGGCCATAACCGGCGACGTCATGCGACCACGACAGGTTGGGTTTGAAGTTGACTCCGCCGATCACGTTGGCGTAATCGAGAATGGCCCGGGCGCGATAGCCCCACGAGGTCGAGGTCACGAACCCGTCGGTGTCGCCACCGAAGCCGTATTGCCCGTACACCGAATCGCGGCCGTAACGCAGGTCGCTACGCGACTCCAGCCCACCGACGTGCACCACCGCCGCTTCGCCGACCACAGTCAGACGTTCGGCGCCCAGGACCTGATCGAAGAAGTGCGTCAGCGTGCTCTGCACCTGCGTGACTTCCTTGCGGCGATAGCCCTTGTTATCGGCGCCCGGCGAGGTCGCGAGTGGCGAAGCGGTGCCGCCGGCAATCGGGTTGACCAGCGCCAGAGTCAGGTCGTTGGTGTTGACCTGCACCGGGGCGTTGGGCCGGTAGCTGATCTCGCCAGTCCATGCGGTACCGGTAGGCAGCGTGGTGGAAAAACTTGCACCATAGAGCCGAATGTCTTCGGGATATTCGAGGTAATACTGGCCGCGTCCGAGCATCACGCTTTGCGCCAGCCCCGCACCGCTGCCGGGCGCCAGACGGTTGGCAATGCCGACCATGCCGGGCAATGCCGCCAGCGTCGACAGCCCCGCGGTGGTCGTACCGACGGTCGGCGTGCGGCTGTGGTAATTCATGAAGTAGAGGCCGTATTCGGTGTCTTCGCCGAGCCAGCGCAGCGCCGTGCCCCACTGCCCGGAATCGCGCGCATCACGATCGCCACCACGGGGAATGACCACACCCTCGCGGGTGACCTGAATGCCCTGGCCGAACGCGGTGGTCAGCGGCACCAGTGGCGCCACCGCCGGGCTGCCGACGGTGTAGCCGTTGTTACAGCCATCTGCCGCGACGTCGACACCGAAGAAGGTGCCGCAGTTGTCGAGAACGGTCTGGTCCCACTCCAGTTGATAAAAGCCTTCAACCGAGAGTTTGTCGGTCAGGCTCTGCGAGCCAAACAGCATGTTGACTGGAATCAGACCTTCCTTGATCTCCGCACCGGGGCGGCGAAACGCCGAGACGTCGATCGGGTTGATGCTGTTGATCGAATTGCCGATGAAAGTACTTTCACCCCAGCTCACGACTTGCTTGCCTGCGCGCACGGTGCCCGGCAGATTGGCGATGGCGTAGTTGTGATAAACGAAAGCGTCGAGAATCTGCGCGCCCGAGGACTTGGCGCCTTCCTTGCGGCCGCTGTCGCTGATCTGTTTGAACTCGCGGTCCTCATCCTTGAGTTCGAAGTCGTACCAGTACTTTCCGCGCACGAACACGCCGGTATCGCCGTACTTGAGCTCGAGGTCGTGAATGCCTTTGAAGATCTTCGAGAAGGTCTCGCCTTTCTTGAAGTTCAAGCGTCCGTCATCACCGGTCGAGGATTGCCCTGTACCGCCGTTTACCGTACCGACCAGCGAGTCGTCGGCATTGCGCAGACCCCAGCTCGCGCCGATCGACAGGGACGAGTCGAAGGTGCCTTCGATTTCGCCGATGTTGAATGCAACCGCTTGCGCCTGGGCGCAGCAACCCAAAGCCACCGCGGCAGCCAGCGCCTGCGGTGTGAAGATGGCGCGCATTGTTGTTTTTGTCATGCGTCTTCCCCGGTGAGTGACAGAAGGCCCCACCCTACTGCCGCGCAACCGCGTCGATAAGCGCACCAAGGAGGTATTCGCGTTGTCGCTCGAAAGGATGAATGCCCTCACGCCGCGGGGCGTTGCGCCGTTCATGGACCGGCTGGATGAATGATCATCAGCGCTACGCATGGTGCCGTTCAGCGCACGACACTGTTACATGCTCCGCAACAGTGCATGTCCGGAATCGGTATTTTTCCTACAGACCCAACGCCGTATTCTGAGTGCGCTTTCACGGGATCTCCGCAAAGCATGAAGCCTCGGCCTTTGAGCAGTTCGGGCCATGGCAGACAGATTTCAGATCAATCGAAGGTTTCGTTTGATCAACCCGCTGTTCACTGACGTTGATTTGTAGCTCCTTGATCCAACGTCTTGCCTTGGCCGCTGCGTTTGCAGCGGCCTTTTTTATGCCTGTAAGAAAAAGACGTTGCACTGAAAGACGATGCCCAACGCATTGTCAGAAATTTCCATATCTCAAATGGAAAATAACCGGCGACCCCAATTCGCGATCAACTTTCATACTTATCAAATCGCAATTGACTACAACCTAATCAGAATCAAGCCAACCCGCATTGCTGTAACTTAAGCCAAGCAAATAACTGTGTGCGCCAAGGACTAACGCGCCCATAACATTGATTACCTTATTCAAAAAGGATGTGAATATGGCGAAACCTCCAACATGGGAATGGACAGTAGATGAAGGCATTCATATAAGGGGCGTCGCTCCTGACAATGTACCTGTCCTGATCCCGTCCGGTTCAAGCAGAATTCCCTCCGGCAGCGGTATGTTCGGACCAAACCAGAACATTCTGATGACCGGCCAGGCCATACAGTCAAATATCCAGGTTCTGGAAAACGAATATAAAATCCGCACGAATCAATTACCGCAAACCATCGAACAGGAATTGACAACCCTTCGGCGGGAGGGAGTCAATCATTATTTGCCGCCGACTCAAGCGGTAATTCGCGAACTTGAAGTGCGCGACAGACTCATAGCGCGCAAGACTGCGGAACTTCAGCAAAAAACAGTCCTGGCCAATCAGTTTTTCGGCAGCGACCCAGCCAATAAGACACTGCTGCAGTTTTACCAGAGAGCCTCGCTGATCGAGCCGCTCGTCAAGCCCTATGGCGTAGCCATGCACGCCTGGACCGAGTCCTATCGAGCGGCTCATGAGGTCAGGCTGTTGTCTCAGGCCATCGACATTCTCAGTGTGCAGAAAACCAACTACTACACCTGGCTTGCCGCCTCCCAGGCCAACGATCGGGAGCTGGCCAGACAGACCGCCGAACGTACCCGGATCGCCGCCGAGCAACATCGCCAACAAGCCCTTGCCGAAAAGGCCCGACGCGAGCGAGAGGAGGCGCGAGTTCGTGAGCAGCAACGCCTCGCTGCCTTGGTCGAAAAACACCGTCAGGAAGCTGAACACGCGCGCCTTGCTGCAGAAAAGGCAGGAATCGAAGCTGAAGCTCGAGAGCGGGAAAGAGCCCGGATCGAGGCGCTTAAGGTGACGCTGGCTGAGGCCGAGGCTCAAGAAAAAGAACGCCTGGCGGCACTGGAAAACGCGTTGACTCAAGCGCAAGCAGCGGCAGAGGCCGCCGAACAGGACCGGCTTCAAGCTGAGCGGCAGCAACGGGGCGAGGAGCCACATCCTTCTGAGTTTCAGCGGGTTTACCCGGCGTCGGGAGCCGTGGCATCTGCCAGTCCTGCCTTTTCCTTCGCATCGACGGCTATCGTTCTGGCGCCCTCTACCTCCTCAGCGATACTGGCCGCACTGCGAGCGGCGCTGCCGACGCTGACAGCGGCTGGCGCCGGGCTGATTACCCCGGCACTGATCGGCTTCGCAGCAATGTTGGCGCCGTCCCGCCTGGGCAACGGCGAACGCTTTTCCGTGAGCGTTCCCTTGGCCGAGCTTTCAGCGCAATCCCCACAGACGTTGCGAGAGCTGGCAGACCGCCGAGGCATGTTGAACCTGCCCGTCGGTTTGGGCGTAAGGCCGCTGGGTGAAGTGGCGGAAGTATTTGTCGCCACGACCGACGATTTCCACATTCGCTCGGACGTGCCGGTTTTACAGGCAACGTATGACCTGCTCAATGACGTTTATGAAACCGCGCTGCCAGATTCGCCTACGGATTTCCTGACCTGGACACCGGCCATTTCACCGGGAAAAACCTCAACCGAATCGCCTGCGGTGAACATCGAACCACCCGACTATTCCGGCGCAACCATCGTTGCGGTCGCAGGCCGACTGGATCTGAATCCGGTGCTGGTTGAAGGCTGGGATCGATTCATCATCGTGTTTCCCGCTGACTCGGGGATTGCGCCGCTTTATGTGGTGATTAGCAGTCCTTATGCAGGAGGGTATGTCAAAGGCAAATACAGTGGCCGGACTTACAACCCGGAGCAGGCGGGTGGGCCAATATTGGATTTGGATTGGCGCACGGCGGTCATCACTCAAGCAGGAATCATCGCGGTGAAATTACACGTAGCGAGACTCAATCAATCAGATGCCAACGACATCATGATCCAACGATTAGAGAAAATTTTTAAGAACGATTTGAATCTCACGGACACTGATCTGCGCTACTACACTCATGAGTTAAGAGAGCTGGAACGATACCGAAATTTTGGTTATAGCGATAATACATCCCCCGGCAATGAATCTCCGATATGGAACAACGCACACACCGCCACCCTCGAGGATTACAAACTTGGAAGCGAATTGTCTCTGCTTTACAACGAACAGGCAATCAATGCCATGGACGCTCAAGATCAACGAGAACATGAAATAGAAATGAGGAATTTTACCCAATGAATACCGTCGAGGAAATTATAAAAAACGAACCTATGGCAGATGTCATTTCATTCCTCGCACTATCATTTCATCCCATGCGCATCGATCGAATGTACTCACGACATTGCAACAATATCCCCCATAGTGTATTCGTGGACACTTATAACTCACTATTCACTAACGGAGTACTATGCAATGATGAAAATGGTAACACTATCAAAGGCCCAAATTGGACAACGCCGGCATTCCTGACAGAAAACGGTACGCGCAAAATAGAGTGAACCACTCAACTATCATTTTAACAATCGAGTGCTCCGAATGCTTAAGCAGATAGGTTTAATAATGCTAGAAGATGGCAATTAAGATCCGCACCGCAAACTTCTTAGAGAATACGTTGCGCTTGAACAAGGCGGGTTAGCCAATGGCAGCGGTCCGATTGCCGTGAAAGGACCTAACTGGAGAGCGCCAAAGTTTATGATCGATAATAAATATACTAAGCCGTAATTAAGGTCGCCGAGCTCAAGCATGCAGGCCTTCGCTTGCATGCTCTCCACTGCTTATGAAGGGCTCAGCGATCATTGGAGAAAGTGATAGTGACTTCCAACACTCATTACCGCAGCGGATCAGGCGGAACGTCATTATCAGACATTGCTGAAGGAGATGTGACAATGAGCACCTTCGAGATGATTGTCAAAAACGAAACTCTTGACGATATCGTCACTGTGTTTGCTCTGATACAAGCAACACCACATCTGGATATGATGATAAGAATTTACAATCGCGAACTCCTCGAAGAGTATGGTGCGCTTGAAGATGCCTATGCGCGACTCATCAACGCCGGCTTGCTGGCTAATGGTAAACATGGGCTCGCAGTGAAAGGGCCAAACTGGAAGCCACCGGCGTACATGACAGAAAGAAGATACATCTGAAGTCAGGCACTGCACGTTTTTCCAACCGACAGGGAGCCTAAGGATGCATGTCGGCTTTGGCGGAAGGTCGCTCAGTGCCGTTATTATTTCTTCGGAAGCCAGCGATCAAGGCCACCAAGCGCAAGCTTGGCGGCCTTATTACCTATTCCATCCGCGATTCATCCTCCGTCTTACAGAGAATACTTCTGCAAATTCGCCATCATCTCTTTCAACGCTTCAATATTGTCCTGCGGATGCGCCGCCCCTTCGAAATCGCAGATCTGCTGCCAGTGCGCTGCCACATCTTCCGGTGAAAACCCTACCCGCGGATCAAACCCGGCACCGAGGCTGCGCTCCCAGCGCACCTTGCCCATCCAGCCGCCACCGACCTCGAACAACCCGGAGGTTTCCTGGCATTGCTCGCTGGCCAGATACACCACCAACGGGCTGACCAGCTCTGGTTTGAGTTGCTCGAAGACTTGCGGCGGGATCAGGCCTTCGGTCATGCGCGTGCCGCCCGTCGGGGCAATGGCGTTGACGAGGATGTTGTTCTTGCGCCCTTCAATGGCCAGCGTGCGGGTCAAACCGTAAAGACCGAGTTTGGCCATTCCGTAGTTGGACTGCCCAAAGTTGCCGTAAATCCCGGACGTCGAGGCGGTGAAGATTACGCGGCCGTAGTTTTGCTCGCGCAAGTGTGGCCACGCAGCGCGGGTAACTTTGTAGGCGCCTTCGACGTGAACGCGGTAAACCAGGTCCCAGTCGGCGTCGTCCATCTTGTGGAAGGTCTTGTCGCGCAGGATACCGGCGTTGTTGACCACCACATCGACGCGGCCAAAGGCATCGAGGGCGTTCTGCACCAGTTTGTCGCCATCGGTGACCGAGTCGTGGTTGGCCTCAGCGATGCCGCCAGCCGCGCGGATCTCGGCGACGACACGATCGGCCGCGGAGGCATTGGCGCCTTCGCCCTGAGTCGAGCCGCCCAGATCGTTGACCAGCACCTTCGCGCCCTGCCTGGCGAACAGCAATGCGTGGGCGCGTCCCAGGCCACCACCGGCCCCGGTGACGATTACGACTTTATCTTCGAAACGCACAGACTCATTCATCGCGGCAACTCCAACAGGCCAATGGAACATTGACCGGGAGTGTCAGGCACAGCGCTTTGGGTCACAACGAACACGACTGCGGCTGAATGGTGCGCGATAAGGCTGGGGGATGATGAAAAAGCCTTGGGCCAGCGAGAGGCTGCATGCCTCCCGGCCCGATCAGGAATACGCGACCTTGCGCGGCGGCAGTACCAGACGCTCGCGGAATTCCAGGTAATGCTTGAGCACCTGCACCGGCGCTTCGGTCTGCGGGTAATGACCAATCCCCGGCAACAGCACGGTGTCGGCATTCGGAATCAGTTCGCGGTAACGCGCGACCATGTGCGCTCCGGAAATCGGATCGAACTCACCATCGATCACTCGTAACGGAATCTCGTCGCGTTGCATCGCACTGACCCAGCGATCACGCTGCACCCGTCGCTCGGGAATGTAGTTGATCAGTTTGTGCATGATCCGTGGCCCGTGATTGCTCTCGACCAGGCTCCAGAAATCATCCAGTTCACTTTCGCTCGGGCCGGTGTGCGGGCCGAAAATATGTCGAAAGCTCTTTACCAGCGCATCACGGCTGAACGCACGGCCGATGATCCAGCCCAGCGGGCTGAGCAGCAATTTCTGCATCAGCACCGGACGATGGGTTTCGGGGAACAAGCCGCCATTGAGAAACACGCAACTGGCGACTTCGATGCGCCCTTCGTAATGCCGCGCCAGCAATTCCTGGGCAACGCTGTCGCCGTAGTCATGGGCAAAAATGTGCAGCGGTTGTTCAGCCTGCACATGCGCGAGCAACGCCTGCTGCAGATCGGCCTGTTCCAGCAGGCTGTAGGTGTGCTTGAGCGGTTTGGCCGAATCGCCGAAACCGAGCATGTCGCAGGCGATCACACGATAGCGCTGGGCCAATGGCTGCCAGAGGTAATGCCAGTCCCAACTGGCGGTCGGGAAACCGTGGATCAGCAACAACGGCTCACCCTGCCCCGCTGTCCAGTAGCGAATCGGCTGACCGCGAAAAACAAAGGTCCGGCTGCGCTTGCGCCAGATACACAGAGGAATCTCGGCGAGTGGCATCAGAGTTTATATCCGGGGTCTTGTTGATCGAGTTTACGCAGCAACGCCGGCCAGGCCAGCGCGCCGCCCATGCCTTGGGCGCTTTTGGTAACGCCGGCGATCATCGCTTTGGCGCCCGCCAGAATCTGCGGCTCGATGGCGATCAGTTCAGCGCCGCCGGTTTGCGCCATCACCTGAATATCGCAGGCACGCTGGAAGGTGAACATCATCAGAAAGGTATCGGCAATGGTGCCGCCGCAGGTCAGCAGGCCGTGGTTGTGCAACATGAGGAAATTGCTGTCACCGAGATCGGCCTGCAAGCGCGCCTTCTCTTCGTGATTCAGCGCCACGCCTTCGTAGGCGTGATAAGCCAGGCTCGACAGCACGAACAGCGATTGCTGGCTGATCGGTAACACGCCCTGCTTTTGCGCCGACACCGCGACACCGGAAGCGGTGTGGGTGTGCAGCACACACACCACATCGTGGCGCACTTCATGCACTGCGCTGTGGATGGTGTAACCGGCCGGATTGATTTCGTAGGGGCTGGCCATGAGTTTGTTGCCGGCCTGGTCGACTTTCACCAGGCTCGAGGCAGTAATCTCATGGAACATCAGTCCGAACGGGTTGATCAGGAAGTCTTCGGTGCCGGGGACTTTGGCGGAGATGTGCGTGAAGATCAGGTCGTCCCAGCCATGCAGTGCGACCAGCCGATAGCAGGCGGCAAGGTCGACACGGGTCTGCCATTCGGCGACGCTGACCTGGCTTTTGACATCAAGGGACGATGGGACGGGGGCTACGCTCACTGTATGCACCTCTGCGTTCTTGTTGTTCTGCACGTATGCGCAGTCTAGTCAGACGCAGGTGATCGCGTAGTTGCATTGGCAGCCAGCTTGATGACTGATCGAGTCAGCCATGCAAGCTGCCAGGATCCGCTCAGCCCTTGAGCGCTTCGATGAACTGCGCCAGCCACGGCTCGGCATCGGTTTCCGGGGTGACGCTTTCGCTCGCGTCGAGGCGCAACATTTCTTGCACCTCGTTTACGCCCAGCTCAGCAAACAACTCACGCATCTGTTCCCCGCCGCCGCAGAACGTATCGCCGTAACTGGAGTCGCCCAAGGCGATCACCGCGCCCGGCAAACCGCGCCAGGCGGCCGGCAACTGGTCACGAATGCTCGAATACAGCGGTTGCAGGTTGTCGGGCAGCTCACCCATGCCGGTGGTCGAGGTCACGGCAAGAAATGCTTGCGGGCCGAATGTCTCAATGTCAGCAAGCGTGGCGCGCGAGTTATAGAAGGTTTCAAAACCGGCGGCTTTCAACAGGTTCTGGGCGTGACGGGCGACTTCTTCGGCGGTGCCGTAGACCGAACCGGAGAGGATGGCGACTTTCATCAATCTGATCCTGAAAACTGAAAATGAGGTCGGCGATAGTAACAGTCCGTCGCGCAAGGCTGCGATTGAATCTCAACTGGCGTTAATGGCCAGTAGACAGCCGCCAAGGTTCTTCTAGAATGCCAAACGCCAACTAATTATAGGAATTCAGGGATGATCAATGCCAGTCTGCTGCAAATGGTGATCAACGCTTCCAACGATGGAATCGTCGTAGCGGAAAAGGAAGGCGAGCAGGACAACATTCTCATTTACGTCAATCCGGCGTTCGAACGTCTGACCGGCTATACCAGCGAAGAAATTCTCTATCAGGACTGCCGCTTTCTCCAGGCCGGTGACCGTGACCAGGAGAGTCTGAGTCTGATTCGTGACGTTCTGCGGGACGGTGGATCGTGTCGGGAGATCCTGCGTAACTATCGCAAGGACGGCACGCCATTCTGGAACGAACTGTCGCTATCGACAGTGAAGAATGCCGACGATGGCCAAACCTACTTCGTCGGTGTGCAGAAAGACGTGACCGTTCAGATCAAGGCTCAGCAACGCGTGGCGCAACTGGAAGCCCAGGTTGCCGCCTTGCAGGCGGAACTGAATGCTTTGAAAGCGACCAACGGTTAAAACAAAACCGCGAACCGATGGTCATTAACTACAATCAACAATGACTTTGTAATTATATCTTTCGAGTTAGCCATGCAGCGCGACGCCCTTCTCACTCAGGATGAGCTGGATTTCATCCAGAAGATGCAGCACAACCCGAAACTGAACGTGCGGGATGCGACGTCGAGTCTGCTGGTTAACGGCGGTTCGCAGATCCGCGATCTGCTCACGCGGCTGGCCGCCCACGAGCAAGTGACCATCCAGGCCAACTTCGAAAACCAGCAAATGACCTTCCCGTTGCATTTGGTCGAAGACGAATTCCACGCGCTGCATCTGCGCCTCGGCGTCCCGAGCATCTACGAAGACGGCCCATCGGTAAGGCCATGGCGACTGGTGTTGGAAGAGCCGGTAGCGCTGGAAAACGCCAAAGGACAGCCGGGGACGTTGTGGGTACATGAGGTGTCGCACAAGGGTGTGTTGCTGGAAGTGCGCAACAAGACCAAGCCACCCAAGCATTTCGCGTTGTGGTTCAGCCCTTCCGGATACGAGCGGATTTCACTGCGCGGGCATTTCGAACGAGAAACCGAAAACGGTTTTTATGCCTACGAACTGAGTCAGACCGACAGCGACGAAACCGAACGTCTGCGCCAGTTCATTCTGCAGCAACATCGCCTGACCCACCCTGCTCTGCATAACTGATCAGGTATCCAGATTTCCCGCTAGAAATTGCATCATGCGTTGACGCATGTTCGTGCCTTCATTACCCAGACAGGCAACCGAAGATCCGGCCAGACTGTCCTCCGCCAGATCCGCTGCATCCCCGGCCAGCATCAATTGGCAATCAAGACCCAACGCAAGGCGATTCAGACGCCGCGGCAAATCGGTGGTGGGCGCATGGTTGGAAAACAGCACCAGCGCATCGGGTCTGACCTTTTCGCAGACCAGCGTCAGTTCATCGAACGGCTGGCCGGTGGTCAACACCCGAACCCCGGAATTGTTGCCGCTGAGAAACAGCGCCGCCACCAGCAGTTCCAGCTCACGGCATTGCCCGGCCAGCGCGCTGACGATCACCCGTCGCGGTTGCGCGCCGCGCAGCATGACAATCCGTTGCAGCACCCGCGCGCGCAGGAATCCGTCGTAGAACAGCCACTCGCTGGTTTGCCCGAACGCGTCCTGACGTTGCAGCATGTGCCGCCACAACGGCATCAGGATGTCCTGGAACGCCACCGCCAAGGCATAAGAAGAGAAGATCTGCCCATAGACCCGATCCAGTTGCTGATCATCGAATGCACTGACTGCCTGCTGGATCTGTTCCTGCCATTGCCGGTAATCAGCCTGAACCAGATCGTCAGGAATGATATGCGCCAGGGCTTTCAGCGGTTCGGTCTTGGCGAGAATCTTGCCGACCTTGCTGACCGCGACGCCGCGATCGATCCAGTCGACGATGCTGCGTACACGCTCGATTTCGCTCATCGAGTAGAGCCGATGCCCGCTTTCGGTGCGTGTCGGCTGGATCAAGCCATAGCGCCGTTCCCAGGCGCGCAAGGTTACCGGGTTCACGCCAGTGAGCCGGGCGACTTCACGAATGGGGAACAGCTCGGCGCGTTGCAGCGCCTCTGATACCTGCGAAGCAGGGTTTGCGTCCGTGATCACAGGCATAGAACACTTAACTTCCATGTCAGAAATTTGGATCCCATTCTAACGCTTATCCGCCGATAGCGTTCAAGTAGGCAAATGCGACGAATGTCGCTGGTTTAATCGGGAAAAACCGGAATAATCCTTGCTTGATGAAAAGCGCAGCCCTCTACCCCGGCGCTGCGTCAGGCGAACCTCCTACCCGGAGCGACGCGATTGAAATATGGAGATACAAAATGTCTACTTCCCCCGTCACGCTGATGGTAGCCCGTCGCGTCGCCGACGGCCGCTACCAGGACCTCATGACCTGGTTGCGCGAAGGCGAACAACTGGCCACGGACTTTTCCGGTTATCTGGGTTCCGGTGTGCTCGCTCCGCCGCCCGGCGATAACGAATTCCAGATCATCTTCCGCTTTGTCGATGAGCAAACCCTGCACGCCTGGGAACATTCGGCATCGCGCACCGCGTGGCTGAGCCGTGGCAGCGACCTGTTCGCCCACCCCAAGGAACATAGGGTCAGCGGTATCGAAGGCTGGTTCGGCGCTGCCGGACAACGTCCGCCGCGCTGGAAGCAGGCCGTGGCGATCTGGCTGGCGTTTTTTCCCGTGTCGCTGATTTTCAACTTTTTGCTTGGCCCATTGCTGGGCGAAATGAGCTTGCTGCCACGCGTGCTGATCAGCACCGCGTGCCTGACGCCATTGATGGTGTACCTGTTCATTCCGCTGTCGACGCGTTTGCTGGCGAACTGGTTGAACAGCACGCCGGCGCGGCGGTTACCGGCGACACCCTCTACGCAACATCACTGATTCTTTTGTGAGAGCGAGCCTGCTCGCTCACAGGTCTTGGTCTTTGCGGTAATAGGTGTGCGGCTGCGCTCGCTGTTATAGTTTTTGCTTTCCCAGCGTTGCGAGCCGTTCATGCCTGATTCCGCCGCCCCGATTCTCATCACTGGCGCCGCACAACGTGTCGGTCTGCATTGCGCGCAGCGTTTGCTTGAAGACGGTCATCGGGTCATCTTCACTTACCGCACCGAACGCCCCGGCGTACAGACCTTGCGCGATCTGGGCGCCATCGGCCTGTTTGCAGATTTCGCCACTGAGGCCGGGATTCTGACGTTCATCAGCGAACTGAAAAACCACACCGACAGCCTGCGCGCAATCGTGCACAACGCCTCCGAATGGCTCGCCGAAACGCCAGGCAACGAGACCGAAGCTTTCACACGCATGATCAATCTGCACATGCTCGCGCCGTATCTGATCAATCTGCACTGCGCCGATCTGCTGCAACGCTCGACGCCCGCCGACATCGTCCACATCAGCGATGATGTCACTCGCAAGGGCAGCAGCAAGCACATTGGCTACTGCGCGAGCAAAGCCGGGCTCGACAGCCTGACCCTGTCTTTCGCGGCGCGCTATGCGCCGGCCATCAAGGTCAACGGCATCGCCCCGGCCCTGCTATTGTTCAATCCCGACGACAACGCGGCGTACCGCGCCAAGGCGCTGGCCAAATCGGCGCTGGGCATCGAGCCCGGCAGCGAAGTGATCTACCAGAGCCTGCGCTATCTGCTCGACAACCCCTATGTCACCGGTACGACCCTGACCGTCAACGGCGGACGGCACCTTAAATAAGCCGAATCGCGAGGATTTCCATGACCCGCTCACTGCCTGAGAATTACCGTGAAATCCTCCTCGGCCTCGGTGAAAACCCCGATCGCGAAGGCTTGCTCGACACCCCGGTGCGCGCGGCCAAGGCCATGCAATACCTGTGTCATGGTTACGCGCAAAGCGTCGAGGAAATCGTCAATGGCGCGCTGTTTGCGTCCGACACCGACGAAATGATCATCGTCGCCGACATCGAGTTGTATTCGTTGTGCGAACATCACCTGCTGCCCTTCATTGGCAAGGCCCATGTGGCTTATATTCCGACGGGCAAGGTGCTGGGTTTGTCGAAGGTCGCGCGATTGGTGGACATGTTCGCCCGGCGCCTGCAGATTCAGGAAAACCTCACCCGGCAAATCGCCGATGCGGTGCAACAGGTCACCGGTGCCGCTGGCGTTGCCGTGGTCATCGAGGCCAGACACATGTGCATGATGATGCGCGGTGTCGAGAAACAGAATTCGACGATGAACACCTCGGTCATGCTCGGCGCGTTCCGCGATTCGAACACCACCCGCCAGGAGTTTCTGCAATTGATTGGACGGAGCAAGTAAATGCCACAACTTCAACCGGGAATGGCGCGCATCCGGGTCAAGGATCTGCGCTTGCGCACCTTTATCGGGATCAACGAGGACGAAATCCTCAACAAGCAGGATGTGCTGATCAACCTGACCATCCTGTATGCCGCGCAGGAAGCGGTGCGTGACAACGACATCGATCACGCGCTGAATTACCGCACCATCACCAAGGCGATCATCGCCCATGTCGAAGGCAACCGCTTTGCCCTGCTCGAACGCCTGACCCAGGAGTTGCTCGATCTGGTGATGACCAACGAATCGGTGCTGTACGCCGAAGTCGAAGTCGACAAACCGCATGCGCTGCGATTTGCCGAATCGGTATCGATAACGCTCGCAGCAAGCCGCTGAGCTTCAAGCTCCAAGCTTCAAGCGGTAAGCTAAAGGCCAACCCCGACCCAATCTTGCAGCTTCAAGCTTGCCGCTCAAAGCTGTCTCGCAGAGACCCCCATGACTGATCAACAACGCCTCGAACTCGAAGCCGCCGCTTTTCGTCGGCTGGTCGCCCATCTGGACAGCCGCAAGGATGTGCAGAACATCGATCTGATGAACCTCGCCGGATTCTGCCGCAATTGCCTCTCGAAGTGGTACAAGGCCGAAGCCGACGAGCGCCAGATCGAGGTCAGCCTCGACGATGCCCGCGAAGTGGTTTACGGCATGCCGTACGCCGAGTGGAAAGCCCAATATCAGCAAGAAGCCAGCGCCGAGCAGCAAGCCGCGTTCGCCAAAGGAAAGACCGATGACTGATCTGAACACCCTGCGCGCCAGCCTCGACAGCGGCGAACATGCCTTCGCTGACACACTGGCGTTCATTGCCGCCGCTTACGACTATCAGCCGCAGGCATTCAACAACGGTGGCGTGGAAAACGCCGCCGGGCAGAACGAAGGTTCCTGCAAGACTCTGGGCCTGGCGTTGCTGGAAGGCCTGAGCGATGACGAAGCGCTGCTGGCGTTTGGCGAGCACTACCGCTCGGTGCTGGCGACGCCTGAGGGCAGCGATCACGGCAATATCCGTGCGCTGATCAAGCACGGCCTGGCCGGCGTCAAATTCACCGCCCAGCCACTGACTCGCCGCTGATTCCCGCCGCAACGCCTTCCCTGTAGGAGTGAGCCTGCTCGCGATAGCGGTGTATCAGTCGACTCCTGTATTGACTGGTACACCGCTATTGCGAGCAGGCTCACTCCTGCAATGAATTGCGGTGGAGCAGGAATAACGGGCATAAAAAACCGGCCAATCTGGCCGGTTTTTTTGTGCCTGCGATCTTAGAACGTAGCGTTCTGCAGACCGTCCAGGTAACGCTCGGTGTCCAGTGCCGCCATGCAGCCGGCGCCGGCCGAGGTAATGGCCTGACGGTAAACGTGGTCTGCCACGTCGCCGGCGGCGAAGATACCTTCGACGCTGGTCGCGGTTGCGTTGCCTTCACGGCCGCCCTGCACGACCAGATAACCGTCTTTCAACGTCAACTGACCTTCGAACAGCGAAGTGTTCGGCGTGTGGCCGATCGCGATGAACACGCCGTCGACTTTGATCTCGTCAAAGCTGCCGTCGTTGTTGCGCAGACGCGCACCGGTCACGCCCATATTGTCGCCCAGCACTTCGTCGAGGTTGGCGTTGAGCTTGAGGATGATCTTGCCTTCGGCCACACGGGCGTTGAGCTTGTCGATCAGGATCTTCTCGGCGCGGAAGGTTTCGCGGCGGTGGATCAGGGTCACGGTGCTGGCGATGTTGGCCAGGTACAGCGCTTCCTCAACGGCAGTGTTGCCGCCGCCGACCACGGCGACCGGCTTGTTGCGGTAGAAGAAACCGTCGCAGGTCGCGCAGGCCGACACGCCTTTGCCCATGAACGCTTCTTCCGAAGGCAGGCCCAGGTAGCGAGCGCTGGCGCCGGTGGCGATGATCAGCGCGTCGCAGGTGTAGACGGCGCTGTCGCCGGTCAGGGTGTACGGCTTGGCAGCGAAGTCGACGGCGTTGATGTGATCGAAAACGATCTCGGTTTCAAAGCGCTCGGCGTGCTCACGCATGCGCTCCATCAGCACCGGGCCAGTCAGACCATGGACGTCGCCCGGCCAGTTGTCGACTTCGGTGGTGGTGGTCAGTTGACCGCCGGCCTGCATGCCGGTGATCAGCAGTGGCTTGAGGTTGGCACGGGCCGCGTAGACCGCAGCGCTGTAACCGGCAGGGCCGGAACCGAGAATAATCACTCGCGAATGACGGACTTCAGACATGACCTGCTCCTGTTGACCGGGCCGAAACACTGGCGCGGATCGCCGGACTGCCGGCGGGAATAAAAAAGGACCGTGGACACCTTGGGGAAGGCTTGAACTCGACAGTCCTGTAAAAAGTTGGGTGAAGCGTATCGAGGGGGGCAAGATTAAGGAAATACGGTTTAACAATCCAGCTCATAGGTGGTCTCTATGCCGAAGCGCTGATGTGATGGACGTCTTTGTTACAGTGAATGTCGATCGCCTTACCGCGCTTTCCCGGTCACGGCAAAGCCGGTAAGGTCGGCGCGTTTTCCCTTGCTCGGAGCACCTTATGCCCGCCCCTGTTCTGTCCGGCCCGCAATACCTGCGCGAAGGCCTCAAACTGGTTCTCAGCCCCAGCCTGCGCCTGTTTGTGCTGCTGCCACTGGCGATCAACCTGGTGCTGTTCGTCGGATTGATCTATCTGGCAGGCCATCAGTTCAGCCTGTGGGTCGACACACTGATGCCCTCGTTGCCCGAGTGGCTGAGTTTTCTCAGCTACATTCTCTGGCCGCTGTTTGTGGTACTCGTGGCGCTGATGGTGTTTTTCACTTTCACCATGCTGGCCAACGTGATCGCCGCGCCCTTTAACGGCTTTCTCGCTGAAAAAGTCGAAGTGGTGGTACGCGGCACCGACGACTTCCCGGCCTTCAGCTGGGGCGAACTGATCGCAATGATCCCGCGCACCTTCGCCCGGGAAATGCGCAAGCTCGGCTACTTCCTGCCCCGAGCGATCGGCCTGTTCATCCTGTCGTTCATTCCGGTGGTGAACATCGTCGCCGCACCGCTATGGCTGCTGTTCGGCGTGTGGATGATGGCGATCCAGTACATCGACTACCCGGCGGACAACCACAAACTGGGCTGGAACGAAATGCTCGCCTGGCTGCGGGAAAAACGCTGGCAGAGCATGAGCTTTGGCGGGATCGTTTATCTGGTGCTGCTGATTCCGGTGGTCAATATCCTGATGATGCCGGCCGCAGTGGCCGGGGCGACGTTGTTCTGGGTGCGTGAGCGTGGCGCCGAAAACCTTGTGACCCAACGCTGACCCCGTCACAAATCCATCACCTGAACGTCACAACCTCGACATGGCCTCAGCCGACACTGAGGTCATGACGACAGCGCTAAACATCACCCTGATCAGCGAAACCTTCCCACCGGAAATCAACGGCGTGGCCAATACCCTTGGCCGCTTGTGCGAGGGCTTGCGCGCCCGCGGGCATCAGGTCGAGCTGGTGCGGCCACGGCAGGCCTGTGATCCGCAGCGCAGTGAGGATGCGGCGTTGCTGTTGTGTCGCGGCTGGCCACTGCCGGGATATCAGGGGCTGCAATGGGGTCAGTCGTCGATGCACAAACTGCTGCGCCGCTGGAAGCGCCAGCGGCCGGACGTGTTGTACATCGCCACCGAAGGCCCGCTGGGTTTGTCGGCGCTGCGAGCGGCACGGCGCCTGGGCATTGCGGTGGTCAGTGGCTTTCACACCAACTTTCAGCAATACACCAGCCAGTACGGCCTCGGTTTGCTGACGCGGATGCTCACGCATTATCTGCGCTGGTTTCACAACCGCTCCGCGCTGACCCTGGTGCCGAGTGTCAGTCAGCGGCTGGAACTGGAACGACGGCATTTCGAGCGCTTGGCGTTGCTGTCGCGGGGCGTGGACAGCCAGTTGTTCCATCCGAGCAAACGGCTGAACGCACTGCGTGAGCAATGGGCACTGTCCGAGCGTGACATTGCCGTGATTCACGTAGGACGACTCGCGCCTGAAAAGAACCTTGGTCTGCTCAAACGTTGCTTCGAACAACTTCGGGCAAGTTATCCACAGCGCAATCTGAAACTGATCATCGTCGGCGACGGACCGCAACGTGCAGCGCTGGAGAAGGATTTGCCTGAGGCGATTTTCTGCGGGGCGCAGCGCGGGGAAGCGCTGGCCGCGCACTATGCGTCAGGCGATGTATTTCTGTTTCCCAGTCTGACTGAAACCTTCGGCAATGTCGTACTCGAAGCACTGGCCTCGGGACTGGGCGTGGTGGCCTACGATCAGGCAGCCGCGGCGCAGCATATTCGCCATGGTTACAACGGCGTGTCGGCGATGCCCGGCGATGAGCAGGCGTTTTGCGAGGCGGCTATGTGGTTGCTGGAAGAAGATGAGCGGTTGCGCTGTGTGCGGCTGAATGCGCGACAACATGCGAGTCGCCAGGGTTGGGGCGCAATCATCGAGCAGTTTGAGGGACATTTGCGCGGGGCTTGTCTGGGGGAGCAGGTAGTGCCGGATGCGCAGACCCTGCCTTGAATGTGTGCTGACTTGTAGACCCCTATCGCGAGCAGGCTCACTCCTACAGGGGGTTGTGTTGTGAACACGATCCCCTATGGGAGCCAGCCTGCTGGCGATGAGGCCCTGTTGGGGGCCGTTTAAACCAGCGTCATCAACGCCTCACGGCTGAACGGCAAAATATCCTGCTCACGCCCTTCGCGAACCTTCTGCGCCCAGTCCGGGTCGACCAGCAGCGCACGCCCTACCGCCACCAGATCGAATTCCTCTTTGTTCAAACGCTCCAGCAGGTTTTCCAGACTGGCCGGTTGCGCGATCTTGTCGGTGTTGACCATGAACTGCAAAAACTCGCCATCCAGACCGACACTGCCTACGGTGATGGTCGGTTTGCCGGTGAGTTTGCGCGTCCAGCCGGCCAGGTTCAGTTCGGAGCCGTCGAATTCCGGCTCCCAGAAACGCCGCGTCGAGCAGTGGAAAATATCCACGCCGGCGTCAGACAACGGTTTGAGGAATTCACCCAGCGCCTCCGGTGTTTGCACCAGGCGTGCGGTGTAATCCTGCTGCTTCCACTGCGAAAAACGGAAGATGATCGGGAAGCCCTCGCCGACCGCGGCGCGCACCGCTTGAATCAGTTCGATGGCGAAACGCGAACGGTTGGCCAGGCTGCCGCCGTATTCGTCAGTGCGCTGGTTGCTGCCTTCCCAGAAAAACTGGTCGATCAGGTAACCGTGGGCGCCGTGGATCTCGACGCCGTCCATGCCGATGCTTTGCGCATCTTTAGCTGCCTGGGCGAATGCGGCGATCACCTCCTGAATGTCTTGTTTGGTCATGCCGTGCACCACGACCTGACCATCCTTGAGCTTTTCCGACGGGCCGTAGCCCGGCACGCTGGCATCTGGCTCGGTGCCGATGCGGCGCACGCTACCCACATGCCACAGTTGCGGAACGATCTTGCCGCCTTCGGCGTGGACCGCATCGACGACTTTTTTCCAGCCGGCCAATGGCGCTTCACCGAAGAACTGCGGGACGTTGGGATAACCGTTGGAGGCGATGTGGCCGACCGTGGTGCCCTCAGTGATGATCAGGCCAACCCCGGCTGCCGCACGGCGACGGTAGTATTCAATGACTTTAGAGTTCGGCACACCGCCTGGGGAAAACGAGCGGGTCATCGGCGCCATGACCACGCGGGTCGGCAGTTCGAGGGCACCGAGGTGGAACGGTTTGAACAAGGCTTGAACGGGCATCGAAAGGCTCCACGAAAATGATCGACGGGTCATGAATTCATATGACGGCGATAATATGCGCGCGCAGCCTAACGCGATACCACTATTGATCTGAATGATTAAAGGTCAAAAGCCAGGCAAAAAAAATCGCAGCCGACTGGCTGCGATATTCACGATTCAGCCCAGCGCTTTATCGATCGCGGCAATCACGGATGGATCATCCGGCGCCGTACGCGGCGAGAACCGCGCCAGTACGCGGCCGTCCTTGCCGAGCAGGAACTTTTCGAAATTCCAGGTGATGTCGCCAGGAAATTCGGCGCCCTCGCCCGCCAGCAAACGGTACAGCTGATGACGCTCGTGGCCGTTGACTTCGAGCTTGCTCGACAACGGAAACGTCACGCCATAGTTGAGTTTGCAGAATTCCTGAATCTCTTGCTCCGAGCCCGGTTCCTGCCCGGCAAACTGATTGCATGGCAGGCCCAGCACGCTGAAGCCTTTGCCTTTGTATTGCTGATACAGGTTTTCCAGCGCCGCGTACTGAGGGGTCAAGCCGCATTTGGAGGCGACGTTGACCACCAGCACGACTTGGCCCTTGAACGGCGCCAGCGGTAGCTCCTGACCATCCAGGGCTGTCAACTTAAGGTCGTGAAAAGCACTCATGACGAACTCCAGGATTCTCTGTTCTTCTCGAAACAGCCACTTGGCGTGGCCTACCAAGGACAGCCGCGGACTAAAAAGGCGCCCGCAGGCGCCTCTCCAGTACTCGAAGCTTAGCGCAGAAAATCAGTGGTGATGGCCACCTTCGCCATGGACGTGGCCATGAGCGATTTCTTCCTGGCTGGCGTCACGGATGTCGACGATCTTCACCTGGAAGTTCAGACGCTGGCCGGCAAGCGGGTGGTTGCCATCAACCGTCACGTCATCGCCGTCGAGGTCACGGATGGTCACGATCTGCATCTGGCCGTCCGGCGCCGAAGCGTGAAACTGCATGCCGACTTCCAGCTCGTCGACGCCTTCGAACATGCTGCGGCTCAGGGTGCTGACCAGCTCGGCGGCGTATTCGCCGTAAGCGTCTTCCGGCTCGACGGCTACTTTCAGCTCGTCGCCGACAGCCTTGCCTTCCAGGGCTTTTTCCAGGCCCGGGATGATGTTGCCTGCGCCTTGCAGGTAAACCAGCGGAGCGCCGCCGGCGGAGCTGTCGATGACCTCACCAGCGTCGTTGGTCAGGGTATAGTCGATGGAGACAGCCTTATTGGCGGCGATCAGCATGGGGCGAGACCTTTTGCATAAGAATATAGAAAGGCCAAGTTTAGCGAAGCAATCGCACGAAAGCGAACACAACCCGGACAAACGGGTTTCGACGATCACAGGCTTTCATCAGGACGAAGAGGGTCATTGGGTGGTCGAACTTTCCTGTGGCCACACCCAGCACCTGCGTCATCAGCCGCCGTGGCAATCGCGGGCGTGGGTGCTCGACCCGGCGCAACGTATTGAAAAACAGGTCAACCTTTTGCCTGTGGCTGGTGCGCACAAGGCTCGGTTAGCGATAACCTTGGCGACTGAATTTCGGTAGTCGGCCAGCCATAGGCGGACACCCTTGCATAGAGAATTCCGATGCAAACTTTTTTTATCGCCCCCACCGATTTTGGCGTGGGTCTGACCTCCATCAGTCTCGGGCTGGTGCGTACGCTTGAGCGCGCGGGGCTTAAAGTCGGTTTCTTCAAACCGATCGCCCAGCCGCACCCCGGCGACACCGGCCCGGAGCGCTCCACCGAGCTGGTGGCGCGCACCCATGGCCTGAAACCGCCGCAACCCCTGGGCCTGGCGCACGTAGAGCGGATGCTCGGTGACGGCCAGCTCGACGAACTGCTCGAAGAAATCATCACCCTGTATCAACAAGCGGCGGTCGGCAAAGACGTGCTGGTCGTTGAGGGCATGGTGCCGACCCGCAGCGCCAGTTATGCCGCGCGGGTCAATCTGCACTTAGCCAAGAGCCTCGATGCCGAGGTGATTCTGGTTTCGGCACCGGAAAACGAAGTGCTGGCCGAACTGTCCGGCCGCGTCGAGTTGCAGGCGCAATTGTTCGGTGGCCCGAAAGACCCGAAAGTGCTCGGCGTTATCCTCAACAAGGTCAAGACTGACGAGAGCATGGAAGCTTTTGCCGCGCGCCTGAAAGAACACTCGCCGTTGCTGCGCAGCGGTGATTTCCGCTTGCTCGGCTGCATCCCGTTCCAACCGGAACTCAACGCGCCGCGCACCCGCGACGTCGCCGATCTGATGGGCGCGCAAGTGCTCAATGCCGGGGACTACGAAACCCGGCGCATGAGCAACATCATTATTTGCGCGCGGACCATGCGCAACACCGTCGAGCTGCTCAAGCCCGGTGTACTGGTGGTGACGCCGGGTGATCGCGACGACATCATCCTTGCCGTCAGCCTCGCGGCGATCAACGGCGTGCCGCTGGCCGGGCTGCTGCTGACCAGCGACACCCTGCCCGATCCGCGCATCATGGATCTGTGCCGTGGCGCATTCCAGGCCGGCCTGCCGGTGTTGTCGGTGAGCACCGGCTCCTACGACACCGCCAACCTGTTGAATGGCCTGAACAAGGAAATTCCGATCGACGACCGCGAGCGCGCCGAGATCATCACCGATTTCGTCGCCAGCCATCTCGACGCCAACTGGCTGCACCAGCGTTGCGGCACGCCGCGCGAGATGCGTCTGTCGCCGGCAGTGTTCCGCTATCAGCTGATTCAACGTGCGCAAGCGGCCAATAAACGCATCGTTCTGCCCGAAGGCAGCGAGCCGTTCACCGTGCAAGCGGCGGCGATCTGCCAGGAACGCGGGATTGCCCGTTGCGTGTTGCTGGCCAAACCCGAGGACGTCGAAGCGGTGGCCCGCGCTCAGGGTATCGTCTTGCCTGCGGGGCTGGAGATACTGGATCCGGACCTGATTCGCGAGCGCTACGTCGAGCCGATGGTCGCCCTGCGCAAGACCAAGAGCCTCAACGCGCCGATGGCCGAGCAGCAACTGGAAGACACCGTGGTGATCGGTACCATGATGCTCGCGCTGGATGAAGTCGATGGCCTGGTATCCGGGGTGATCAACACCACCGCCAACACCATCCGCCCGGCGCTGCAACTGATCAAGACTGCGCCGGGCTGCACCTTGGTGTCGTCGGTGTTTTTCATGCTGTTCCCGGAGGAAGTGCTGGTGTACGGCGACTGCGTGATGAACCCGCATCCGAGCGCCAGCGAACTGGCCGAGATCGCCCTGCAAAGCGCTGACTCGGCTGCGGCGTTCGGCATCACGCCGCGCGTGGCGATGATCAGCTACTCCAGCGGCGAATCGGCCAGCGGCGAAGAAGTCGAGAAAGTCCGCGAAGCGACCCTGCTCGCTCACGAGCAACAGCACTCGCTGCTGATCGACGGCCCGCTGCAATACGACGCTGCCGCCAATGCCGAAGTGGCCCGTCAACTGGCGCCGAACAGTCAGGTTGCCGGGCGCGCCACGGTGTTTGTGTTCCCGGATTTGAACACCGGCAACACCACGCACAAAGCGGTGCAGCGCAGCGCCGATTGCGTCAGTCTCGGGCCGATGCTGCAAGGCTTGCGCAAACCGGTGAACGATCTGCCGCGCGGCGCGCAAGTCGATGACATCGTCTACACCATCGCGCTCACCGCGATTCAAGCCGCCAACCGACCTATGGATGTGTAAATGCTGGACTTTCTCCCTGCACCCGTGCGCGGCGTAATCGCCTCGCTGCTGTTGGCGCTCAATACGATTCTGCTGTGCTCGTTTCTGTTCTGCGTGGCGCTGGTCAAGGCATTGCCGTTCGCCCTGACGCAACGCATCGCCGGTTGGCTGATGAGCCACACTCACGAGGCGTGGATCAGCAACAACAAGGGCTGGATGAATCTGGTCCGGCGCACCCGCTGGCACATCAGCGGCCTGCAAGGTCTGGACTATCAGCACTCATATCTGATCACCAGCAACCACCAGAGCTGGGTCGATATTCTGGTGCTGCAATACGTGCTCAACCGGCGCATTCAGCCGCTGAAATTCTTCCTCAAGCAGGAGCTGATCTGGGTCCCGGTGATCGGTCTGGCGTGGTGGGCGCTGGGCTTTCCGTTCATGAAACGCTACTCCAAAGCCTACCTGGCCAAGCACCCGGAGAAAAAAGGCAAAGACCTGGAAACCACGCGCAAGACCTGCGCGAAATTCCGCAATAACCCGGTGGGCATTTTCAACTTCGTCGAAGGCACGCGTTTCACCGAAGGCAAGCATGCGCAGCAGCAATCGCCGTTCAAATACCTGCTCAAGCCGAAGGCCGGCGGGATCGCCTTTGTGCTGGACGCGATGGGCGAGCAACTGGAATCGATCGTCAACGTGACCATCCACTACCCGGCCGGACGCCCGGGGTTCTGGGACTTGCTCAGCGGCAATGTGCGCGATGTGGTCGTGCACTTTGAAGAGCTGAAAATTCCACCGGCCTTCATCGGCAAGAACTACGACCAGGACGGCGAGTATCGTTTGCAGTTTCAGGGCTGGATCAATCAGCTGTGGCTGGACAAGGATGCGTTGCTGGAGCAACTGCACCGCGAATATCCCGACCGCCGCTAACCCTCTGTAGGAGTGAGCCTGCTCGCGATAGCAGTGGATCAGCCACCATCGATGTTGATTGAAGCACCGCTATCGCGAGCAGGCTCACTCCTACAATCGACCGGGTTGACCCGAATAAAAAAAGCCCGCCGATGATCACTCATCGGCGGGCTTTTTCTTGCAGCTCGAAGCTAAAAGCTCGCCGCTGTTTTTTGCTTAGATCGCGCCGCGTTTACGCAGCAGCTCCAGCACTTGCTTGACGCTGTCTTCCAGACTCAGCGACTGCGTGTCGATCACCAGATCGGCATTCAACGGCACGTCGTACGGGAAGGATTCGCCCGGGATGTTGTCACCGCCAGCAGCGTACAGACCTTGCGGGTCACGCTCAGCGCAAACAGTTGGCGAAGCCTGCACATAGACCGTCAACAGACGCTCCTTGCCGATCAGCTCCCTGGCCTGCTCGCGACCTTCGGCACTCGGCGCAACGAACGCAGCCAGGGTCAGCAAGCCCGCTTCGTTGAACTGACGCGCCACATGCGCGGCACGCCGCCAGTTCTCGGTACGGCCGGCACGGTCCTGTGGCAGACCTTTATTAAGGTCATGACGCAGGTTCTGCCCGTCCAGCACAAATACCGCCCGGCCCATGTCGAACAGCTTGCGCTCGACCGCATACGCCAGGGTGCTCTTGCCCGCGCCCGACAGGCCGCTGAACAACACCGTCGCCGGTTGCTGGCCGAAGCGCTGAGCACGTTCTTCAGTAGCAACGTGGGCCAGTTTGCCGTGGTGCGTGGCGGTGCCGTGCGCCACTGGTTGGGCGACGATCATGCCGGCGCCGACGGTGCCATTGGTCAACCGGTCAATGACGATGAACGCGCCGGTGGTGCGGTTGCTGTCGTAACCGTCGAGGGCGATCGGCGCGTCGAGCGCAATCTTCACCTTGCCGATTTCGTTGAGCTGCAACGCGCTCGCCGGGCCTTCTTCCAGAGTGTTCACGTCGACCTTGTTGACGATGCTGGCGATCGAGCCCGGCACGTAACTGGTGGCGCGTTTTATGTCGTACTTCTTGCCCGGCAGCATCGGCTCTTCAGCCATCCACACCAGCATCGCTTCGAAGCTGTCGGTGACCGGCGGCACGTTGTCGGCATGCACCAGCAGGTCGCCACGTGAAATGTCGATTTCGTCTTCCATGGTCAGCGTCACCGCTTGACCAGGACCGGCATGCTCCAGCTCACCTTCGAAGGTGACAATGGATTTGACCCGGCTGCTCTTGCCCGACGGCAACACGACGACTTCGTCGCCCTTGTGCACGATGCCGCTGGCCAGCGTACCGGCGAAACCACGGAAGTTCAGGTTCGGCCGGTTGACGTACTGCACCGGGAAACGCAGATCGCTGAAATTGCGATCGCCCGCGACTTCCACGGTCTCGAGGATTTCCATCAGCGACTGACCGGTGTACCACGGCGAGCGCTCGGACTTGTTCACCACGTTGTCGCCCTTGAGGGCCGACATCGGCACAAAGTGCATGCTGGTCGGCTTCATCTTCAAGCCTTCGGCAAACTTCAGGTAGTCAGCCTTGATCGACTCGAACACACCCTCGTCAAAACCTTTGAGGTCCATCTTGTTGATGGCGACGACGATATGTTTGATGCCCAGCAGCGATGCAATGAAGCTGTGGCGACGGGTCTGGGTCTGCACGCCGTAACGCGCGTCGACCAGAATGATCGCCAGGTCACAGGTGGACGCACCGGTGGCCATGTTGCGGGTATACTGCTCATGGCCGGGGGTGTCGGCGATGATGAATTTGCGTTTGGCGGTCGAGAAATAACGATACGCGACATCAATGGTGATGCCCTGCTCACGCTCGGCCTGCAAACCGTCGACCAGCAGCGCCAGATCGATATCGTCACCGGTGGTGCCGACTTTCTTCGAGTCGCGGGTAATCGCTTCGAGGTGATCTTCGTAGATCATTTTCGAGTCGTGCAGCAGGCGCCCGATCAGGGTGCTCTTGCCGTCATCGACGTTACCGCAAGTCAAAAAGCGCAGCAGCTCTTTACGTTCGTGCTGGCCCAGGTAGGCGAGGATGTCCTCGCTGATCAAATCAGAAACATGGCTCATTGCATTCAAGCTCCAAGCTGTAAGCTTCAAGCGGCAAGCTTGTCGGCGTACAGCTAGTCAGAAATTTTGTTGATCAACCCAACCAGCATCCTAGAAAGCTCTCGGGTCTCCATAATCCAATTTTCAGCCAGTGGTTCTGCGATGTAAGCGATATCTCGGCCTATCAGGATCTGGGTGCGCAGCTCTCCACAAGAAGCTTTCGCAATCCAAAGAAAATGAACCTTTTCTTTGCAACTCCGACGCTCCATGCCTTCAGCAATATTGGAAGGCACTGAAAGTGCAGAACGGGTGATCTGATCCTTGAATCCAAAATCCCCGCACCGCGCAAACTCTTTGAAAATCCTCACCGCCAGACATTTGCTTCGCTGCCATACAACCAGTCTCTCGAAATCCATTACGAGTCATCCGATTCCGGCTCGCAGCAACCGGCTGCAAGCGCCAAACTGCAAAGCTACGCATACCGCCTTTAACTTGCAGCTTGCCGCTTGTAACTCGAAGCTTAAAAGTAGCCTTGACGTTTTTTGTCTTCCATCGAGCCTGCGCCATCGTGGTCGATGACCCGGCCCTGGCGCTCGGAAGTTCGCGTCAGGAGCATTTCCTGAATGATGTCCGTGAGGCTTTCGGCCTCGGACTCCACCGCGCCCGTCAACGGGTAGCAGCCAAGGGTGCGGAACCGCACTTTCTTTTTGACGATGCGCGCCTTGTCTTCATCGGACAGGTGCTCGAGGATGCGCTCGTCGTCGATCATGATCAGCGTGCCGTTCTTCTCGATGACTTCGCGCTCGGCGGCGAAGTACAGCGGCACAATCGGGATGCCTTCGAGGTAGATGTACTGCCAGATGTCCAGTTCGGTCCAGTTCGACAACGGGAACACACGAATGGATTCGCCCTTGTTGACCTTGCCGTTGTAGACGTTCCACAGTTCCGGGCGCTGGTTTTTCGGGTCCCAGCGGTGCTTGCTGTCGCGGAACGAGTAGACGCGCTCTTTGGCGCGGGATTTCTCTTCATCACGACGGGCGCCGCCGAATGCTGCGTCGAAGCCATGCTTGTCGAGGGCCTGTTTCAGACCTTCGGTTTTCATGATGTCAGTGTGCTTGGCGCTGCCGTGGGTGAACGGGTTGATGTTCTGCGCCACGCCATCGGGGTTGATATGGGTGATGAGGTCCAGGCCCAGTTCTTCGACCATCTTGTCGCGGAACTTGTACATTTCCTGGAATTTCCAGCGGGTGTCGACGTGCATCACCGGAAACGGCAGTTTGCCCGGGAAGAACGCCTTGCGTGCCAGGTGCAGCATCACGGCGGAGTCTTTACCGATGGAGTACAGCATCACCGGGTTGTCGAACTCGGCGGCCACCTCGCGGATGATGTGGATGCTTTCCGCCTCCAGCTGTTTCAGATGCGTCAGTTTGTCGACCATGGCTACTCACGAAAGCTTTCTTATGAACGGCCAGCGGGCCGTGTTCGAGCGGGGAATCCTAGCACAGCGACCTCTTCTAATCAGGACGCCTACTAGAACGAAAGGGCATATGAATATGCCTGCCAGTTCGGCCGATGAACCCCTGTAGGAGTGAGCCTGCTCGCGATAGCGGTGAGTCAGTTACCGCTATGTCGGATATGACAACGCTATCGCGAGCAGGCTCACTCCTACAGGGGAAACGCGGTGTGTCAGATCGGGTTGGGGCAATCGATGAAGATGTGTTCGAGGGCGAAACGTTTCGCCAGATAATCGCCCAGCGCCTGCACGCCATAGCGTTCGGTGGCGTGGTGGCCGGCGGCGATGAAGCTGATGTCGTTTTCGCGGGCACTGTGAAAAGTCTGTTCGGAGGCCTCACCGCTGATGAACAGATCGACACCCGCGGCAACGCCCTGATCGATGTAACCCTGGCCGCCACCGGTGCACCAGCCGACCCGGCGAATCATCCCGCTGCCTTCGATCAACAGCGGCTCACGGCCCATCACCTCTTGAACCCTGCGGGAGAAATCCCGCGCCGTCATCGGTTCATTCAGCGAACCGACCAGACCGACGACTTTCGGATTGCTCGGGTCCAGCGGCCCCTCGACGGTGATGTCGAGCTGACGCGCCAATTGCACGTTGTTGCCGACGTCCGGGTGCAGATCCAGCGGCAAGTGATAGGCGAGCAAACTGATGTCGTGCTTGAGCAGGGTTTTCAATCGACGTTGTTTCATCCCGGTGACGCAGGGGTTTTCGCCCTTCCAGAAATAACCATGATGCACCAGGATCAGATCCGCCTCGGCCTCGACGGCGGCATCTAGCAACGCCTGGCTGGCGGTGACGCCGCTGACGATGCGCATCACTTGCGGACGACCTTCGACCTGCAAACCGTTAGGACAATAATCGGCGATTTTCGCACTGGCCAGGTAACGGTCGGCTTCTTCGACGAGGGTGCTGAGGGCAACGGCCATGAAAGACTCCTAAATATCCCGTTCAGAGGCACGCGCGGCCTCGTATAATGCGCGACATTATGGGCGGTCTGACCCCGCCTGCAACTTTTCCAGGACGTGCTTAATGCTCAAGGCGCTGCGTTTTTTTGGCTGGCCGCTGCTGGCCGGTGTGCTTATCGCTCTGCTGATTATTCAGCGTTACCCCGAGTGGGTCGGGCTGCCGAGCCTCGACGTCAACCTGCAACAGGCGCCGCAGACCACCAGCGTGCAGCAGGGGCCGGTGTCCTACGCCAATGCGGTTTCCATTGCCGCACCGTCGGTGGTCAATCTGTACACCACCAAGGTCATCAACAAACCGGCGCATCCGCTGTTCGAGGATCCGCAGTTCCGGCGCTTCTTCGGTGACAACTCGCCGAAACAGAAACGCATGGAATCGAGCCTCGGTTCCGGGGTGATCATGAGCCCGGAAGGCTACATCCTGACCAACAACCACGTCACCAGCGGCGCCGACCAGATTGTCGTGGCGCTCAAGGATGGTCGCGAAACCCTCGCCCGCGTGATTGGCAGCGATCCGGAAACCGATCTCGCGGTATTGAAGATCGATCTGAAAAACCTGCCGGCGATCACCGTCGGTCGCTCCGACAACATTCGCATCGGCGACGTCGCACTGGCCATCGGCAATCCGTTCGGCGTCGGCCAGACCGTGACTATGGGCATCATCAGCGCCACCGGGCGTAACCAGTTGGGCCTGAACAACTACGAAGACTTCATCCAGACCGACGCGGCGATCAATCCGGGCAATTCCGGCGGCGCACTGGTGGATGCCAACGGCAACCTCACTGGCATCAACACCGCGATCTTTTCCAAATCCGGCGGCTCGCAGGGCATCGGTTTTGCGATCCCGGTGAAGCTGGCGATGGAAGTGATGAAGTCGATCATCGAGCACGGCCAGGTCATTCGTGGCTGGCTGGGCATCGAAGTGCAGCCGCTGACTCAGGAACTGGCCGAATCGTTTGGTTTGTCCGGGCGCCCGGGCATTGTGGTAGCGGGGATTTTCCGTGACGGTCCAGCGCAGAAAGCAGGCCTGCAACTGGGCGATGTGATTCTGAGTATCGATGGCGAGCCGGCCGGTGATGGCCGCCGTTCGATGAATCAGGTGGCGCGGATCAAGCCGACTGACAAGGTCACGATTCAGGTGATGCGCAACGGCAAAGAGTTGAAGCTCACCGCTGAAATCGGCCTGCGTCCGCCACCGGCTCCGGTGAAAGAAAAAGAAGAATAAAACTTTATTCGCGCCAATGGCGCGAATAACAGACATTCTCAAAAGGCATGTTATATTGTTTCAATTCTGGCAATTGGAACAACATAACATGTCGTCTCGCAAAAAGGCCTCGCTGCTCGGCCTGACCCTTGGCTTGCTCTGCGATCCCGCTTTCGCCGATGAACCGCAGTCCCTTGAGCTGGAAGCGATCAGCGTCGTTTCCGACTATGAATCGCCTACCGGCCCCGTCAAAGGCTACCGCGCTACCCGCTCCTCCAGCGCAACCAAAACCGACACCGCGATCCGCGATATCCCGCAAGCCATCAGCGTCGTACCGGCCAGTGTGCTCAAGGATCTGGGCAGCAGCAGCGTCGAGCGGGCGCTGGATTTTGCCGGCGGCGTGTCGAAGCAGAACAACTTTGGCGGCCTGACGCTCTACGAATACAGCGTGCGCGGCTTCACCACGTCGGAGTTCTACAAGGACGGCTTCAGCGCCAATCGCGGCTACCCGAGCACACCGGACGCCGCCAATATCGAGCGTATCGAAGTGCTCAAAGGCCCCGCCGCCAGCCTGTATGGCCGGGGCGATCCGGGCGGCACGGTGAACATCGTTACGAAAAAGCCGCAGCCCGAAGCGTTTACCACCCTGCAGACCAGCGCCGGTAGCTGGGATCGCTATCGCACCGCGCTGGACGTCAACGCCCCACTCGATGCGCAGGGCGATGTACTGTCGCGAATCAACCTTGCGGTCGAAGACAACCAAAGCTTCCGCGACCACGTCGACAGCAAGCGCGTATTTGTTGCGCCCTCGATCAGTTGGCAATTGAGCCCGGACACCTCGCTGCTCGTAGAGAGCGAGATCGTTCGGCACAGCTCGACCTTCGATCGCGGCATCGTCGCGCCGAACAACAAATGGAGCGGTGTCTCGCGCTCGACTTTCCTCGGAGAACCTAACGACGGCAACATCGACAACCACAACAATCTGCTGCAGGCGACCCTTGAGCATCACCTGAACGACAACTGGAAACTGCGCCTGGCCAGTCATTACAAGGAAGGCGAACTCTGGGGCGACGCCTCGGAACAACGGGCGCTGAACGCCGACGGCCACACCGTCAACCGCCGCTATCGCGAGCGCGACACCCACTGGCACGACAGCATCACCCAACTGGAATTGCGCGGCCTGTTCGACCTCGGTCCCTGGCAACACGAATTGCTGATCGGTACCGAGTATGAAAATTTCCGCAAGAACGAACGCGTCACCACCCTCGCTGGCGGCCCCTACGCCATCGACATCTATAACCCGGTTTACGGCCAGCCAAAACCCAACGGCGCCCGCTCGGGCACTGACTTCTTCGAACACGTCGAAAGCCATGCACTGAATGTGCAGGACCAGATCATTTTCACCGACAAGCTGCGCGGAATGATCGGCGCGCGCTTCGAACATTTCGATCAGCACATCGACGACCACAGCCGCAACGCGACCAGCAGCCAGCGTCACGACGCCCTCACCCAACGCGCGGGCCTGCTCTATCAACTGACGCCGAACACCGGCCTGTTCGCCAACGCCTCGACCTCGTTCAAACCGAACAACGGCCTTGACGCCGCCGGCAAATCATTCGACCCGGAAGAAGGCGTCGGCTACGAGATCGGTATCAAGAACGAATTGTTCGACGAACGCCTGAGCAGCACCCTCGCCTTCTTTCACATCGACAAGGAAAACGTTCTCGCGCTCGACCCGGCCACCGACACCAGTCGCGCCATGGGCAAAGCGCGCAGTCAGGGCTTCGACTGGCAGGTGACCGGGCAGGTGACCGATGCGGTGCGGGTCATCGGCGCGTTCGCCTACATCGATGCCGAAGTGACCAAGGGCGACGCGACGATTCCCACCGGTAGCCGCATCCTCGGCGTCGCCAAACGCAGTGGCAGCCTGCTCGGCGTGTATGAATTTCAGGATGGCCACCTGCGCGGCTCGGACCTTGGCGCAGCGTTCACGTATGTCGGCGACCGCTCGGGCGAATCCGGCAGCGATTTCGAATTGCCGGCCTATCACACCGTCGACCTGCTCGCCCACTACAAGGCCAACGACAACGTCACGGTTGGCCTGAACCTGAACAACCTCTTCGACGAAAAGTATTACGAGCGCTCCTACAGCAACTACTGGGTCAACCCCGGCGAGCCGCGCAACTTCACCGTCAGCCTGACACTCAACCTGTAAAAGGACGTCACCATGCAACACGGCAAAACCCTCGTACTGATCGCAGCCCTGTTCGCCGGGCAAGTTTCGGCCCATGGTCTGTGGACAGAAGAACGGCGCGGGAACATCGAAGTGGTCTACGGTCACGGCGCCGAAGACAATGCTTTCAAAGCGCAAAGGATCAGCGGGGCCTGGGCCTATGACGCCGCCGGCAAGATGATTCCGGTCAGCGTCGGACGCCTGGCGGACCACGCCCGCTTGAAACCGTTGAAGTCGCCGGCGGTGATGGTCGTCGCCTTGAACAATGGCATGTGGTCGCAAACTGCGGACAAGAAGTGGGTCAACCAAGGACGCAGCAAAGTACCGGGCGCAATCGAAGCGACTGAGACGTTCAAGTACAGCCTGGCGATTTACCAGCCCGGCGCGAAGCTGCCGAAGCTCGACCAGATCAAACTGTTGATCCTGCCGGAAGTGGATCCGCTGACCGTCGGGCCGGGTAATTCACTGCCGGTGCGGGTATTGCTCGATGGCAAACCGGCGGCCGGGGTCAAGTTGGTTGGCGACTATCGCAGCGCGCCGAACACGCTGAGCACCGAGACCGACAAGGACGGCCGCGCGCAGGTGCTGGTGAGGAATGAAGGGTTGAATGTGATTGCGGCGCAGGTTGAGGTGCCGGTGACGGACAGCGCGGATGTGAACAGTCGCGGGTTATTCAGTTCGCTGACATTTCTTGGCGAACCGCATCACGAATAACACCACAAATCCTCTGTAGGAGTGAGCCTGCTCGCGATTGCGCCGGGTCAGCCAACGTCGATGTTGAATGTCCATCCGCTATCGCGAGCAGGCTCACTCCTACAAGGTGCAGCGGCAATCAGAGGTCGCCGAGGCCTTCGATCAACGCCTGATTCTGCTCCGGCGTTCCAATCGATATCCGCAGGAACTGCGCAATCCGCTCTTGCTTGAAGTGCCGCACGATCACGCCCTGCTCACGCAGCTTGGCCGCCAGCCCCGCCGCGTCATGCTGCGTATGCCGGGCGAAGATGAAGTTTGCCGCTGATGGCAGCACTTCAAAACCCTTGGCCTGCAACTGCGCAACCACCCAGTCACGGTGCTCGATGACCAGCCGACAGGTCTTGTCGAAATACTCGCGATCTTCAAACGCCGCCGCCGCGCCGACATTCGCCAGACGATCCAGCGGATAGGAGTTAAAGCTGTTCTTGATCCGCTCCAGCGCCTCGATCAGATCGGGATGCCCGACCGCCAGCCCGACGCGCAGACCGGCCAGCGAACGCGACTTGGACAGGGTTTGCGTGACGAGCAGGTTTGGATAGCGATCCACCAGACTGATCGCTGTCTCACCGCCGAAGTCGATGTACGCCTCATCAACCACCACCACCGAATTTGGGCTGGCCTTGAGGATTTGCTCGACCGCCTCCAGTGCCAGCAGGCAACCAGTCGGCGCGTTCGGGTTGGGGAAAATGATCCCGCCGTTCGGCCTGGCGTAGTCGGCCGGGTTGATCTGGAACTGCGCGTCCAGCGGCATTGCGTCGAACTGGATGCCGTACAGACCGCAATAGACCGGATAGAAGCTGTAGCTGATGTCCGGAAACAACAACGGCTGATCATGCTGGAACAGACCGTGGAAAATGTGCGCCAGCACTTCGTCCGAACCGTTGCCGAGGAACACCTGATTGCTTTGCACGCCGTAGTAACCGGCGACGGCATTTTTCAGCAGATCGCTGTTCGGGTCCGGGTACAGGCGCAGGTTGTCATTGAGTTCGGCCTGCATCGCCGCCAGGGCTTTTGGCGACGGGCCATAGGGGTTTTCGTTGGTGTTGAGCTTGACCAGCTTGGTCAGCTTCGGCTGTTCGCCCGGCACATACGGCACCAGATCCTTGACGAACGGGCTCCAGAATTTACTCATGCTCATTCCCCCTGCCCTTTCAGAAAGTCCTGGTCTTTGATGCGGTATTCGGCGCTGCGCGCGTGGGCGCTGAGCGATTCGCCACGGGCCAGCACCGAGGCGGTTTTGCCCAGCTCAGAGGCGCCGGCTTCGGAGCAGAAGATGATCGATGAGCGCTTCTGGAAGTCATACACGCCCAGCGGCGACGAGAACCGCGCGGTGCCGGAGGTCGGCAACACGTGGTTCGGACCCGCGCAGTAGTCACCCAGCGCTTCGGAGGTGTGACGGCCCATGAAAATCGCGCCGGCGTGACGGATCTGCGGCAGCCAGGCTTGCGGGTCAGCAACCGACAACTCCAGGTGTTCCGGGGCGATGCGGTTGGCGACTTCGATGGCCTGGGCCATGTCGTTGACCTGAATCAGCGCCCCGCGGCCGTTGATCGAGGTTTCGATGATGGTCGCGCGGTCCATGGTCGGCAGCAGTTTATCGATGCTGGCGGCGACCTTGTCGAGGAACTCGGCGTCCGGGCTGACCAGGATCGCTTGCGCGTCTTCGTCGTGCTCGGCCTGGGAGAACAGGTCCATGGCGATCCAGTCCGGGTCGGTCTGGCCGTCGCAGACCACGAGGATTTCCGACGGCCCGGCGATCATGTCGATGCCGACCTGACCAAATACGTGGCGTTTGGCGGTGGCGACATAAATGTTGCCCGGCCCCACCACCTTGTCGACTTGCGGCACGCTTTCGGTGCCATACGCCAGAGCGGCAACCGCTTGCGCGCCGCCGATGGTGAATACCCGGTCAACGCCGGCGATGCACGCGGCGGCCAGCACCAGTTCATTGATTTCACCGCGCGGCGTCGGCACGACCATCACCACTTCGGTGACGCCAGCGACTTTCGCTGGAATCGCGTTCATCAGCACCGACGACGGGTACGAGGCCTTGCCGCCCGGCACATAAAGGCCGGCGCGATCCAGCGGCGTAACCTTCTGGCCCAGCACAGTGCCGTCGGCCTCGGTGTAGCTCCAGGAATCCTGCTTCTGTTTTTCGTGGTAGCTGCGCACCCGTGCAGCGGCCTTTTCCAACGCTTCGCGCTGCGCCACGGTGATGCGGGTCAGGGCCAGTTCCAGGCGCTCGCGCGGCAGGATCAGGTCAGCCATCGAAGCGACCTCAAGGCCATCGAACTTCTGGGTGAACTCGACCAGCGCTGCGTCACCGCGCTCGCGCACGGCCTTGATGATGTCCAGCACGCGCTGATTGACCGAGTCGTCAGACACACTTTCCCAGCTCAGCAGATGATCCAGATGATGCGCGAAATCCGGGTCAGCAGCGTTGAGTCGGCGAATTGCAGTCGGTGCGGTCATAGCGAGAGCCTCATAGGAATTGGCAAAAACTCAGGCGCCCGAAACTATCATTCGATCCGCTTGGGCACCTGAGAATTCTGGCTATGAGGCGGATAGACGGCGCGGCCTCGGGCCGCGCAGGTAGATCAGCCGCGGTGTCGCGATTCCACTGCGTTGCGCAGGGTGTCGATCAACGCCTGGATTCGGGCGTGTTGCATTTTCATCGAAGCCTTGTTGACGACCAGACGCGAGCTGATCGTGGCGATCAGTTCCTGGGGTTCCAGGCCGTTGGCGCGCAAGGTGTTGCCGGTGTCGACCACGTCGATGATCTTGTCGGCAAGACCGATCAGCGGCGCCAGCTCCATCGAGCCGTACAGCTTGATGATATCGACCTGACGGCCCTGCTCGGCGTAATAACGCTTGGCGACATTGACGAACTTGGTCGCCACGCGCAGACGGCCCTTGGGCTCGGCGGCGCCGATCTTGCCGGCGGTCATCAGTTTGCATTGGGCAATCTGCAGATCCAGCGGTTCGTACAGGCCCTGGCCGGTGTATTCCATCAACACGTCTTTACCTGCGACGCCAAGGTCGGCCGCGCCATGCTCGACATAGGTCGGCACGTCGGTGGCCCGCACGATCAGCAGACGCACGTCGTCCTGGGTCGTGGGGATGATCAGCTTGCGGCTCTTGTCCGGATTCTCGGTCGGCACGATGCCCGCTTCAGCGAGAAGCGGCAGGGTGTCGTCAAGGATGCGGCCCTTGGACAGTGCGATGGTCAACATGGGAAACGTCAGTCCTTATCAAGGTACTCATGCCCGGTCACAATCGGCGCCGGACACACATCGAGGGTGCGCACACCCTCGACTCGAAACGAATTCAGTGGACACGTCCGTGTGTCCCGATGCAGCAATCAGCCCGGAACGCGACGGATCTTGGCGCCCAGCATCTGCAGTTTTTCTTCGATGCACTCGTAACCACGGTCGATGTGGTAGATGCGGTCGATCAGTGTGTCGCCTTCGGCAACCAGCGCCGAGATCACCAGACTGGCCGAAGCACGCAGGTCGGTCGCCATCACTGGCGCGCCCTTGAGTTTTTCGGTACCGGTCACGATGGCGGTGTTGCCTTCAACCTGGATTTTGGCGCCCATGCGGTGCAATTCGTACACGTGCATGAAACGGTTTTCGAAGATCGTCTCGATCACCGCTCCGGTGCCTTCGGCAATGGCGTTGAGCGAGATGAACTGTGCCTGCATGTCGGTCGGGAAAGCCGGGTACGGCGCGGTGCGCACGTTGACCGCTTTCGGACGCTTGCCGTGCATGTTCAGCTCGATCCAGTCTTCACCGCAGGTGATTTCTGCGCCGGCTTCACGGAGTTTTTCCAGCACTGCTTCAAGAATGGTCGGATCGGTGTCCTTGACCTTGACGCGACCACCGGTGACGGCAGCGGCGACCAGGTAGGTGCCGGTTTCGATACGGTCAGGCATGACCTTGTAGAAAGCCGAACCCAGACGCTCGACGCCATCGATGGTGATGGTGTCGGTGCCGGCACCGGAAACCTTGGCGCCCATGGCGTTGAGGAAGTTCGCCAGATCGACCACTTCAGGTTCACGGGCGGCGTTCTGCAGCACGCTGCGACCCTTGGCCAGAGCAGCGGCCATCATGATGTTCTCGGTACCGGTCACGCTGACGGTGTCGAAGAAGAAGTGCGCACCGCGCAGGCCACCTTCAGGCGCCTTGGCCTTGATGTAGCCGCCTTCGACGTCGATCACCGCGCCCATGGCTTCGAGGCCACGGATGTGCAGGTCGACCGGACGCGAACCGATGGCGCAACCGCCAGGCAGGGCAACTTCGGCCTCACCAAAACGGGCAACCATCGGGCCCAGTACCAGAATCGACGCACGCATGGTTTTCACCAGCTCGTACGGGGCGATCAGGGTCTTGATGGTGCGCGGGTCGATTTCGACGCTGAGTTTTTCGTCGATCACAGGCTCAATGCCCATGCGACCGAACAGCTCGATCATGGTGGTGATGTCGTGCAGGTGCGGCAGGTTGCCAACGGTCACCGGGCCATCGCACAGCAGGGTGGCGGCCAGGATTGGCAGAGCGGAGTTCTTCGCGCCGGAAATGCGGATCTCGCCATCAAGACGCGCGCCACCGGTAATAATCAATTTATCCATTAGTATCTCGACGCCCTAGGGCTCAGGTGCGCTCGGCCCAGGCCGCGCGGCTGAAAAATTTCATGGTGACCGCGTGGATGCTGCCATCGGCGATCCATGGGTTCAAATGGGCATAGATGCTTTGCTGACGCTTGACCGGGCTCAACGCCGCCAGTTCATCGCTAATCACGTTCAGCTGGAAGTTGCAGCCTTCGCCTTCAACTTCAACCTGCGTATCTGGCAGCTTTCCTTCAAGGAAGCTCTTCACTTCTACGGCCTGCATGCTCAACCTCAATCGGCGCCCTGTGCGCACGGGTCGGACATCATACAAAAAAGCCCCGCGCCTGCGAACCCCGCAATGCAGGACTCTGACGGGGGGCTTTTGTTGCCGATGCGGAATCAGTGTGCCGCGAACAGCTCGGTCAATTCGCTGACCTCGGCAATTTCGCGCATGTCTTCCGGCATGGCGCGGATGCTGACGGCCTTGCCGGCCGCCTGCGCATCGCGCATGAAGCACAGCAGCAACGACAGACCGACGCTGCTGGACTTCTTCACCGCCGAGCAATCGACGACCAGCGCTTTCGCCTTGCTCGACTTGATCAGCGCCTGGCCTTCCCTTCTCAGGTCCGGCCCGGTGCGATAGTCCAGCACGCCACTGAGCAGAAGCTCATCGACATCACTCATACGCACTGCCGCCTCACTCATTGCGCTGGCTTCGCAGCAGCTTTATCGGTTTCCTGCTTGGCCTTGGCCACTTCACCAGCCCAACCATCGATGGTCTTGTCCAGATCGTTGCCATTGCGCTGCATCGCGTCAGCGAACTGATCACGGAACAGCTTGCCGATGTTGATGCCGTTGATGATCACGTTGCGCAGTTTCCACTCGCCGCCGATCTTCTCAAGCGTGTACTGCACTGGGTAGATCGCGCCATTGCTGCCCTTGACGGTCATGTTGACGCTGGTGCGGTCGCCCGATTCGTCTTTGGCCGGGTCAACAGTGATGCCCTGGTTGTTGTATTCCAGCAGAGCGTTGCCATAGAACTGGAACAGGCCGCGCTTGAAGTTTTCCTGAAAGCGCTGCATCTGCGCAGGCGTAGCCTTGCGCGAATACTTGACGGTCATGATGCTCTTGGAGATGCCCTCGGCATCCACCACCGGGCCGACAATGTTGTTCAGCGCCGCATAGAAATCCTGCGGATCCTGCTTGTACTTCTCTTTGTTGGCCTGCAGGTCGGCAAGCATCCGGTTGGTGGTGTCCTGAATCAGATCGTGTGCGGATTGCCCAGGTGCCGCGTTAGCCAGCAGTGGCAGTGCCGCGAGCAACACCAACAGGCCACGTCGCAAGGTAGAGATCATTCAAAAGCTCCTCATTTGGCGTCTTTGCTAACGGTATTGAGCAGGAATTTACCGATCAGGTCTTCCAGTACCAGAGACGACTGCGTGTCGTGGATGGTTCCGCCATCCTTCAACTGGCTGTCTTCGCCGCCGACGCTGATACCGATGTATTTCTCGCCCAGCAGACCCGCGGTAAGGATAGACGCTGTGGAATCGACAGGCAGGTTGTCGACCTTCTTGTCCACTTGCAGCGTGACCCGACCGGTGAAGCTGTCGCGATCCAGATCGATGGCCGTGACCTTGCCGATGGTCACACCGGCCATGGTCACTTTGGCTCTGACCGTCAAACCGGCGATATTGTCGAAATACGCATAAAGTTTATAAGTGTCGGTGGACGAAGTCGGAGACAGGCCACTGACCCGCAAGGCGAGCAGCAGCAAAGCCAGGATCCCTGCCAGCAGGAACAGGCCGACACCGATTTCCAGGGTGCGGTTTTGCATCAGAAATCTCCAAACATCAAAGCGGTCAGAATAAAGTCCAGACCCAGCACTGCCAGCGAGGCAAACACTACGGTCTTGGTGGTGGCACGACTGATCCCCTCGGAAGTGGGCTCACAGTCATAGCCTTGGAATACGGCGATCCAGGTGACGACAAAGGCGAAAACGATGCTTTTGATGATGCCGTTGAGCACATCACTGGTGAAGGTCACGCTGTTCTGCATGTTCGCCCAATACGAGCCTTCATACACACCCAGCCAGTCGACGGCCACCCACGAACCGCCCCAGATGCCCACCACGCTGAAAATCATCGCCAGCACCGGCAGGGAAATGAAACCGGCCCACAGACGCGGGGCAATGATGTACTTGAGCGGGTCGACGCCGATCATTTCCAGGCTCGACAGTTGCTCGGTCGACTTCATGTTGCCGATCTCGGCGGTCAATGCCGAACCGGCACGCCCGGCGAACAACAGCGCAGTCACCACCGGGCCCAGTTCACGCAACAGGGTCAAAGCAACCATCTGCCCGACTGCCTGCTCCGAACCGTAGCTCGACAGGATGCTGAAGCCCTGCAACGCCAGGACCATGCCGATGAAAATCCCCGAAACGACGATGATCACCAGCGACATGACGCCGACTGAATGCAATTGTTTGACCAGCAGGCTGAAACCGCCGCTGATGCCGCCGCGTCCCAGCAGGGCATGAAACAGGAAAAGCGTGGCGCGCCCGAACACCGCAACGGCGTCGATCGCCGTTTCGCCGAATCGGCGCACGCGCTCTATCAATGAAATTCTGCGCATCAGCGCTTCCCCAGAAGATCTGCGCGGTAATCCGTCGCTGGAAAATGATACGGCACCGGGCCATCGGGATCGCCGGTCATGAACTGCCGGATCCGTGGTTCGTCCGAGTTCATCAACTCGTCCGGAGTCCCCTGCCCCAAGACCTGGCCGTCACCGACTATATAAAGGTAGTCGGCGATGCTCGCGGTCTCGGCCAGATCGTGCGACACCACGATACTGGTGATGCCCAGCGCATCGTTGAGCAGACGGATCAGGCGGACCAGCACACCCATGGCAATCGGGTCCTGGCCGACGAACGGTTCGTCGTACATGAGGATCTGCGGATCCAGAGCAATCGCCCGGGCCAGCGCGACGCGACGCTTCATGCCGCCCGACAGCTCGTCCGGCATCAGCTCGATGGCTCCGCGCAGACCGACCGCCTGCAATTTCAGCAGGACGATGTCGCGGATCATCTCTTCCGGCAATTCGGTATGCACGCGCAGCGGGAAAGCCACGTTCTCGAACACATCGAGATCGGTGAACAGCGCGCCGCTCTGAAACAGCACGCCCATGTGCTTTCGCGCATCGAACAGATCACTGCGCGACAGGGTCGGCAGGTTCTGACCGTTGACCCAGACTTCGCCGCTGGCGGGGCGCAACTGGGCGCCCATCAACCGCAGCAGCGTGGTCTTGCCACACCCGGAAGGCCCCATGATACCGGTGACCTTGCCGCGCGGGATGCGGATATCGACGTTATTGAAAATGCTGCGCGCACCGCGCTTGAAGGAGACTCCCTTCAGCTCGACCGCGTAGGCGTTATCGGCACTCATCTAAACTCCTTGCGATGCAGCCTCTCACTCGGACGCCTGTCTTTGGTTAAAAAGTACATACATCCCGGGCAGGCCGAACTGGCGGCGAACTATATCACTGCAACGGCCGCGCGCCCAAGGCTTGTGCCAGCCCGTATTCAGCGATGTGACAGGTCTGCAGCGGCTTTTTCCGGCTTTTGATAACGAGGAATGACAAAGCACGACGAACTTGCGTGAGGCTTTGCAACATAACCGCTATAATCGCCGCCTTTTCATCGGGCTATACGATTTCTGACATGAGCCAATCCAGCGACCTGATTCAATCGGCACAACGCACCATCCGCCTCGAAATGGAAGCCGTACAAGGCTTGCTGCCCCATATCGACGCCGATTTCGTACGCGCTTGCGAGATGATTCTGGCCAGTAAAGGCCGTGTAGTCGTGGTCGGCATGGGCAAGTCCGGGCACGTTGGCAACAAGATCGCCGCGACCCTGGCCAGCACCGGCACCCCGGCTTTTTTTGTCCACCCGGCTGAAGCCAGTCACGGCGACATGGGCATGATCACCCGCGATGACGTGATTCTGGCCCTTTCGAACTCCGGCTCGACCAACGAAATCGTCACCCTGCTGCCGCTGATCAAACGCCTGGGCATCCAGCTGATCAGCGTCACCGGCAATCCGCAATCGCCACTGGCCAAGGCGGCCGAGGTCAATCTCAACGTGCACGTCGAGCATGAAGCCTGCCCGCTGAACCTGGCACCGACTTCTTCGACCACCGCGGCACTGGTCATGGGCGATGCCCTCGCCGTGGCGCTGCTGGAAGCGCGCGGCTTCACCGCCGAAGATTTCGCCTTTTCCCACCCGGGCGGCGCCCTCGGCCGTCGCTTGCTGCTGAAAGTCGAAAACGTCATGCACGCCGGCCAGGAGCTGCCTCAGGTGCAACGCGGCACGCTGCTCAAGGACGCGCTGATGGAAATGACCCGCAAGGGTCTGGGCATGACCGTCATTCTGGAAGCCGACGGCAAACTCGCCGGGATCTTTACTGACGGCGATTTGCGCCGCACCCTGGATCGCGCCATCGACATTCGCAGCGCCACCATCGACCAGGTCATGACCGCGCACGGCAAAACCGCGCGCCCGGAAATGCTGGCTGCCGAAGCCCTGAAAATCATGGAAGACCATCGAATCAACGCACTGGTGGTCGTCGATGAGGAGGACCGCCCGGTCGGCGCCTTCAACCTCTCCGATCTGCTGCGCGCAGGAGTCATGTAATGAGCAACGAACTGCTGCAACGCGGCAAAGCAATCAAACTGGCGGTTTTCGATGTCGACGGCGTCCTCACCGACGGGCGCCTGTACTTCCTGGAAGACGGCAGCGAATTCAAGACTTTCAACACCCTCGACGGCCAGGGCATCAAGATGCTGATGAACGCCGGCGTGGAAACGGCCATCATCAGCGGTCGCAAGACTCCGGTGGTTGAGCGTCGAGCGAAAAACCTCGGCATCCCGCACCTGTTTCAGGGCCGCGAAGACAAACTGGTGGTGCTCGACGGTCTGCTTGAGCAACTGGGCCTAAGCTATGAACAGGTTGCCTACCTCGGTGACGACCTGCCTGACCTGCCGGTGATCCGCCGCGTCGGTCTGGGCATGGCCGTGGCCAACGCCGCTGACTTCGTCCGCGAACACGCCCACGGCGTGACCCGCGCCCGTGGCGGCGAAGGTGCCGCCCGAGAATTCTGCGAATTGATCCTGCGCGCCCAGGGCCGCCTCGATGCGGCCAATGCCGCGTACCTGTGAGCCAAGCCATGTTCAGTAAAAAATTTCGCACCTTCCTGCTGTTCGGCTGCATCGCGGCGATTTTTGCCGCGGTCGGCTACTGGAACATCAGCCCGGAACGCTTTCTCGACAAGCCGCCGGTCTCGACCGCCGAGAATCCGATCGACTGGTACGCGACGAATACGCATACCATTCAGTACCTGCCCGACGGCAAGGTGCAATACGAGATGACCTCGGACAAGGCCGAACACGTCAAGGCCACCGACATCACGCTGGTGACCAAACCCGACCTGAACATGTATCGCGGCACGGACTTTCCGTGGCACGTGACCAGTGAGCGCGGCGAAGTGAATTCCGGCGGCACCGAAGTGGAACTGATCGACTCTGTGCGCGTGAAGCGCACCGACGAAAAGAAACGCGACACCCTGATCACCAGCACCCGCATGACCGTGTTCCCGCAGCAGGAATATGCGCAGACCGCGCAACCCGTTAGAATCGAGGGCGCTGGCGGTGTGTCGACTGGCGTCGGAATGAAAGCGTACCTGAAGGACAGCAGGATACACCTGCAATCGAACGTAAGAGGACAGTATGAGGCTCGTTAAAACCCTCCCTATTTTGCTCAGTCTGGGCGCAGCACTGGGAAGCGTGAGCGCCTGGGCTCTGCCGAACGATCAGCAGCAACCTATCCGCATTCAGGCCGACGACGCCCAACTGGACGACAAGAACGGCATCGCTACCTACAAAGGTGATGTGATCATCACTCAGGGCTCGATGATCGTTAAAGGCAACACGGTGACCATCACCCGCACTCAGGCGGGTGACATCGATGTGGTGACTTCGGTCGGCAACCTGGCCTACTTCGAACAGCTGCAGACCGCCGGCGACACCAAGCCTGTACAAGGCTGGGGCGTGACGATCCAGTACCACGCCGCGCAGAATCGCGTCGTCCTGATCGACAAGGCCAAAGTGGTGGACAAGGACAACAACACGACGCAAGGCGAGAAAATCGTCTATGACACCGTGAAGAAACTCGCCAGCGCCGGTCGCGCTACCGGCAGCAAGGTCACCGAGGCGCGTCCGCGCATCGACATGGTGATCCAGCCGAAGAAGAAAACCGACGAGAAAACCCAGTAATGGCAACTCTGAAAGCTCAGCACCTGGCCAAGGCCTACAAAAGCCGCCAGGTCGTGCGGGACGTCAGTCTGTCGATCGACAGCGGCCAGATCGTCGGCCTGCTCGGCCCGAACGGCGCCGGCAAGACGACCTGCTTCTACATGATCGTCGGTCTGGTGCAGGCCGATCAGGGTCGCGTGCTGATCGACGATCTGGACGTCAGCCACCAGCCAATGCACGGCCGCGCGAAAGCCGGCATCGGCTATCTGCCGCAAGAAGCGTCGATCTTCCGCAAACTGTCGGTGGCCGACAACATCATGGCCATCCTCGAGACCCGTCAGGAACTCGACAAGGCCGGTCGCCGCAAAGAGCTGGAGAGCCTGCTGCAGGAATTCCACATCAGCCACATTCGCGACAACCTCGGCATGAGCCTGTCGGGTGGTGAGCGCCGCCGGGTGGAAATCGCCCGCGCCCTGGCCACCGCACCGAAATTCATCCTGCTCGACGAGCCGTTCGCCGGTGTCGACCCGATCTCGGTTGGCGACATCAAGCAGATCATTCACCATCTCAAGGCCAAAGGCATCGGTGTGCTGATCACCGACCACAACGTGCGAGAGACGCTGGATATCTGCGAAACCGCTTACATTGTCAACGACGGTCAATTGATCGCCGAAGGTGACGCCGAGACTATCCTGGCCAACGATCTGGTGAAGGAAGTGTATCTGGGCCACGAGTTCCGCCTGTAAGCGCGAGCTGTTCGACAAGCTGCGCGGGTGCTGTATCGATCAAGCCGTTTTTTATAGCGCTTAATTGTTACAGCGCTCTAGGCAAACACTTCAGTTTCAGGCATATAATTTGCTTAAGTTTGGCGCTTCGGCGCCCTGTAGTGGATGGCGCATAGCGCCGGCGAATAAGGTGTTAAGCCCCTGCCATGAAACCATCGCTAGTCTTGAGAATGGGCCAGCAGCTGACGATGACACCGCAGCTGCAACAGGCCATCCGCCTGCTCCAATTGTCGACCCTGGATCTGCAACAGGAAATCCAGGAGGCTCTGGAATCCAACCCGATGCTCGAACGCCAGGAAGAAGGCGACGACTTCGACAATTCCGATCCGCTGGCCGACAACGTCGAGCAAAAGCCCAACACCGACATTCAGGAACCTTCTTACCAGGAAGCCGCGCCGACGGTAGACAACCTCGACGATGGCGAATGGAGCGAGCGCATCCCCAACGAGCTTCCGGTAGACACGGCCTGGGAGGATGTTTACCAGACCAGCGCCAGCAATCTGCCGAGCAGCGATGATGACGAGTGGGATTTCACCACCCGCACTTCCGTCGGCGAAAGCCTGCAGAGCCATTTGCTCTGGCAGTTGAACCTCGCACCGATGTCCGACACCGATCGCCTGATCGCCGTGACCCTGATCGATTGCATCAACAATCAGGGCTACCTGGACGAAACCCTCGAAGAAATCCTCGACGCCTTCGACCCGGAACTGGACATTGAACTGGACGAAATCGAAGCCGTCCTGCACCGCATCCAGCAGTTCGAGCCTGCGGGCATCGGCGCACGCAACCTCAGCGAATGCCTGCTGTTGCAACTGCGCCAGTTGTCGGCAAAAACGCCATGGCTGGCAGAGGCCAAACGCCTGGTCAGCGACTATATCGACCTGCTTGGCGGCCGCGACTACAGTCAGCTGATGCGGCGCATGAAACTCAAGGAAGACGAGCTGCGCCAGGTCATCGAGCTGGTGCAGAGCCTCAATCCGCGACCGGGTTCGCAGATCGAGTCCACCGAAGCCGAATACGTCATACCTGACGTCATCGTGCGCAAGGACAACGAGCGCTGGCTGGTCGAGCTGAACCAGGAATCGGTACCGCGTCTACGCGTCAACGCTCAGTACGCCGGTTTCGTAAAACGCGCCGACACCAGCGCCGACAACACCTTCATGCGCAATCAGCTTCAGGAAGCTCGCTGGTTCATCAAAAGCCTGCAGAGCCGCAACGAAACCCTGATGAAAGTCGCCACGCAGATCGTCGAGCATCAGCGCGGCTTCCTGGAGTACGGCGACGAAGCCATGAAACCGCTGGTCCTGCATGACATCGCCGAGGCGGTGGGCATGCACGAATCGACGATTTCCCGGGTGACCACACAAAAATTCATGCATACCCCGCGCGGTATTTATGAGCTGAAATACTTTTTCTCCAGTCACGTGAGTACCTCCGAAGGCGGCGAATGCTCGTCCACGGCGATCCGCGCGATCATCAAGAAACTGGTTGCCGCGGAAAATCAGAAAAAGCCGTTGAGTGACAGCAAGATCGCTGGTTTACTGGAGGCACAAGGCATTCAGGTGGCTCGCCGCACCGTCGCCAAGTACCGCGAATCCCTCGGAATCGCGCCTTCGAGCGAACGCAAGCGGTTGATGTAAGCCACGTTACAGCGTTCCAGTGGCAGGCTTTTCGGCCTGCCGCTTTATGCACTGGCAACGAAGGAGAAGCTGTATGCAAGTCAACATCAGTGGACACCAACTGGAAGTGACCGAACCTCTGCGCACCTACATCGGCGAGAAACTCGACCGGCTGGAGCGGCATTTCGACAAGATCACCAACGTGCAAGTCATATTGAATGTCGAGAAGCTCAAGCAGAAAATCGAAGCCACGTTGCATATTCCCGGCGGAGAAGTAGTCGCCAATGCCGAGCACGACGACATGTATGCCGCCATTGACCTGCTGACCGACAAGCTGGATCGCCAACTCAAAAAGCATAAGGAAAAGACCCAGAGCCTCCTCCAGGGCGCGACCGGTCGTTAACACCCTCATCCATGATCCGACTTGAAACCATCCTGACCCCCGGCCGTTCCCAAGTGAACGCGCCGGGCGGCAGCAAGAAAAAAGCCCTCGAACAGATTGCCAACCTGATCCACCGCGAAGTGCCGGATCTGGCGATGCAGGATGTCTTCGAGGCGTTGGTCGCCCGTGAAAAACTCGGTTCCACCGGTTTTGGCAACGGCATCGCCATCCCCCACTGCCGCCTTAAGGGCTGCGCAGGGCCAGTCAGCGCCCTGCTGCACCTCGAAGCACCGATTGATTTCGACGCCATCGATGGCGCCCCGGTCGACCTGCTGTTCGTGTTGCTGGTCCCGGAAGCTGCCACCGATGCGCACCTGGAACTGCTGCGCCAGATCGCCAGCATGCTCGACCGCAAGGAAGTGCGTGAAAAACTACGCAGCGCGCCAAGCAACGAAGCCTTGTACCAGGTTGTACTGGACGAGCAGAACGGGCATTAATCATGCGCTTGATCATCGTCAGTGGCCGCTCGGGCTCGGGCAAGAGTACCGCGCTGAATGTCCTCGAGGACAACGGCTACTACTGCATCGACAACCTCCCGGCCGGTTTGCTGCCGGAACTGGCCGAACGTGCGCTGATCCACACCGAACTGGCGCAGCCGCTCGTCGCGGTGTCGATCGATGCACGCAATCTGCCGAGTCATCTGTCGCGTTTCCCCGAATTGCTCGAAGTGGTGCGTGCCAAGCATATCCAGTGCGATGTGCTGTACCTGGACGCCGACGAAGAGACCCTGCTCAAGCGTTTTTCCGAGACGCGCCGTCGCCATCCGTTGAGCAACGCCAATCGTTCACTGGCCGAGGCGATTCACGATGAAACCGCCCTGCTCGGCCCGATCGCCGACCTGGCTGACCTGAAGATCAACACCACTCATCTCAACTTGTACCAGCTGCGCGACACTTTGAAGTTGCGCCTGCTGAATCAGCCTGAGCCGGGTACGGCGTTTCTGGTCGAATCATTCGGCTTCAAGCGCGGCATGCCAGTGGATGCGGATCTGGTCTTCGACGTTCGCTGCCTGCCCAATCCGTACTGGAAGCCGGAGTTGCGCGAGCAGTCCGGTCTCGACGCACCGGTTGCCGAGTATCTGGCGCAACAGCCGGATGTCGAGGAAATGTACCAGGACATCTACGCCTACCTGCACAAGTGGCTGCCGCGCTTTGCTGCCAGTAATCGCGCCTATGTGACCGTTGCCATTGGCTGTACCGGCGGGCATCACCGCTCCGTCTACCTGACCGAACGTCTGGGTCAGGCCCTGCAGAAAACCTTGAAAAACGTCCAGGTCCGCCACCGCGACCTCACCTAAAGGATCCACACCGCGATGCCTGCTCGTGAAATCGAAATCATCAACAAACTCGGTTTGCATGCCCGAGCGTCTGCCAAGTTTGTCGGCGTGGCGGGCAAGTTTCCGGAGACTACGATCAGAGTAGGCCGTACACCCGAGACCACGGTCGATGGTAAAAGCATCATGGCGATGATGATGCTCGCGGCAGGCAAGGGCACCAAAATTCATTTGAGCACCGAAGGCGAACAAGCCGAGGAAGCCATGGACGCCTTGGTGGCGCTGATCAACAACTACTTCGATGAGGGTGAATAAGCCTTTTGCGACGGAGCATTCCTCGTCGCGACAACTCAACCCAACGCGGTATCCATCACCATCATCAGACAAAACCCGATCAGCAAACCCAGACTCGCGAATTTGTCATGACCATGGCGTCGCGACTCCGGGATCACTTCGTGGGTCACCACCAGCAACATCGCCCCGGCCGCCAGCGCCAGCCCCAATGGCAGCAACACCTGCGCCACACTGACGAGCCACGCGCAAAGCAGTGCAAACACCGGTTCGACGAGACCTGACGCCGCGCCGATCAGAAACGCCCTCACCCGTGACATCCCCGCCCCAACCAATACCAGTGCGATCACCAGACCTTCCGGCACATCCTGCAAAGCGATGCCCATGGCCAGGCTGTCGGCATCCGGCATGCCGCCGCCGGCGGACACGCCGACGGCCATGCCTTCCGGAATGTTGTGAGCAATGATGGCAAAAACGAACAGCCAGATCCGCGGCGGGATCACCGGGCGCTCGAGGGTGCCAACGAGCATTTCAGGAGAAGCGCCGGAAACCTTGCGATCGACCAGATACAGGCCAAACGCGCCGAGCAGGATGCCGAAGCAGATCAGGCCACTGGCGCCCCAAGGGGTCAGACCGAGACCTTCGGCGGCCGCGATGCCCGGCACGATCAGCGAAAACGCGGTTGCCGCCAGCATCACCCCGGCGCCAAACCCCAGCAAGGTGTCGCTGAGCGCCTGCGGCATCCGCCGGATGACCAGCACCGGCACCGCGCCAAGCGCCGTGCCCAGGGCGCACAGAGCGCCGCCCTGCAATGCACGCAGCAGGCGCGGTTCCAGATTCAGCCATTGCAACCCGTGAGCGACCAGCAAGGTCATGCCCGCCAACAGCAACAGCGATCCCACTGCGTAACGAAACATTCGCCCACTGCCAGTCGCCAGTGTCTCCGTGCCCATAATCTGCCCTGGATGTTTTTTTATAGAAGGCTTAAACCAGTGCGGCCTGATAGCGCGCCGCGACTTCGGGCCAATTGATCACGTTGTAAAACGCATTGATGTATTCCGGGCGGCGGTTCTGGTAGCGCAGGTAGTAGGCGTGCTCCCAGACATCGAGACCGAGAATCGGCGTGTTGCCGTTCATCAGCGGGCTGTCCTGATTGCCGCTGCTTTCGACGATCAGTTTCTTCTCCGGGGTGACGCTGAGCCAGGCCCAGCCACTGCCGAAACGGGTCAGCGCCGCTTTGGTGAACGCTTCCTTGAAACTGTCGAGGCCACCCAGTTGCGCATCGATAGCCTTGGCCAGCGCGCCATCCGGCTTGCCGCCACCGCCTGGCACCATGACTTCCCAGAACAGCGAGTGGTTGGCGTGACCGCCGCCCTGATTGATCACCGCCGCCCGCAGTTTTTCCGGGAGTTGCTGGACGCTGGCGACCAGTTTCTCCACCGGCCACTCGGCATATTCCGTACCTTCTACTGCAGCGTTGAGGTTGTTGATGTAAGTCTGGTGATGCTTGGTGTAGTGGATTTCCATGGTCTGCGCATCGATATGCGGTTCCAGGGCATCGTAGGCATAAGGCAAGACAGGCAAGGTAAAAGCCATTTCAGTGGACTCCATAGTGGTGTGAAGCAGGCGCGCGGCGTGCATTGCCGGTATCCGGGTGCAGCAGGCGTTGGGTGCGCGGGTATTCGCCGTGCTCGCTGATGAAATTCAGCAGCTCGACGTAGGTCTTGCTGCTTTGACGCAATGCTGCTTCCCGCAGGGCCGGGCGCAGCCGTTCGTCCTGCATGGTCTGCAGCAGCCGCTGATGGATGGCGCACATATATTCGGCGCTCTCCTCGGGCTGATTCAGACGCAGGTGCAGATCCGCGAGGTTGTGGTGGGAGATGACGCAAGCCGCCACCGCTTCGTCGGCGTCCGCCCAGCGCTCGAACAACACTTGCGCCAGGGCCAGCGCTTGCAGGTAGGCCTCACGGGCGTCGATCAATTCGCCGAGCATGAAGCAGCGATTGGCCCGTTCGATCGTGCGTTTCCAGTGCTCCATGGTGAGCCTCCAAAGCGATTGCGGGGTTTACACGCCGCCGGCGGTGAGCTTCCAGGGGTTGAGTAGCTCTTCCAACGACCAGATGGGATTGATTATTAAATGATAATAAGACGCAACACAAGCGTGTCAGCTATGGAGATGCTCGCTCCCACAACGGGTCTGTGGCGAGAGCAATAAAAAAGGCGCGTCATCCAGTGCGGATGACGCGCCTTTTCGCTTAGCGGACCGGGGTTTAGCTACCCGCGACGGTCATCCGCTCGATCAACACCGAACCGGTGCGAATGTTGCTGCGCAGCTCCAGATCATTACCGACGGCAACGATCTGCTTGAACATGTCGCGCATGTTGCCGGCGATGGTCACTTCCTGCACGGCGAACTGAATTTCACCGTTCTCGACCCAGAAACCTGCCGCGCCACGCGAGTAATCGCCGGTGACCATGTTCAGACCATGGCCCATCAGCTCGGTGACCAGCAGTCCGCGGCCCATGCGTTTCAACAGCGCCGCCTGGTCTTCATCGCCATGGGTGACGAACAGGTTGTGCACGCCACCCGCGTTTGCCGTGCTCGGCATACCCAGTTTACGGCCGGAATAAGTACCGAGAATATAGGAGACCAATTCGCCGTTCTCGACGAACGGTTTGGCGTAGGTCGCCAGACCGTCACCGTCATACGAAGCGCTGCCCATGGCGCGCATCAGATGCGGACGCTCGTCGATGGTCATCCACTCCGGGAACAGCTTCTGGCCCAGCGTGCCTTCGAGGAAGGACGATTTGCGATACAGACTGCCGCCGGACACCGCCGAGAGAAAGCTGCCGAACAAGCCACCGGCCAGTTCGGCGGAAAACAGCACCGGAACCTCGCAAGTCGGCACCGGACGCGCGCCAAGACGGCTCGCCGCCCGTTGCGCGGCTTTTTGGCCGATGCTCACCGGATCGGCCAGCAGCGTGCCCTGACGATTGACGTCATACCAGTAATCACGCTGCATCTGCCCGTCAGCCTCGGCAATCATCACGCAACTCAGGCTATGCCGGGTCGAAGCGTAACCGCCGATGAAGCCGTGGCTGTTGCCGTACACGCGGCAGCCCTGATGGGTGCTGAGGGTGGTGCCGTCGGCGTTCTTGATGCGCGCGTCGGCATCGAATGCTGCCGCTTCACACAGCAAGGCCTTCTCGATCGCCTGCTCGGGGGTGATGTCCCATTCGTGGAACAGATCGAAATCGTGCTGTTCCCTGGCCATCAGCGCCGCATCGGCAAGGCCCGAGGCTTCGTCTTCGGAGGTGTGTTTGGCGATTGCCAGCGCGGCGGCGACGGTCTCGCGAATGGCGTCCGGGCCGGTCGCCGAGGTGCTGGCCGAGCCCTTGCGCTGGCCGACGTACAAGGTGATGCCAAAGCCCTGATCACGGTTGAACTCGACCGTTTCGACTTCACGCTGGCGCACCGAGGTCGACAAACCCTGTTCCAGCGACACTGCGACTTCGCAGGCACTGGCGCCCTGACGCCTGGCTTCGGCGATGATCTGCTCGACCTGTTCCTGCAGTGCCGGCAATGCCTGCGGGCCGACGCTTTGAACTGCACTCATGCTCATCTCCACTCAAATTCTGCTTTCGGCTGGGGCCATCGAGCGACCGGGCCGGACAAGCGGCCCCCGACTGGTTATCATGGCGGCGTTTCTTTGCGGACGGCCACCATGGTTGATTCTTACGACGACTCCCTCGATACGGGAGAAAAAAGCAAATCTCAGGTCAAACGCGAGCTGCATGCTCTGGTTGACCTCGGCGAGCGCCTGACCACACTCAAGCCTGACTTGATCGCAAAACTGCCATTGACCGACGCTCTGCGCCGGGCGCTGGCCGATGCGCCCAAGCACACCGCGAACATCGCGCGTAAACGGCACTTGCAGTTCATCGGCAAACTGATGCGCGATCAGGACACTGACGCGATTCTGACCTTGCTCGATCAACTGGATGCCTCGACCCGTCAGTACAACGAGCGCTTCCATAATCTCGAACGCTGGCGCGACCGCCTGATCGGCGGCGATGACGCCGTGCTGGAGAAATTCGTCGTCGAGTACCCGGACGCCGATCGCCAGCAATTGCGTTCCCTGATCCGTCAGGCTCAGCACGAGGTTGCGCAAAACAAACCTCCTGCTTCCAGCCGCAAGATCTTCAAGTACATCCGTGAGCTGGACGAAACTCAACGCGGCCTGCGCTGATCTTCGCCACCGGGTGGCCGCCCTGCGCGCCACCCGAGGCTCCATCACTTCTTATGCGCCCGTGCCACCCACGGTGATCGCATCGATTTTCAGCGTCGGCTGGCCAACACCCACCGGCACCGATTGCCCATCCTTGCCGCACGTGCCGACACCGCTGTCCAGCGCCAGATCATTACCGACCATCGACACCCGGCTCATCGCCTCGGGACCGTTGCCGATCAACGTCGCGCCTTTGACTGGCGCAGTGATCTTGCCGTCCTCGATCAAGTACGCCTCGCTGGTGGAAAACACGAACTTGCCGCTGGTGATGTCAACCTGACCGCCGCCGAGATTGGCGCAATAGATGCCTTTTTTCACCGAGGCAATGATTTCCGCCGGATCGCTTTCGCCGCCGAGCATGTAAGTGTTGGTCATGCGTGGCATCGGCAGATGCGCGTAGGACTCGCGACGACCGTTACCGGTGCGGGCCACGCCCATCAGACGCGCGTTGAGCTTGTCCTGCATGTAACCCTTGAGCACGCCGTTCTCGATCAGCGTGGTGCACTCGGTCGGTGTGCCTTCGTCGTCGACACTCAGCGATCCGCGGCGGCCGCTCAAAGTACCGTCGTCGACGATGGTGCACAGCTTCGACGCAACCATTTCGCCCATGCGCCCGCTGTAGGCCGAACTGCCCTTGCGGTTGAAATCGCCTTCCAGGCCATGACCGACCGCCTCGTGCAGCAGCACGCCGGACCAGCCTGAACCCAGCACCACCGGCAGGGTGCCGGCCGGTGCCGGAATCGCTTCCAGATTGACCAGCGCCTGACGCAGCGCCTCACGGGCGTAGCCCATGGCGCGGTCTTCGCCGAGGAAATAGCGGTAGTCGGTACGCCCGCCACCACCATGCCCACCGCGCTCGCGACGGCCGTTCTGCTCAACGATGACGCTGACGTTGAAGCGCACCAGCGGCCGCACATCAGCGGCCAGGCCACCGTCAGTGGACGCCACGAGAATCCGCTCCCAGACCCCGGCCATGCTCACGCTGACCTGCTGGATACGCGGATCGAGCGCGCGCGTAGCCACATCGATACGCTTGAGCAGCTCGACCTTCTCGGCGCGGCTGAGCACTTCCAGCGGATTGTCCGGAGCGTACAGTTGCGCGACATCCTGAGTGCTGAACGCCTGCACCGTGCCGTTCTGCCCGGCGCGGGAGATCGAGCGCGCCGCACGGGCAGCGGCGCCAAGGGCTTCGAGGGTGATCGCGTTGCTGTAGGCGAAACCGGTTTTCTCACCGGACTGCGCACGTACGCCGACCCCCTGGTCGAGGTTGAAGCTGCCTTCCTTGACGATGCCGTCTTCCAGCGCCCAGGACTCGGAAATCTGGCCCTGGAAATACAGATCGGCGGCATCGATGCCGGGGCCGGCCAGATCGCCAAGCACGCCTTGCAGGCTCTCGATCGTCACGCCGCCGGGCGCCAACAGGTGATCACTGACTGAGGACAACAACTCGCTCATGGGTTTACGCCTTAAATTCGTGTTCTGAAGCAGGCCGCTGAGCGCCCTGCGAGAAAAACCGCCGATGATTCGTCACCGGCATGCGCGCCCGGATGGACGCTTGTTCATTAATGTCGCGTTCGGCCAACAACACCGCTTCGCCTTGATCCTGACTGGCCAGCACACGTCCCCATGGGTCAATGATCGCTGCATGGCCGAAGGTTTCCCGCGGCCCCGGGTGAGTCCCACCCTGCGCCGCAGCCAACAGATAACACTGCGTCTCGATGGCCCGCGCGCGAATCAACACTTCCCAATGCGCCGCACCGGTCACCGCAGTGAACGCCGACGGTGCGCTGATCAGTTCGGCACCGGCCGCACGCAATTCGCTGTACAGCTCGGGGAAACGCAGGTCGTAACACACCGTCAGACCAAGCCGTCCTACCGGCGTGTCGGCCACCACTACATTGCCGCCATAAGCATAGTCATCGGATTCGCGGTAACGTCCGCGATTGTCGGCGACATCCACATCAAACAGGTGCAGCTTGTCGTAGCGGGCAACGATTTCGCCCTGATCATTGATCAGCAGCGAGCAGGCATGCGCCCTGGCCGTCGGCTGATTCGCCGGCGGCAACGGCAACGTGCCGGCCACTATCCATAAGGTGAGGTCGCGCGCGGTCTGTTTCAACCATGGCAGGATCGGCCCTTCGCCCAGCGCTTCGGCGCGACCGATATCAGCGACATCGCGACGGCCCATCGCCGCGAAGTTCTCCGGCAGCACCGCCAGCTTCGCGCCGCCGGCCGCGGCCTGTTCGAGCAGGCGCCGGGCCTGAGCCAGATTGACCAGCACGTCACTCTGGCTGACCATTTGAATCACCGATAAAGACATGGCGAACTCCCAACGAGGTATTTGGCCATGCTACTCCATCGTTTCAAGGCCGGGCCGTTCAAAAAGGCTTGTCGAAAGTGATTTTCGGCTCTTTCCATGGGCCTTTGACCGTGTACTTGACACTGGCGAAGCGCGCTACACGGTCGCCGATCAGTTTGTCGATCAGGAACAAAGCACCGCCGACTGCCGGTGCGCCGACAATCAACGCGGCAATTGGCAGGTTGTTGGTCACCGGCAAGGTCACCAGCAATTTCGCATCGACCTTGTCGTCAACCAGATCGAGGGTACCGTCCAGTTCGAGGTTGCTCGACGGGCCGGTCAGGCGAATCGGCTCACGGGTCACATATACGCCATTGTTTGCCACCAGCAGGCCTTTGACCCGGTCATAACTCAAGCCTTTGCCGAACAGGTCGGAAAAGTCCAGGCGCAGACGGCGGCCGATCGAATTGAAGTTGAGCAGACCGAACACCCGCAGGGCCTGTGCACCGCCTTCTACTTCGACAAACTGGCCCTTGTTCAGCGAGGCATCCAGCGTCCCGGAGAAACGCTTGGTCGCCAGCCAGGCCGGCGAACCCGGCCAGCGGCCGTCGACGTCCATGTGGAACTCTTCGCTGGTCACGCTCGGCGCAAAACCCCAGCCCTTGAGCACGTCGGCGAGATTCTTGCCGCCGATACGCCCCTTGTACCAACTGCTGGTGGAACCCGGCGCGCCTTCCCAGCCACCATTGCCTTGCAACAGAATGCCCTTGAGGCCCATGTCGAGATTGTTCAGGGCGATGCCCTTGGCGGTCGGGCGAATTTTCAGCGACCAGCCACCGACCAGATCGGGCCCAAGGAACAACTGGTTGAGGGTGATATCCAGCGCCGGAATTTTCGTCGGATCGACCGAAGCCAGTGGATCAGGCGCATTTTCGTCAGCCTGTACCGCCGGGTCCGGCGCCGGCAGTTTCACGTATTGCAGATTGACCGCGATCGGCACGCCTTTGGCGTCCGGCAGGCTCGCCGTGCCTTTGGCCTGCTGACTGTCGAGGGCCAGATTCCATGCCGCAGACTTGCGATTGAGCTGAACCGATGCCTGATCCAGAGTTGTGCCCATTGCCGTGAGCTTGCCGACCTTGAAGTCAGCGCTGTTGAGCAATTGCTTGGCGCTGCCGCCCGGATCCTGCCCGGCGTACCGGTTGACCAGATCCTGCCAGGGCGCGACGTCCAGTTCCGACAGCACGCCACGAACGCGCAAGCCTTTGGCGCCCGGCAGCACGGCTTCGCCGGCACCGAGGAACAACTCGCCACGGCCCTCGGCAAAATTGCTCGGCGGCGCTGCAAAGGTGAAGTTGGCCAGTTGATCGTAATTGACCCAATAACGCCGCTCCTGCCCCTGCAAGGTCATGCGAAATACCGTGTCGCGCCCGACATCCGCCGCCATGCCGAACGGCGCCGGCAGATCCACCGCCACGCCTTTGAGATTCGAGCTGACCATCAACTGACTGTCGACGCCGTCCAGATTCAACTGCAACTGATAGGGAATCGTCCCGGACACTGGCAACGGCTGGGTCACGCCCAGCCAGTCAGTGAGTTTCCTGACTTCGACCTGCCCCGTCGCAGCGACCCGGGTCTTGAGCTTGCCGGGGCTGCCATCGGCGAATATCTGCGCGGTGACGGGTTTGTCGAACGCCCGCGCAGCGATGTTCTGCCCGCTCAGGCCTTTGGCGCTGTCGAAGCGGAAATCGCCTTTGAGTTGCGTCAGCTCCAGTTTCGGCTCGGCCAGTTTCAGGCGGGCGTTGGCGGTCTTGAAGTCGACAAGGATCTTCGGTTGCTCGCCCTTGGCCAGCGGCACGTCGAGTTTGAGCTTGCCGGTAAGATTACCCGCGCCTTCCCAACCGGCAAACGTGTCGGCAGTGCCGATCGGCGCTTCCTGCAGTATTTTCAGCCCGTCGCCCAGACCACCGGCAAATGCGCCATCGAGCAACAGGTGGGTGTTTTGCCCCGCCGGCACATGGGGAATATTGACGAAGACATCGCTGACCTGAGTGTCCAGCAACTGGCCTTTGTCGGCCCAGATCCGCACGCCGCTGTCCTCGATGAACACATCGCCACTGACCTTGCTCACATGTGGCCAGCCCGGCTGAAAGGCCAGTTCGGCATCGTGCACCTTGAAGAACAGACTGATGCTGCGATCGGCTTCCCCGGCATTCTTGCTCAGCGAGCCCTGATACTGGAAAAAGCCCTGATCGACCGCGCCTTTGAGAATCGCCGTGCGCAACCATTCGTCGAGCGCCGGGCTGAGAACTGCCGGCAGATATTTAGCGGTGTAACGGCCGTCGCCTTCGACCAGACCGACACGCAGGTCCATGTAGTCTTCCTGGCTGTGGTCGAAGTGCAGGCGAATCAGGAAGTCACCGGCGATCTTGCCCTCCTCGCCCAGCACCTTCAGGTACGGCGCGATCAGGGTGAAACCGTCCTTGTCGAGTTTCCAGGTCAGCCGCGCGTTGGCTTGCAGGTATTGCCAGGGCTTGGCGAAGATCGGGTCGAGGTGCAGGACAAAGTCCTTGCTGTCCAGACGCAACTCGCCGCCGTCGAGATTGCCGCTCAGGCTGCCGCTGACATTTCGCGCCGCCGGTGCGCCGTGATAGGCATCGAAACCGACATTATCGAGGTTGGCGGCGAAACCGAATTTAGTGCCGTCGGTGGCGTTCGGGCGGAAGTCCAGCAGGACATTGCGCAAGCCGCCAGTCACCTTGAGCCGCTCGACCACCGTGGCGAAACCCTGCGGCAACGGCCCCAGCGCGTTCAGCATCGGGGTGATCGGCGTCAGGTCGAGGCGATCGGCCTGCAAATGCCAGAGCTCTTCGACCTTGTCGGTCGCGCGGGTCTGCTGCACCTGCACGCGCGATTCCCAACGGGTTTCGCCGAAGCTCATCGCCAGCGAATCGAGGATCACGCTCGCGCCCTCGGCGCTGTTGCGGTAGTAGGCGTTGAGCGCCAGATTGTTGATCTGGATCGGCTTGCGCTCGGCGTAGGCGCCGGTGATTTGCGGGGCATTCAGGCGCAACGCCGCGCTTTGCAGGGTGCCCTCGGCCCAGTTCACCCAGAGCTCGCCGCCGGCCTTGATCTCGGAAAAATTCCATTGTTGGGTCAGACGCTCGGGCAGCCACTTCGACCAATCGCTCTGCGGCAGGCTGGCGTAACCGTCGACCGTGCTGTTCTGCCATTGATCGGGCCGCAGCCGCATGCGCAGGTTCAGCGCCACAGGCTGGCCGTCCGGCAAGGTCAGGCGCGCATCGAGACGCTGGCGACTGGCGCCGGTCTTCAGATTGAACCCGACATAGGTCAGGGTCATCGGCGGGTGATCGAGCGGTTGCAGGGTGACTTGACTGTCGAGGATCGACAGCTGCTGAATCATCTGCGAACGCTGGAACAGTTGCGCGGCATCGAACGGCTGATCGTTGTGCACCGGCAGGCCTTCCAGCGCCCACCGGCCGTCTTCGCCTTCCTTGAGGCTGATCTTCAGGCCATTGAATTCAAGATGCGCGATGCGTACTTCGCGGGCGAGCAGACTGGCCCACAGATCCGGCACCGCGCGGACCCGGTCCAGACGCAGCGCATTGGCGCCGCTGCCGACCATCACGTCATGCGCCAGCAGGATCGGCGCAAAACCGCTCCAGTTGCCCTCCAGCTCACCGATCTGCAACGGCATGCCGAGGGCAGCACTGGCCTTGTCTTCGATATCGGTACGGTATTCGGCCACAAGGGGGGTCAGTTCGCGGCCGAGACTGACATACAACGCCATCAACACCAGAACCAACGCGCACAGGCCCAGCCCCCAACGGGTGAGTGCGGCCAGAATGCGTGTCAGACGCTCCATGTCAGGTGGCTCCCATGGCAAAAATACTGCGAAAAGCTGAGGCCAGCCGCGTTGGATTAAGGGTGATGCAGGGGTTCAGAGCAGCACCACGTCATATTGTTCCTGGGAATACATGGTTTCCACCTGGAAGCGTATGGTGCGGCCAATGAAACCTTCAAGCTCGGCGACGTTACCGGATTCTTCGTCGAGCAGGCGATCAACCACTTTCTGATTGGCCAGCACCCGATAGCCCTCGGCCTGATAGGCGCGGGCTTCACGCAGGATCTCGCGGAAGATCTCGTAACAGATGGTTTCCGCGGTTTTCAGTTTGCCCCGGCCCTGACAACTGCTGCACGGCTCGCAGAGCACTTGCTCGAGGCTTTCGCGGGTGCGCTTGCGGGTCATTTGCACAAGGCCCAGCTCGGTGATCCCGATGATATTGGTCTTGGCGTGATCACGCTCCAGCTGCTTTTCCAGCGTACGCAGCACCTGGCGCTGGTGCTCTTCATCTTCCATGTCGATGAAGTCGATGATGATGATCCCGCCCAGATTGCGCAGGCGCAGTTGCCGGGCAATCGCGGTCGCCGCCTCGAGGTTGGTCTTGAAAATGGTTTCTTCGAGATTCCGGTGGCCGACGAACGCCCCGGTATTGACGTCGATGGTGGTCATCGCTTCTGCCGGATCGACCACCAGATAGCCGCCGGATTTCAGCGGCACCTTGCGCTCGAGGGCTTTCTGGATTTCGTCTTCAACGCCGTACAGATCGAAAATCGGTCGTTCGCCCGGATAATGTTCCAGACGATCGGCGATTTCCGGCATGAGTTCAGCGACGAACTGAGTGGTTTTCTGGAAGGTTTCCCGGGAATCGATGCGGATCTTTTCTATCTTTGGATTGACCAGATCGCGCAGGGTCCGTAACGCGAGGCCGAGGTCTTCGTAGATCACGCTCGGCGCGGAGATGGTTTTGATCTGTTCGTTGATCTGGTCCCACAGGCGTCGCAGGTAGCGGATGTCCATAAGGATTTCATCAGCGCCGGCACCTTCGGCCGCGGTACGCAGAATGAAGCCGCCTGCTTCCTTGATGCCTTCTTTGGCCACGCAGTCGCTGACCACCTGCTTGAGGCGTTCGCGCTCGGCTTCGTCTTCGATTTTCAGCGAGATGCCCACATGGGCCGTGCGTGGCATGTACACCAGATAGCGCGACGGGATCGACAGTTGCGTGGTCAGGCGCGCACCTTTGGAACCGATCGGGTCTTTGGTCACCTGCACCACCAGGCTCTGGCCTTCGTGCACCAGCGAACTGATGCTCTCGACCGCCGGGCCTTCGCGCAGGGAAATTTCTGCAGCATGAATGAATGCCGCACGGTCCAGCCCGATATCGACGAATGCGGCCTGCATGCCCGGCAATACCCGCACGATCTTGCCTTTATAGATGTTGCCGACGATCCCGCGTTTTTGCGTGCGCTCAACGTGGACTTCTTGCAGCACACCGTTTTCGACCACCGCCACGCGCGACTCCATCGGCGTGATGTTGATCAGAATCTCTTCACTCATGGCAGGATCTCGTTCAGGCATGTTCACGATAATGGCCGCATCTGGATGGGTACGACGCTTATGACGCGCTCAGGTTTTGCCAACAGGGTATGCCGAAATGGCCCAACACCTCGCAGGTTTCGCAAACGGGCAGACCGACCACGGCCGAGTAGCTGCCATTGAGGCCGGCGACGAACACCCCGCCGAGGCCTTGAATGCCATAACCGCCTGCCTTGTCTCGCGGTTCGCCGCTGGCCCAGTAGGCGGCGGCTTCCTCGCGGCTGATCGGGCGAAAGCGCACCAGACTGCGCACCACCCGCGACTCGCAGCGTTCGCCTTCGAGCACGGCGATGGCGGTCAGCACTTCATGCTCTCTGCCGGACAACATCATCAGCATGGCGCATGCGTCGGCTTCGTCCACCGGTTTGCCAAGAATTTTGCCGTCGAGCACCACAGCGGTGTCGGCACCCAACACGCAAAAGCTCTGAGCGGACACAACGCTGCGGCGCCCGGCTTCAGCCTTGCCGCGTGCGAGGCGTTCGACATAGGCCGAGGGCGATTCTTCGGCTAAAGGGGTTTCGTCGATGTCCGCGCTGATGGCGGTGAATGCCACGCCAATCTGCGTGAGCAATTCACGCCGGCGCGGCGATCCGGAGGCGAGGTAAAGCGGCTTCATCAAAACATCTCCCTGTTCAGTGCCCTGCTTCACCGGCTCAATAAATTCTGTAGCGTCGGCACAATCCGCGCAGGGCGAAACTGACCCACGGCCAGAGCAAGGCACTGACCAACGCCGGCAAGACCAGGGCGAGGGTTGGCTGGCGGTTGCCGGTCAGGGCGCTGAGCCACAATTGGGCCAATTGCGCGAGACCGAAAATCACCAGGATCACCAGGCACTGCTGCCACATCGGAAACATGCGCAGACGCTGCTGCAACGACAGCACCAGGAAAGTAATGAGTGTGAGGATCAGCGCGTTCTGCCCGAGCAGATCGCCTTGCAGCACGTCTTCGGCCAGGCCCAGACAGAACGCCGTGACCATGCCGACCGTGTGCGGCATGTACAACGCCCAGAACGTCACCAGCAAGGCCAGCCAGAGCGGGCGCAGGATTTCCATGAAAATCGGCAACGGCGACACACTGAGCAGGATGCCGATGACGAACGTCAGCCAGATCATCCAGCCATTCCCCGAAGCTTTGGCCCCGACCATTATTCTCGTCCCCCGGTGGTGGCTGGCGGTTTCGCCGGTGGCTTTGTCGCGGCCGGTGGTTTGGCGGCGGCGGGCGGTTTGCTCGCCGCAGGCTTGGCAGGTGTGGCGGCAGGCGCGGCTGCGGGCGCTGCCGCTTCGCTGGCAGGCGCAGCAGCCGGGGCCGCCGGTGTGGCCATGATCAAGGGCTTGGGTATGTTGACCGGCAACGCCGGACCGCCACCGTGGGCATCGAGCTGTTCCTGAGCCTGGGCGGCTTCGTTGGCGCGCTCTTCGGCGGTGCGGCTGTCGCTGAACACCAGCAGCAGGTAGCGGCTGCGATTCAACGCGGCGGTCGGCACGGCACGGACAATCGCGAACGGTTGGCCGGAATCGTGGATGACTTCCTTCACCGTGGCCACTGGGTAACCGGCCGGGAATCGCTGACCGAGGCCAGAGCTGACCAGCAAATCGCCTTCCTTGATATCCGCAGTGTCGGCGACATGGCGCAACTCCAGACGTTCCGGGTTGCCGGTGCCGCTGGCAATCGCTCGCAGACCGTTGCGGTTGACCTGTACGGGAATACTGTGGGTGGTGTCGGTCAACAGCAATACACGCGAGGTGTAGGGCATCAACTCAACCACCTGGCCCATCAGCCCGCGCGCATCGAGCACCGGCTGACCGAGGACCACGCCATCGCGCTCACCTTTATTGATGATGATGCGATGGGTGAAGGGGTTGGGGTCCATGCCGATCAGCTCGGCCACTTCGACCTTTTCATTGACCAGCGCAGAGGAATTGAGCAACTCGCGCAGCCGAACGTTCTGCTCGGTCAGGGCGGCAAGCTTTTGCATGCGCCCCTGCAGCAATAGGTTTTCGGTCTTGAGTTTTTCGTTTTCGGCGACGAGCTCGGTGCGGCTGCCGAACTGACTGGCGACCCCTTCCCACAATCTGCCGGGCAGATCGGTGATCCAGTAGGCATCCATGAGCACCAGCGACGCTTGTTTACGCGCGGGCTTGAGCAGGTCGAAACGTGCATCGACCACCATCAGCGCGACCGACAGCACGGCCAGCACCAACAGGCGCACGCCCAACGAAGGGCCTTTGGTGAAAAGCGGTTTAATAAGCCGCTCCTCCCAGGCAAATGTTCTGTTTATTCATACGGCATCAAACCGGCCTGGATGAAGACTGACAGAAGATAAACGCCAACAGGCAGCACTGCAAAGTGCTGCCTGTGCGTTCACCCACGTATTGCGATCGGCAACTTACTCGCTCGAAAGCAGATCCATGGTGTGCTTATCCATCATTTCCAGCGCACGGCCACCGCCGCGAGCAACGCAGGTCAGCGGATCTTCGGCAACGATCACCGGCAGACCCGTCTCCTGCGCCAGCAGCTTGTCGAGGTCACGCAGCAGCGCGCCACCACCGGTCAGCACCAGGCCACGCTCGGCGATGTCGGACGCGAGTTCCGGCGGCGACTGCTCCAGCGCGCTTTTCACGGCCTGAACGATGGTTGCCAGCGACTCTTGCAGAGCTTCCAGCACTTCATTGGAGTTCAGGGTGAATGCGCGAGGAACGCCTTCGGCCAGGTTGCGACCGCGAACGTCGACTTCGCGAACTTCGCCGCCCGGGTAGGCCGTGCCGATTTCCTGCTTGATGCGCTCAGCGGTGGATTCACCGATCAGGCTGCCGTAGTTGCGACGCACGTAGGTGATGATCGCTTCGTCGAAACGGTCGCCGCCCACACGTACGGATTCGGCATAAACAACGCCGTTCAGGGAGATCAATGCGATTTCAGTGGTACCGCCACCGATATCGACCACCATCGAACCGCGTGCTTCTTCCACCGGCAGGCCGGCACCGATGGCAGCGGCCATCGGCTCTTCGATCAGGAATACTTCCCGGGCACCGGCACCGAGGGCCGATTCACGGATGGCGCGACGCTCAACCTGGGTGGATTTGCATGGAACGCAGATCAGCACACGAGGGCTGGGCTGCAGAAAACTGTTTTCGTGAACCTTGTTGATAAAGTATTGCAGCATCTTTTCGCAGACGCTGAAGTCGGCGATCACGCCGTCTTTCATCGGACGAATGGCAGCAATGTTGCCCGGCGTACGGCCGAGCATGCGCTTGGCTTCGGTGCCGACAGCGACGACACTTTTCTGGTTACCGTGTGTCCGAATGGCCACAACCGATGGCTCATTCAGGACGATACCGCGCTCGCGCACGTAAATAAGGGTGTTGGCAGTGCCCAGGTCAATGGAAAGATCGCTGGAAAACATGCCACGCAGTTTCTTGAACATGGGAAAGGGACCCTAGGCAACGCGTGGGTAAAAAAGTGCGGCAAACTCTAACAACGACAGGGATTTTGGGCAAGGCGCCAATATGTTAAATTGGCCGCTTTTCTGTGCACCAAGCCCCACAATCGCGGCCTTATGACCGTAGAAGTGCGGTAGTGTTCCGACAATCTAACACACGGACGCCGTCCGTTCTGTTTTCCACAGGAGAATCCCGATGGCGCTAGAACGCTCCGACGTGGAAAAAATCGCTCATCTGGCCTGCCTTGGCCTCAATGATGCCGATCTTCCACACATTACTTCCGCCCTCAACAGCATTCTCGGTCTGGTCGACGAAATGCAGGCTGTTAATACCGACGGAATCGAGCCTCTGGCCCACCCGCTGGAAGCCAGTCAGCGCCTGCGCGCCGACGTTGTGACCGAGACCAATAACCGCGAGGCCTACCAGTCCATCGCACCAGCGGTCGAAAACGGCCTGTATCTGGTTCCGAAAGTCATCGACTAAAGGGAAAGAGCCTGCAATGCATCAAATGACTCTGGCCGAGATCGCCCGCGGTCTCGCCGATAAAAAGTTTTCCTCCGAAGAGCTGACCAAGGTCCTGCTGGCGCGTATCACCCAGCTCGATCCACAGCTCAACAGTTTCATCAGCCTCACCGAAGAGCTGGCCCTCGAGCAGGCGAAAGCCGCCGACGCACGCCGCGCCAACGGTGAGAGCGGCGCCCTGCTCGGCGCGCCGATCGCCCACAAAGACCTGTTCTGCACCCAGGGCATTCGCACCAGCTGCGGCTCGAAGATGCTCGACAACTTCAAGGCGCCGTACGACGCCACCGTGGTGGCGAAGCTGGCTGCTGCCGGCGCTGTCACCCTGGGCAAGACCAACATGGACGAATTCGCCATGGGGTCGGCCAACGAATCGAGCTGGTACGGCGCGGTGAAAAACCCGTGGAATCTGGAACACGTACCGGGCGGTTCGTCCGGTGGTTCGGCCGCCGCTGTCGCTGCTCGCCTGTTGCCTGCCGCGACTGCTACCGATACTGGCGGCTCGATCCGTCAGCCGGCGGCATTCACCAACCTGACCGGCCTGAAACCGACCTACGGTCGCGTTTCGCGCTGGGGCATGATTGCCTACGCGTCCAGCCTCGATCAGGGCGGCCCGTTGGCGCGCACCGCCGAGGACTGCGCGATCCTGCTGCAAGGCATGGCCGGTTTCGACCAGAACGACTCGACCAGCATCGATGAGCCCGTGCCGGATTACTCCGCCAGCCTCGGCGACTCGCTGCAAGGCCTGCGCATCGGCGTGCCGAAGGAATACTTCAGCGCCGGTCTCGACCCGCGCATCGCCGAACTGATCCAGAACAGCATCCAGCAGTTGCAGAAGCTCGGCGCGGTGATCAAGGAAATCAGCCTGCCGAACATGCAGCACGCGATTCCGGCTTACTACGTGATCGCGCCGGCAGAAGCCTCCTCGAACCTGTCGCGTTTCGACGGCGTGCGTTTCGGCCACCGCTGCGAGAACCCGGAAAACCTGATCGACCTGTACAAGCGCTCCCGTGGCGAAGGCTTCGGGCCTGAAGTGCAGCGCCGGATCATGGTCGGTGCCTATGCGCTGTCCGCCGGTTACTACGACGCCTACTACCTGAAAGCGCAGAAGATCCGTCGTCTGGTGAAAAACGATTTCATGACGGCGTTCAATGAAGTCGACATCATCCTCGGCCCGACCACGCCGAACCCGGCCTGGAAGCTCGGCGCGAAGAACAGCGACCCGGTCGCGGCCTATCTGGAAGACGTCTACACCATCACCGCCAACCTCGCCGGCCTGCCGGGCCTGTCGATGCCGGCCGGTTTTGTCGACGGTCTGCCGGTGGGCGTGCAACTGCTTGCGCCGTATTTCCAGGAAGGTCGCCTGCTTAATGTGGCGCACCAGTACCAGCTCAACACCGACTGGCACACCCGCACCCCAACCGGCTTCTGAGGAGACACACATGCAATGGGAAGTCGTGATCGGGCTGGAGATTCACACTCAGCTCACCACCCGGTCGAAAATCTTTTCCGGTAGTTCCACCACATTCGGCTCCGAGCCGAATACCCAGGCCAGCCTCGTAGACCTGGGCATGCCCGGCGTGCTGCCGGTGCTCAACCAGGAAGCGGTGCGCATGGCAGTGATGTTCGGTCTGGCGATTGACGCCGAGATCGGTCAGCACAACGTCTTCGCGCGCAAGAACTACTTCTACCCGGACCTGCCGAAGGGCTACCAGATCAGCCAGATGGAATTGCCGATCGTCGGCAAGGGCCACCTGGACATCGCCCTGGAAGACGGCACGGTCAAACGCGTCGGCATCACCCGCGCGCACCTGGAAGAAGACGCCGGCAAGAGCCTGCACGAAGAATTCAACGGCGCCACCGGCATCGACCTGAACCGTGCCGGCACGCCGCTGCTGGAAATCGTTTCCGAGCCGGACATGCGCAGCGCCAAGGAAGCCGTGGCTTACGTCAAGGCGATCCACGCACTGGTGCGTTACCTGGGCATCTGCGACGGCAACATGGCCGAAGGCTCGCTGCGTTGCGACTGCAACGTGTCGGTCCGTCCGAAAGGCCAGGTCGAGTTCGGTACGCGCTGCGAGATCAAGAACGTCAACTCGTTCCGCTTCATCGAGAAGGCGATCAACTCGGAGATCCAGCGCCAGATCGAGCTGATCGAAGACGGCGGCAAAGTGATTCAGCAGACCCGCCTGTACGATCCGAACAAGGACGAGACCCGTCCGATGCGCTCGAAAGAGGAAGCCAACGACTACCGTTACTTCCCCGATCCGGACCTGCTGCCCGTGGTCATCGAAGAGTCGTTCCTCGGCGAGGTGCGCGCCACCCTGCCGGAACTGCCACCGCAAAAGCGCGAGCGCTTCCAGAGCCAGTTCGGTCTGTCGGCCTATGACGCCAACGTGCTGGCCACCAGCCGTGAGCAAGCGGATTACTTCGAGAAAGTCGCAGCCATCGGTGGCGACGCGAAACTGGCGGCGAACTGGGTGATGGTCGAGTTGGGCAGCCTGCTCAACAAGCAAGGCGTGGACATCGACGAATCGCCGGTTTCCGCCGAACAATTGGGCGGCATGCTGCAGCGCATCAAGGACAACACCATCTCCGGCAAGATCGCCAAAGTGGTGTTCGAAGCGATGGCCAACGGCGAAGGCAGTGCTGACGAGATCATCGAAAAGCGCGGCCTGAAGCAGGTCACCGACACCGGCGCGATTTCGGCCGTGCTGGATGAAATGCTCGCAGCCAACGCCGAGCAGGTCGAACAGTACCGTGCAGCGGATGAAGCCAAACGCGGCAAGATGTTCGGCTTCTTCGTCGGTCAGGCCATGAAAGCCTCCAAAGGCAAGGCCAACCCGCAGCAAGTGAACGAACTGCTGAAAAGCAAGCTCGAAGGCTGACCACAAATGGAGCCAGAGCCAAAGCCTGGCTCCATCCCCTGTAGGAGTGAGCCTGCTCGCGATCGCGAAATGTCAGACACTGAAAAGTTGACTGTCGAACCGCTATCGCGGGCAGGCTCACTCCTGCATTTGATTCGGGATACCTTTGAATGAAGCGTCTGTTCCTGAGCAGCGCCCTGCTCTCCCTGCTGGCCGGTTGCGCCAGCACCGACACCATCGACCCGCACGGTTACGACCAGAGCGGCGTCGCCTCCTATTACGGAGCCAGACACCACGGTAAACGCACCGCCAGCGGCGAAGCGTTCAACCAGCATTCCCTGACTGCCGCCCACCGCCAATTGCCCTTCGGCACGCGGGTAAAAGTCACCAATTTGAAAAACGATGAATCGGTGGTGGTCCGCATCAATGACCGCGGCCCGCACACCCGTGGCCGGCTGATCGATCTGTCGCGCGAGGCCGCCGAAGAAATCGGTATGCTGCGCAGCGGCACCGCGCGGGTTCGCGTACAGGCCCTCGATTAATGGAGCGCCGACCATTTTCGGATTAGCCGACCTACCCCTGATCAGCCTGATCGAACTGCTCGCCGGCCTGTGCCTGCTGATCTTCGGTGCCGAACTGATGGTGCGCGCGGCGGTGCGTCTGGCGGCACGTCTGCATGTACGCCCGCTGATCATCGGCCTGACCATCGTCGCCCTCGGCAGCAGCGCACCGCAAATGGCCGTCAGCCTGCAGGCAGCGCTGGCGCACAACCCGGACATCGCCGTCGGCAGCGTGGTCGGCAGCAGCATCTTCAATATCCTCGTCACGCTCGGACTGTCGGCGCTGATCATTCCGCTGCGCGTTTCGCGGCAACTGGTGCGACTTGATATTCCGCTGATGATCGGCGCCAGCCTGCTGGTGTTTCTGTTGGCCTGGAACAAAGAGATCGGCCGCTTCGACGGCATCTTGTTGCTTGCCGCTTTGGCGCTCTACCTCGGTCTGCTGTTGCGTCAGTCACGTCACTCGACACGGCCGCATTCCGAGCAACCTGACGTCGCCCAGGCGTCGTGGTTCGGCAGTTTGCTGATGATCAGCGTCGGGCTGGCGATGCTGGTGTTTGCCGGGCATCTGTTGCTGGGCGCCGCGGTTGTGGTCGCCACCGATCTGGGTTTCTCCGAACGGGTGATCGGCCTGACTGTGGTCGCGGTCGGTACCTCATTGCCGGAACTGGCCACCTCATTGATCGCCGCATTGCGCGGGCAACGCGATATCGCCGTCGGCAACGTGATCGGCGCCAACCTGTTCAACCTGCTCGGCGTGCTGGGCCTCACCGCGCTGATCGCACCGACGCCGTTGTCGGTCTCGCCGAATGCGCTGGATTTCGATTTGCCGGTAATGCTCGGGGTCGCGGCGCTGTGCCTGCCGGTGTTCTACTCCGGCTACCGCGTGACCCGCGCCGAAGGTTTGCTGTTGCTCGGTTTGTATCTGGTCTACGGGCTGCATGTGGTGTCGTTCACCACCGGCATGCCGTTGGCCGGCCGGCTCGAGCGACTGATGCTGTTTTACGTCTTGCCGCCGCTGTTGATGTTTTTGTTGTTCACGTCGATACGCGCCTGGCGCCGCCAACATCACAAGAAGGATATGCCATGACCGAATCGAAGCAGTCCGGGGTTGAAATCCGCCGTCAGGTAATGGGCGACGCGTTCGTTGATCGCGCGCTGGGCAACGCCACCGAGTTCACCCAGCCGTTGCAGGATTTCGTCAATGAACACGCCTGGGGCGGGGTGTGGAATCGTGAAGGCTTGCCGCTGAAAACCCGCAGCCTGATCACCCTCGCCGCGCTGACCGCACTCAAGTGTCCGCAAGAGCTGAAGGGCCATGTGCGCGGCGCGCTGAACAATGGCTGCACGGTGGAGGAGATTCGTGAAGCGCTGCTGCATTGTGCGGTGTATGCCGGCGTGCCGGCAGCGATTGACGCGTTTCGTGCGGCGCAGGAAGTGATTGATACCTACCAAAAACCGGAATGATTCGGCGCGGCTGAAATAGCTATCGCGAGCAGGCTCACTCCTACAAGGGGAACGCATTCCAAATGTAGGAGTGAGCCTGCTCGCGATGGGGCCATCAGCAGCACCGCACAATCCAGGTCAGATCCACCCACCCCACTGCAACACAAAGATCCCGATATTGGTCGTGATCGCCGCCATCAATGTGGTCATTACGATAATCGCCGCCGCCAGTTCATGATTGCCCTGCGCCGCCCGCGCCATGACGAAACTCGCCGCGGCCGTCGGGCTGCCAAAGTACAGAAACAGAATCCCCAGCTCCGCCCCGCGAAAGCCCCATAGCCACGCGCCCAGCGTCGCCAGCACGGGCAAGCCGACCATTTTCACCAGACTGGAACTGAGCGCCATCTTGCCGCTCTTGCGCAACGCCGCCAGCGACAGCGTGCCACCGATGCAGATCAGCGCCAGCGGTAATGTGGTCTGCGCCAGATACTGACCCGACGTCTCCAGCCAACCCGGCAAGGCGATCTTGAAATAGGCAAAGGGCGCCGCGGCGATCACGCTGATGATCAGCGGGTTGCTGAACACGCTTTTGCAGATGCTCCACGGATCGGACTTGATCACCGGGCTGTAGACCGCCAGGACGATGGTCGACAGGGTGTTGTAAAACAGGATCACCAGCGCCGCGAGAATAGCGCCGAGGGAAATCCCGTAGTCACCGTACATGCTCGCCGCGAGGGCCAGACCGATCACGCCGTTGTTGCCGCGAAACGCGCCTTGGGTGTAGATGCCGCGATCTTCCCGCGGACAACGGAAAATCGCCCAGCCCCAGGCCACGGCAAAGCTCACCAGGGTGGCGAGGGAGAAGTAGATCAGCAGAGACGGTTGCAGGGCGGCGTGCAGGTCCGCATGCAGGATGCCGAGAAACAGCAGCGCCGGCATGGTCACGTTGAACACCAGCGAGGAGGCGGTGTGAATGAAGTTGTCGTTGATCCAGTCGATGCGCTTGAGCAGCACACCGAGAAACAGCATGGCAAATACCGGCGCGGTGATGTTCAGGGTTTCGAGGAAGATTGCCAGCATGCCGGGGGTGCCTTGGGTGAGCGTCGATTAGGGGCAATGATAAAGCAAAAGCCCCTCACCCTAGCCCTCTCCCAAAGGGAGAGGGAACCGATCGGGGGATATTTAAAAAATCCACCGACCTGCAATCACATCGTCGAATCCATAATCGACCCGATTTGTCGGGTCGATGTATAGCGCAAAACAACTCGGTCGGCCCCCTCTCCCTCCGGGAGAGGGCTGGGGTGAGGGGCTTTTGATCTTCCATGAAACGATCAGGTAATCGGCGCCGGGTTGAACAAGGTGATGTCGTTATGCAGCTTGTGCTTCTCCGCCCAGGTCTGTTGCTTGCCGCTCGCGACATCCAGATAGTAGTGAAACAGCTCCCAACCCAACTCCTCGATGGTCGCGCGTCCGGTAGCAATGCGCCCGGCATCGATGTCGATCAGATCCGGCCAGCGCTGCGCCAGTTCGGTTCGCGTCGAGACCTTGACCACTGGCGCCATCGCCAGCCCGTAAGGCGTGCCACGCCCGGTGGTGAACACATGCAGGTTCATCCCCGCCGCCAGTTGCAAGGTGCCGCAGACAAAATCGCTGGCCGGTGTCGCACAGAAAATCAAACCCTTCTGCTTGAAGCGCTCGCCCGGGCCGAGCACGCCGTTGATCGCGCTGCTGCCCGACTTGACGATCGAACCCAGCGACTTCTCGACAATGTTCGACAAGCCGCCCTTCTTGTTGCCCGGCGTGGTGTTGGCACTGCGATCGGCCTCGCCCTTGGCCAGGTAACGGTCGTACCAGTCCATTTCGCGCACCAGCTCTTCAGCCACGGCTTGCGTTTGTGCGCGAGAGGTCAGCAGGTAGATCGCGTCGCGCACTTCGGTGACTTCGGAAAACATCACCGTCGCCCCGGCACGCAGCAGCAGATCCGAGGCAAAACCCAGCGCCGGGTTGGCGGTGATGCCGGAGAAGGCATCGCTGCCGCCGCACTGCATGCCCAGAATCAGCTCGGACGCCGGCACGGTTTCACGGCGGCGCTGGTCGAGCTTCTTTAAACGGACCTCGGCCAGTTCCATGATCTGCTCGATCATTTCAGTGAAGCCGTGGCTGGAGTCCTGCAAGCGATACAACCACGGGTCGCTGAGATCGACCGACGCATCGTCCTCGTGCATCACCTGTCCGGCCTGCAATTTCTCGCAGCCCAGGCTGATCACCAGTGCCTCGCCGCCCAGGTTCGGGTTGCGCGCCAGATTGCGCACGGTGCGGATCGGAATGTAGGCGTCGGTGGCGGTGATCGCCACGCCGCAGCCGTAGCTGTGGGTCAGTGCCACCACGTCATCGACGTGAGGGTACTTGGGCAGCAGCTCTTCCTTGATCCTTTTCACCGCATGATCGAGCACGCCGGTGACGCACTGCACGGTCGTAGTGATGCCGAGAATGTTGCGCGTGCCGACGGTGCCGTCGGCGTTGCGATAACCCTCGAAGGTGAAGCCTTCCAGTGGAGCCTGCGCGTCCGGCACGTCGGTGGACAGCGGCAGGCTGTCCAGCGGAGGTGCGGTCGGCATGCGCAGTTGATCTTCCTTGACCCAACTGCCGCGACGGATCGGCTGCAAGGCATAACCGATGATCTGCCCGTAACGAATCACCGCGCCGCCCTCGGGAATGTCTTCCAGGGTGACCTTGTGGCTCTGCGGAACGAAATCCACCGTCACCAGACCATCGGCAAATTCAGTGCCGGCCGGTACGCCCTGGTCGTTGACCACCACTACAACATTGTCCCGCTCGTGCAGGCGGATGTAGCGCGGCGAGTCGGAATGTTCAATCAACTGCATGACGCCGCTCCTCAGGAATGCGCTTGAGACAAATTGCCGGTGGCTTCATTACCGCCCTTGGCAGGCGGCTCTTTGAGGACCACACGCTTGATCGGGCCGACGATCACCAGATAACTGAACACCGCGACCAGTGCGTTGGCACCCACAAACACCAGCGCCCATTTGAACGAACCGGTAGAGCTGATGATGTAGCCAATCACGATCGGGGTGGTGATCGAAGCGATGTTGCCAAAGGTGTTGAACAGGCCGCCACTCAAACCGGCGATCTGCTTCGGCGAGGTGTCGGACACCACCGCCCAGCCCAGTGCGCCCACGCCTTTGCCGAAGAATGCCAGGGCCATGAAGCCAACGACCATCCATTCCACTTCGACATAGTTGCACGCCACGATGCTGCTCGACACCAGCAGACCGGCAATGATCGGTGCCTTGCGGGCGAAGGTCAGCGAGTGGCCCTTGCGCAACAGGTAATCGGAAATCACCCCACCGAGCACCCCACCGATGAAGCCGCAGATCGCTGGCAACGAAGCGATGAAACCAGCCTTGAGAATGGTCATGCCACGCTCTTGCACCAGATACACCGGGAACCAGGTCAGGAAGAAATACGTGATGCCGTTGATGCAGTACTGGCCCAGATACACGCCGAGCATCATGCGGTTGGTCAGCAACTGACGGATGTAATCCCACTTCGGACCGTCGGCCTTCTTGCCCTTCTGGTCCATGTCGACCATGCCGCCGTTGTCGGCGATGTGCTTGAACTCGGCGTCATTGATGCGTGGATGCTCGCGCGGGCTGTAGATCACTTTCAGCCAGACCAGCGAGAACACGATACCGAGGATCCCCATGACGATGAACACGTGCTCCCAGCCGAAGCTGTAGACGATCCAGCCCATCAGCGGCGCGAACAACACGGTGGCGAAGTACTGCGCCGAGTTGAAGATCGCCGAGGCGGTGCCGCGTTCAGCGGTCGGGAACCACGCGGCAACAATGCGCGCATTGCCAGGGAACGATGGCGCTTCGGCCAGGCCCACAAGGAAACGCAGCATGAACAGCGCAACCACCGCGGTGGACATGCCGAATTCACCGACAAAGCCTTGCAGCACGGTGAACAGCGACCAGGTGAAAATGCTCAGCGCATAGACTTTTTTCGAGCCGAAGCGATCGAGCAGCCAGCCACCGGGGATTTGCCCGGCCACGTAGGCCCAACCGAATGCGGAGAAGATGTAGCCGAGGGTAACGGCGTCGATGCCCAGATCCTTTTGCAGGCTGGAGCCGGCAATGGCGATCGTGGCACGGTCGGCGTAGTTGATCGTGGTCACCAGAAACAGCATGAGCAGGATCAAATAGCGGACGTGAGTCGGCTTGGACGATTGCATGTAGATGTACTCCCACTGATTATTTTTATGCGGGGTGAAGCTTCTTTGGTCTTGCTTTTGTGGGAGCTGGCCTGCCGGCGATGGCCTCACTGCGGTGTTTCAGTCACACCGCGGTGATGCCATCGCTTGCAGGCAAGCTCCCACAGGGTCAGGAACCGATGTAACTGGTCTTCACGACTGTGTAGAACTCTTGCGCATAGCGGCCCTGCTCGCGCGAGCCGTAGGACGAACCTTTACGGCCACCGAACGGTACGTGGTAATCGACACCGGCGGTCGGCAGGTTGACCATTACCATCCCGGCCTGGGAGTGGCGCTTGAAGTGGTTGGCGTACTTCAATGAAGTGGTGGCGATGCCGGCGGACAGACCGAATTCGGTGTCGTTGGCCATCGCCAATGCCGCTTCGTAGTCCGCCACGCGCACGACGTTGGCGACCGGGCCGAAGATCTCTTCACGGCTGATGCGCATCGACGCTTCACTGTCGGCGAACAAAGTCGGCGCGAGGAAGTAGCCTTCGGTGTCGCAGGTCACCACACCACCGCCGCTGACCAGACGCGCACCTTCGGACTGGCCGATGTCGATGTACTTCATGTCCTGTTCGAGCTGCGCCTGGGACACCACCGGACCAATGTCGGTGCCGGCTTTGAGGGCGTGGCCGACCTTGATCGACTTCATGCGTTCGGCCATGGCCTCGACGAATTTGTCGTGGATGCCGGCGGTCACGATCAGACGGCTCGACGCCGTGCAGCGCTGACCGGTGGAGTAGAACGCACTCTGCACCGACAGCTCGACGGCTTGCTTGAGGTCGGCGTCGTCGAGAATGATCTGCGGGTTCTTGCCGCCCATTTCCAGCTGCACCTTGGCCTGGCGCGAAACGCAGTTGACTGCGATCTGCCGACCAACGCCTACCGAACCGGTGAAGCTGATGCCGTCGACTTTCGGGCTGTTGACCAACGCCTCGCCAACCACGCGACCGCTGCCCATTACCAGGTTGAACGCACCGGCCGGGAAGCCCGCGCGGGAGATGATTTCCGCCAGGGCCCAGGCGCAGCCCGGCACCAGATCGGCAGGCTTGAGCACCACGCAGTTGCCGTAGGCCAGGGCCGGGGCGATTTTCCAGGCAGGAATGGCGATCGGGAAGTTCCACGGGGTGATCAGGCCGACCACGCCCAGCGCTTCGCGAGTGACTTCAACGTTGACGCCCGGGCGTACCGACGGCACGTAGTCACCGGACAGGCGCAGGCATTCGCCGGCGAAGAACTTGAAGATGTTGCCGGCGCGGGTCACTTCGCCGATGGCTTCCGGCAGGGTCTTGCCTTCTTCGCGAGCCAGCAGCGTGCCAAGTTCTTCGCGACGGGCGAGGATTTCGGTGCCGACCTTGTCCAGCGAATCGTGACGGGCCTGAATGCCCGAAGTGGAATACGCCGGGAATGCCGCGCGGGCGGCGTCGATGGCAGCGTTGACCTGATTCAGGTCAGCCTTGGCGTAGTCGCCGATGTTGTCGCTCAATTCGGACGGGTTGATGTTGGCCGAGTAATCGGCACCGGCGACCCACTCGCCGTTGATGTAGTTGTCGTAGCGTTTTGCTGTTGTCACAGGGCAGCCCTCAACTCTAAAAGCCTTTACGCAAAAAGCCGCTGATTGCTCAGCGGCCTCGCTCTACTCAGGTGTTACTGCGCGCCCTGCTTGTCGATCAGCGCGGCGAGCATGTCGTACTCTTCGCCGGTCAGGTCGGTCAGCGGCGCACGCACCGGACCTGCGTCATAGCCGGCGATTTTCGCCCCGGCCTTGACGATGCTCACGGCGTAACCGGCCTTGCGGTTGCGGATGTCCAGGTACGGCAGGAAGAAGTCATCGATGATCTTGCCAACGGTGGCGTGATCTTCACGGGCGATCGCGTGGTAGAAGTCCATCGCGGTTTTCGGGATGAAGTTGAACACCGCCGAGGAGTAGACCGGCACGCCCAGCGCCTTGTAGGCCGCGGCGTAGACTTCAGCGGTCGGCAGACCACCGAGGTAGCTGAAACGATCACCGAGGCGGCGACGGATCGACACCATCAACTCGATATCGCCCAGGCCATCCTTGTAACCGATCAGGTTCGGGCAGCGCTCGGCCAGACGTTCCAGCAGCGGCGCGTTGAGGCGGCAAACGTTGCGGTTGTAGACGACCACGCCGATGTTCACCGATTTACACACGGCTTCAACGTGAGCGGCAACGCCGTCCTGGCTCGCTTCGGTCAGGTAGTGCGGCAGCAGCAGCAGACCTTTGGCGCCCAGACGCTCGGCTTCCTGAGCGTATTCGATGGCCTGACGGGTCGAACCGCCCACGCCGGCGAGGATTGGCACGCTGGTCGCGCAGGTGTCGACGGCAGTCTTGATGATTTCCGAGTATTCGCTGGCGGCCAGGGAGAAGAACTCACCGGTGCCGCCCGCTGCGAACAGGGCCGAAGCGCCATACGGAGCCAGCCATTCCAGGCGTTTGATGTAGCCCGCGCGGTTGAAATCGCCTTGCGCGTTGAAATCGGTCACCGGGAACGACAGCAGGCCGGCAGAGAGGATGGACTTCAGTTCTTGTGGATTCATTATTCGAACACCCTGGTAGCAACGTTTTATTGTGAGTGGACCGTTCAGCCTTGGCTGAAGTTGTAGGTCATCGTACAACTTAAAAGATAACCGTCAACTGCATTTCATCGTTGTCGGCACTTTTTTGTCTGACAAGATTGGCAGTCGCGCGGGGCAAAATCGCTGCAACGCCCGTCCTTGCGGCTTCCGTTCACGGAAATATCTGGTCTGGATTCGTTTAAGTCATTGAGGGCGAGCGGCTCGTAAAGTGGGTCGACTGCCACGAAGGATCGTGGCGGACCACTCAAAGGAAGCCGTATGTCGATGCATTTTTCCGCCCCCACCCTCACCCACGCAGCCCCTGCGAAAGACGACTGCGTCACCGTTCATCTTTCGCAATTGCCGGACATCCTCACTGTGCAGGTTCCGGATTCCAGCGATTTCGCAGCGAACTGGACCGTCTACGCGATCCTCGGCAGCGATGGCGAAGAACCCGAATGGGAGGGAGACGAAGTCGATACCGGCGCCTGGGACGATGCCGAAGATGAAATGGAAAAGCTGTTCGACATCGAGGTGCAGTTGCCGAAGGAAGCACTGCAACCGTACCTGGGCCGCGAGGTAGAGCTGCGCTACAAGTTTCGGGATGAGTCGAGTATGGAGCCGTATTCGCTGCCGCTGAGGCTGCGAATAGAGGCGTAATACTTACCCTCGCTGCGCCTGCGCCTCTTCATGAGCCTGGCGCAGCCTCTCACGGCTGTTGGTCAAATGCAGGCGCATCGCCGCGCGGGCAGCATCGGAATCCTGACGGGCGATCGCGTCGTAGATTTCCTCGTGCTCACGGCTCAGGCGGCCCATGTAGTGCTGCTGGTCATCATGGGCCAGGCGCGCCGAGTTAAGCCGGGTACGCGGAATGATGCTGGTGCCCAGGTGGGTCATGATGTCGGTGAAATAGCGGTTGCCGGTGGACAGGGCGATTTCCAGGTGGAAGGCAAAGTCTGACGACACGGCATCGCTGGCGTGGGACGCGCTTTCGTTCAACGCATCGAGGGCGGCGCGCATGGTTGCCAGTTGTTCGGGCGTGCGGCGTTGTGCGGCGAGGCCGGCGGATTCGACTTCGAGGCTGATGCGCAATTCGAGGATAGCCAGAACGTCACGCAGGGTGACGACGGTCGCCGGGTCGATACGGAAACCACTCGGGCTCGGCGTGTCGAGGACGAAGGTGCCGATGCCATGGCGGGTTTCCACCTGACCTGCGGCCTGCAGACGGGAAATCGCCTCACGCACCACGGTGCGGCTGACGCCATGGGCTTCCATGATCGCCGACTCGGTGGGCAACTTGTCACCACGTTTGAGCAGACCATCGCGGATCTGCTCGCTCAGCACCGTCACCAGTTCCTGAGCCAGACTGCGGCGCTTGCGCGGTAGGCGCGGGGTGTCCATCAGCTTTTCCATGGTCTGCATCTTGTCTCGAAAGTTCGGCTTGCGGCCATCATAGCTCAAGCGGGTTGTACGATCACCGCCCAGATCACAATGCTCCTTATAGGAGTGAGCCTGCTCGCGATGGCGTCAGTTCAGTCGGCATCCTCTTTGACTGTCATACCGCTATCGCGAGCAGGCTCACTCCTACAGGGAATGCGTGGTGTCAGGCCGTTACGGTTTGTTCGACCAAATGCCCGCTATCGATCCGCACATGCCGTGGATGGAAACGTTTCAGACTGCTGCGATGGCCGACGCTGACGATACTCAACCCCGGGATCTGATCGACCAGCGCCTGGTACAGCGTCGCTTCGTCCTCCTCGTCCATCGCCGAGGTCGCTTCGTCCATGTACAGCCATTGCGGTGCATAAAGCAGCGCGCGGGCGAAGGCCAGGCGCTGCTGTTCGCCCGGCGACAGCATGCGCTGCCAGTGATTGGCTTCGTCCAGCCGTGCAACCAGATGCGGCAGGCGACAGGTTTCCAGTACCTGGGCATAACGCTCTGTTGCGTAAGTGTCGCCCGGTTGTGGATAACTCAGCGCTTCGCGCAAGGTACCGATCGGCAGATACGGTTTCTGCGGCAGGAACAGATAACGCGCCGCTGGCAGGCGAATATTGCCATGCCCCGCCGGCCACAAGTGCCCCATCGCCCGCAGCAACGTCGACTTGCCGCTGCCGGAACGCCCGCTGAGCATCACTCGCTCACCCGGTTCCACGGTCATGTCGGCGTTGGTCAACAGATGACGGCCGTCGGCCAGATCCAGCCCGAGGTTATGCACCTGCAATTCGCTGCCCCGGTTCTGCACATCAATGGCTGGAGCCCGCTCTTCGTTGTCGCTCATGGCCTGACGGAAGCTCAGCAGACGATCACAGGTCGCACGCCACGCGGCCAGATCCGCGTAGGCAGTGATGAACCAGCTGAAGTTCTCCTGCACGTTGCCGAACGCCGAGTTGATTTGCATCAGCTCGCCCAGTTCGATCTTGCCGGACAGGTAGCGCGGCGCCGCGACGATAAACGGGAAAATGATTGCGATCTGGCCGTAGCCGGAGGTGAAGAACGTCAGACGCTTGGACACGCGCATGATGTCCCAGAAGTTGTGCCAGACCAGGCCGAAGCGGCTGCTCAAACGGCGATTTTCATTCGGCTCGCCGTTGTACAGCGCAATACTTTCGGCGTTTTCCCGCACCCGCACCATGGAGAAACGCAGGTCGGCCTCGAAGCGTTGCTGCTGGTTGTTCAGACCGATCAAGCGGCGACCGATCAGGTGCGTCAGCCAACTGCCGACAGCCGCATAGAGCAGCGCACACCAGAACATGTAGCCGGGAATCTCGATACCAAAGACCTCGATGCTGCCCGAAACGCCCCACAAAATAATCGAGAACGACACCAGGCTGACAATCGTGCGCAGCAGCCCGAGGCCCAGGCTCAGGGTGTTGGCAGTGTAGGTGTTGAGGTCTTCGGAAATTCGCTGATCGGGGTTATCGGTGTAACCGCCCTGCTCCAGCTGGTAATAGTTCTTGTGGTCGAGCCAGCGCTTGAAGTGCTTTTCGGTCAGCCACGCCCGCCAGCGGATAGTCAGCATCTGCGTCAGGTACAGGCGATACACCGCACCAAGAATCGCCACCGCAGCAATGCCGCAGAAATACAGGATCAACTGCCAGAACGCCGCCTCGTCCTTCTTCTGCAAGGCGTTGTAGAAGTCCTTGTACCAGCTGTTGATCCACACCGAGATGGCCACGCTGAACAATGTCAGTGCAATCACGGCAATCAGCAATGTCCAGGCCTTGCCCTTCTCTTCACTGCGCCAATAAGGCGTGGTCATCGCCCAGACTTTGCGAAAAAACTGCCCGCGCACAGCATCGTTGACCGCGGAATATTCAGCGTTCTGATTCATGGATAAGGCTCGATAAAGATAAGAACAGACACGCACCGATCATAGATGATCGGTGCGTTTCATCGCGAGGGCTGGCGATAGTCGTTCAGCGCAGGTTCAGCGACGAACCGGGCGCTTCTGCAGTTTGCGCTGCAGGGTGCGGCGGTGCATGCCCAAGGCGCGGGCAGTGGCGGAGATGTTGCCTTCGTGCTCGGTGAGCACACGCTGGATGTGCTCCCACTGCAGGCGGTCGACCGACATCGGGTTTTCCGGCACCAGACTGTCGAGGTCGGCGTGCTCGGACAGCAACGCAGCCAGCACGTCGTCGGCGTCGGCCGGTTTGCACAGGTAGTTGCAGGCACCGCGCTTGATCGCCTCGACCGCCGTGGCAATGCTCGAATAACCGGTGAGGATCACCACGCGCATTTCCGGGTCCAGCTCCAGCAGCTTGGGCAACAGCACCAGACCGGAGTCACCGTCCATTTTCAGGTCGAGCGCGGCGTAATCCGGCAGATCGGCCTGAGCGATGGTCAAGCCTTCTTCGGCGGAACCGGCGGTGCTGACGCGAAAGCCACGGCGGGCCATGGCACGCGCCATCACGCGGGTGAAGGTTGCGTCGTCATCGACCAGCAGCAAATGCGGCAGTTCTTCGCCTTCGACTTGGATTTCGTCACTCATGTTAGGTCTCCTCGGGCGCCGTGGGGCAGGCGCAGCTCGGTGAGCGTGCCGCCTTCCTCATGACTATAGAGTTTCACTGAGCCGCCGGCGCGTGTCACGCTGGCCTTGCTCAAAAACAGGCCCAGGCCGAAACCTTTGCCCTTGGTGGTAAAAAACGGTTTGCCGATCTGCTCGGCAATGGCCAGCGGCACACCGGCGCCGTGGTCGCGGATGCTGATGGTCAGCGTTTCCGCATCCCAATCCAGGGTGACCTGGAGGTTTTCCGGGCAGGCGTCGGCGGCATTGTTCAGCAGATTGAGCAGCGCCTGGGTCAGATCCGGCGGCGGTGCCATGCGCGGCACGCTGCCCTGGCCGAGACGCTGGAAGCGATAACTGGCCTCCGGGCGCATCAGATGCCAGCGGTTCAGCGCTTCGTCGAGCCAGTCGGTGACGTCCTGCATTTCTACCGCCAGACGCCGGTTGGCCTCGGCGGCACGGACCAGTTGCTGCAAGGTTTCCTTGCACAGCTTGACCTGATCTTGCAGCACCTTCAGATCGTCCTGCAACATCGGGTCGGGATGGTCCTGCTGCATTTCCTTGAGCAACACGCTCATGGTCGCCAGCGGCGTGCCAAGTTCATGGGCAGCGCCTGCGGCCTGAGTGGCGACGGCGAGCAACTGCTGATCGCGCAAACCTTCCTCACGGCGAATCGCCCGCAACTCTTCCTGACGGCGCAACTCTTCGGCCATGCGCGCAGCGAAAAAGGTAATCACCGCCGCCGCCAATGCAAAGCTCAGCCACATGCCGTAGATCTGCAGATTCTCGCGGGCCACCGGCAAGGTCTCCAGCGGATAGAAACGCGTCAGCATCACCGTGTACAACGCCAGCGCAATGCCCGACAGGATCACCGAATAGCGCCACGGCAGCGTCACCGCGGCGATGGTCAGCGGCACCAGATAATAGGAAACGAACGGGTTGGTCGAGCCGCCGGAGAAATACAGCAGCGCACTGTGAATCACCAGATCGCACGCCAGTTGCAGCGCGTATTCAAGCTCGGTCACCGGCCACGATGTGCGCAGACGCACGGCGGTGAATACACAGAGCAAGGTCGAACAGCCGAGGGTCATCGCCAGTTGCACCCACGGCAACGGCAACAATTGCAGCCAATACGCCAGCCCCACAGAACCGGCCTGCGCGGCGAGCACGAGGGTGCGAATGAACGTCAGCCGCCAGAGGTTCTGGCGAGTGGCGGAAGTCAGTTGTACGGGGGCGAGCATGAGCTCTCCTGATGAGCGCTCCAGGCGGATCGCAGGGAGTATAACCAAGGCGCGGGCGTGAGAGGCGAAAGTGCGGCAAACGACCACAGGAAAGCAGCTGCAAGTTGCAAGCTTCAAGCGGCAAGCAAGATCAAAAACGCCGCAGTTCTTGCTCTTGCTTTTACTTGCAGCTTGAAGCTTGCAACTTGCAGCTGCTTTATAGAGTCTGATGGTTCACGCAGGCTCGAACCAACACCTGCGCCCCCTCAAGGAGCTTTCATGCACACAGTTCGCCGCAGCGCCGCCCTTCTCGCCCTGACCGTGGGCAGCATCGCCAGCCTTCCGGCCCTGGCCGCCGATGAGCTGCACTACAACCAGATTTCCCTGCGCGCCGAAGTCAGCCAGGAAGTGGCCCGCGATCAGATGATCGTGACGCTCTACACCGAAGACCAGAACACCGACCCGGCCAAACTCGCCGCCGCCATCAGCACCACGATGAACAAGGCAACGGCCCAGGCCAAGCAAGTCAAGGACATCACCCTGCGCACGGGCAGCCGCAACAGCTACCCGATCTACGACACCAAGGGCCAGAAAATCACCGGCTGGCGTGAACGCGCCGAACTGCGCCTGGAAAGCACCGACTTCGCCGCCCTGTCGAAACTCACCGGCGAGCTGCTGACCGACCTGAAAATGGGCGGCATGGACTTCGCCATCGCCGACCCGACCCGCAAGGCCAGCGAAGACCAGTTGCTCAAAGAAGCCGTCAGCGCTTTCAAGGCCCGCGCACAACTGGCCACCGACGCCCTGGGCGGCAAAGGCTACAAAATCGTCAACCTGAACCTCAACAGCAACGGTTACCCACAACCGTACCTGCGCGCCCCAATGATGATGAAAGCCGCCGCCATGGATTCAGCACCGGTGACACCAGAAGTTGAAGCCGGCACCAGTCAGGTCAGCATGACCGCCGATGGCTCGATTGAAGTGTTGATGCAGTGAATTGAGCTTGGCTGAATGAAGGACCGCCGATCGGTGAATGATCGGCGGTTTTTTTATGCCGGGGATTTGTGGTGAATGCTCCACCGCTTTCGCGAGCAGGCTCGCACACAGTTTGAAATGCATTCCCCTGTAGGAGTGAGCCTGCTCGCGAACAACGATGACGCGGTCTCAAGCCTGCGGATCAACCCGATCCAGCGCCCGATTCACCGCCAGCTCCGCCAGCATGATGATCTGCTGAATCGCCAGCACCGTATTGCGCTCGGGCCGGCCCAGTTGATCGGCAAAGTTTCCGGCAAGGGTATTCGCCGAAGCCAGTGACTCACAGGCATGAGCCAGCAGGCTCTCAGTGTCGATGTCGGGCTGGATCAAAAACATCGTGCTCGGTGGATGCGGTTTGCTGGGTGGAGGGCAGAGATAGAAATCGAGGGCACGCTTTATGGCTTCGCGGTTCTTGATTTGATCGTCGGCGCGGACGGCGTCTTCGAGAGGGGTTGTGGGTTCAAGGGGTGGGTCGGGGACAATTTTATCTTTCATACAAATCTGCTCGTAATTCGAGCCGCCCTTAGCCATTTCTCACGTGACGAAGGGTGGCAGCTATGTGCGGAGTGAGAAACCGGTGAGCAGAAAACCGGCCAGACCGAAGTCTGCCCGCACACAGCCGCCATAAGGCATCGCGACAGCTGATAAGCCGGCCGCAATTATGGTCTTACTGGTGCCAGTTTCAAGCTCAGCGGGTTCTCACACCCGATCACTGAACATTCAGCGACACCCAGAGCCTAGAGAGCGAGCGTCCGACGGACAACCTGAAAACCTTGTGGGAAGGTTCTGGTTATCTGACACAGCTTTAAACAGCCAAAAGCCATCCCTCACCCTAGCCCTCTCCCGGAGGGAGAGGGGACTGACCGCGGTGGATGCGAAAGCCACTCCGACCTGAAATACCGAGTCGAACTCAGGTTTTGAACGGCCCACGAATCGGCTCCCTCTCCTGGGGGAGAGGGCTGGGGTGAGGGGCGAATCCACCGAAAATCCCAAGCCATGCGTCGCTTCTCACCACTCAATAGGCCGAGTGTCAGCTCGCCTGCTTTTGATCTTGCGTCACCGGCGACGTCGGAAGGCTGAGTGGAGGGATCGATCCGGGCGTGGGAGCGCAGCGACCGTCTGGCGCAGCCAGACACAGCGGAAGGAGGTGCAGCGAAGCAAACCGTAGCCGCTGCGCCCGGATCGGTCCCGCAGCGAAGGGACCCGAGCCTGCGAGGGCCGTACGCAGGAGCAAGCGTTTTTTTGCTTACTTTTTTTAGGCGTTTGTAAAAAAAGTGAGTCGCCGTCAGGCGAAACCATAAGCCGCCGTTACCGCAGCAACGGATATACACCCAAAACAACACAACATAAGCCTCTATATACCGAGACAGACACCCCAACACGAAAAACGATATTTCCGAAGCCCCGCAAATCCCCGCTACCCTGAAAAACATAGCCAGCAAATCCCCGGGGACTCCATGCCAAGATTCACCCTCAAACCACTACTGATCACCCTCGCACTAACGACCATAGCCCCGATCACACATGCCGCCACAACCCTGGTCTACTGCTCCGAAGCCAGCCCCGCCGGCTTCGACCCCAGCCAATACACCAGCGGCACCGACTTCGACGCCTCCGCCGAAACCGTCTTCAACCGCCTCACCCAATTCCAGCGCGGCGGCACCGACATCGAGCCCGGCCTGGCGACAAAATGGGACGTCTCCAGCGACGGCCTGCAATACACCTTCCACCTGCGCGAAGGGGTGAAATTCCACACCACCGACTACTTCACCCCGACCCGCGACTTCAACGCCGACGACGTCGTATTCACCTTCCAGCGCCTGCTCGACCCGGCTAACGCCTTCCGCAAGGCCTACCCCGCCGAGTCCCCGTACTTCACCGATATGGGCCTGAACACCACGATCAAATCGGTGGAAAAACTCAACGAGCACAGCGTGCGCTTCAATCTCAACAACGTCGACGCTGCCTTCGTGCAGAACCTCGCCATGAGCTTCGCCTCGGTGCAGTCGGCCGAATACGCCGCGCAGCTATTGAAGGAAGGCAAAGCCGCCGACCTCAATCAGAAACCCATCGGCACTGGCCCGTTCGTGTTCAAGCGCTACCAGAAGGATTCGCAGATCCGCTATGTCGCGAACAAGGCCTACTGGAAACCCGAAGACGTGAAGATCGATAACCTGATTTTCTCGATCACTCCGGACGCGGCCGTACGTCTGCAAAAACTCAAGGCCGGTGAATGCCAGGTCAGCGGCTACCCGCGCCCGGCCGATATCGAAGTGATGGAAAAAGACCCGAACCTGCGCGTGCTCAAGCAGCCCGGTTTCAACCTCGGTTTCCTCGCCTACAACACCACGCACCCGCCACTGGACCAGCTAAAGGTGCGTCAGGCGCTGGACATGGCCATCGACAAGCCGGCCATCATCAAGGCCGTTTACCAAAGTGCCGGCCAGTTGGCACACAACGCCTTGCCGCCCGCGCAATGGTCGTACGATTCGAACATCAAGGACGCGCCATACGACCCGGAAAAAGCCCGGGTGCTACTGAAAGAAGCAGGGGTTGCGCCGGGTACAACCATCAACCTCTGGGCGATGACAGTGCAGCGCGCATCGAACCCGAATGCACGCATGTCGGCGCAGATGATCCAGCAGGACTGGGCGAAGATCGGCATCAAGGCCAACATCGTCAGCTACGAGTGGGGCGAGTACATCAAACGCGCGAAAAACGGCGAGCACGACGCGATGATCTACGGCTGGACCGGCGACAACGGCGACCCGGACAACTGGCTCGGCGTGCTCTACAGCTGCGCGGCGGTAAAGGGCAGCAACTATGCCAAATGGTGCGACCCGGCCTACGACAAGCTCGTTCAGCAAGCCAAGGTTGCTACTGATAAGGCGCAACGGATAAAGCTGTATCAACAGGCGCAACTGATCCTTAAACAACAAGTGCCAATCACGCCGATTGCCAACTCCACGGTGTTCCAGCCGCTGCGCAAGGAAGTCACTGATTTCCGTATCAGCCCGTTCGGTCTCACCCCCTTCTATGGCGTGGGTATAAATAGGTAACACCGAGCCCCAACGCAGCGCGCACAACGTGACCGGCGCACTGTTTTGGGGCTCGATTTGCACCGTAAAAACCACCCGCAAACGGTCAAATGCGTCAGAAGTTATACGGATGCGACATTAAGGTACGTTCGTGCCACGCTTTGACGCCGCCGACCGCTCTGGATCTTGCATTGGGTATGGCCCCTGCATAAGTATCCGCAGGCACGACTCACGAGGTCGTACCTCACTACTAAAAAATGACAACAAATCATGAGGCCAACATGCTTAAACACGCGGTCATTCCGTTTTTAGTCGGCGCAGGCTTGTTAGCCTCCGCACCGTTCGCATCCGCTGCGACTAACCTGGTGTTCTGCTCCGAAGGCAGCCCGGCCGGTTTCGACCCAGGCCAGTACACCACCGGAACCGACTTCGACGCCTCAGCCGAAACCATGTTCAACCGTCTGACCCAGTTCGAGCGCGGCGGCACCGCCGTGATTCCTGGGCTGGCGACCAAGTGGGACATTTCCGATGACGGCCTGACGTACACCTTCCACCTGCGTGAAGGCGTCAAGTTCCACACCACCCCGTATTTCAAGCCGACTCGTGAATTCAACGCCGACGACGTGCTGTTCACTTTCAACCGCATGATCAACAAGGACGACCCTTTCCGTAAGGCGTACCCGACCGAATTCCCGTACTTCACCGACATGGGGATGGACACCAACATCACCAAGATCGATAAGGTCGACGACCACACTGTCAAGTTCACGTTGAAAGAAGTCGACGCCGCGTTCATCCAGAACCTGGCGATGAGCTTCGCTTCCGTGCAGTCCGCCGAATACGCGGCCCAGCTGCTCAAGGATGGCAAAGCCGCCGACATCAACCAGAAGCCGATCGGCACTGGTCCGTTCGTGTTCAAGAGCTACCAAAAAGATTCCAATATCCGTTACACCGGCAACAAGGATTACTGGAAGCCGGAAGACGTGAAGATCGACAACCTGATCTTCGCCATCACCACCGACCCGTCGGTGCGTATCCAGAAGCTGAAAAAGAACGAGTGCCAGGTCACCCTGTTCCCGCGTCCGGCCGACCTCAAGGCGCTGAAAGAAGACAAAGCGCTGAAGATGCCGGATCAGGCCGGTTTCAACCTCGGCTACATCGCCTACAACGTGATGGACAAGGTCAAGGGCAGCAACGAAGCCAACCCACTGGCTGACCTGCGCGTGCGCCAGGCGCTGGACATGGCGGTGAACAAGCCGCAGATCATCGATTCGGTTTACCAGGGCGCGGGTCAACTGGCCGTCAACGCCATGCCGCCGACCCAGTGGTCCTACGACACCACCATCAAAGACACCAAGTACGACCCTGAGAAAGCCAAACAGCTGCTCAAGGAAGCCGGCGTCAAGGAAGGTACCGAAATCGTGCTGTGGGCGATGCCGGTACAACGTCCATACAACCCGAACGCCAAGCTGATGGCCGAAATGCTCCAGTCCGACTGGGCCAAGATCGGCTTGAAAGTGAAGATCACCAGCTACGAATGGGGCGAGTACATCAAGCGTTCCAAAGGTGGCGAGAACCAGGCCATGATCATTGGCTGGAGCGGTGACAATGGTGATCCGGACAACTGGCTGAACGTGCTGTTCGGCTGCGACTCGCTCAGCGGCAACAACTTCTCCAAGTGGTGCGACAAGAAGTTCGACGGTCTGGTGAAAGAAGCCAAACGCACGACCGATCAGGGCAAGCGCACCGAACTGTACAAACAGGCGCAACACGTCCTCAAAGATGCAGTCCCGATGACACCTATCGCTCACTCGACGGTGTACCAACCCATGCGCGCCAACGTGCAGGATTTCAAGATCAGCCCATTCGGCTTGAATTCTTTCTACGGCGTCAGCGTCAGCAAGTAAGGCATTGCAACGGCGGCGTTTCTGACGTCGCCGTTGCTTTTTCTACCGGGCAAACAGGAAAAGGCCTACACCAAAATCCGTAGTAGATGATTGCTTCGGTATAGGCGCGTCGACTTTTCCTACGAGCATTAAGGCTTTTACGTATTTACTGCCAGAAGCACGGTGCCTACCGTCGCGTACTGACCAGTGTCTGCGTGGGCCACCGGTTTTGCCGTACGTATTGGATTGAGCTCAATGCGCCATGAACGTCCCGGGATCGGGGCCAAAGCGCATTGCACACCATTAAAAAAAGAGGGAGCGTCATGCGCCATACCTTGAAATTGTCCGCATTGCTGGGTGCTGGCCTGTTGGCCGCGTCGTCCGCCAGTTTCGCCGCACAGAAAAGCCTGGTGTTCTGCTCGGAAGGCAGCCCGGCGGGTTTCGATACCGCGCAATACACGACGGCCACCGATAACGACGCCGCCGAACCGCTGTACAACCGCCTGGTCGAGTTCGAAAAGGGCGCGACCAATGTCGTACCTGGCCTGGCAACAACGTGGGATATTTCCGAGGATGGTCTGAAATACATTTTCCACCTGCGTGAAGGTGTGAAATTTCATACGACCCCTTACTTCAAACCGAGCCGCGACTTCAACGCCGACGACGTGCTGTTCACGTTCAATCGCATGCTTGATGCGCAACAGCCGTTTCGTAAGGCTTACCCGACCGAATTCCCGTATTTCAACGGGATGAGCCTGAACAAGAACATCGCCAAGGTCGAAAAGACCGGGCCACTGACCGTGGAGTTCACGCTCAACAGCGTCGACGCCGCGTTCATCCAGAACATCGCCATGAGCTTCGCCGCGATCCTGTCCGCCGAATACGCCGACAAGCTGCTGGCCGAAGGCAAGCCGAGCGACATCAACCAGAAACCGATCGGCACCGGGCCGTTCGTGTTCAAGAGTTATCAGAAAGATTCGAACATCCGTTACACGGCTAATAAACAGTATTGGGACCCGAGCCGGGTCAAGCTCGACAATCTGATCTTCGCTATCAACACGGACGCCTCGGTGCGGGTGCAGAAGCTCAAGGCAGGCGAATGCCAGATCACCCTGCATCCGCGTCCGGCCGATGTCGAAGCGCTGAAGGCCGACCCGAAACTGCAACTGATCTCCAAGCCCGGTTTCAACCTCGGCTACATCGCCTACAACGTCCGCCACAAGCCTTTCGACCAGCTCGAAGTGCGCCAGGCGCTGGACATGGCGGTGAATAAACAAGGGATTCTCAACGCTGTTTATCAAGGCGCCGGTCAACTGGCCGTCAACGCGATGCCACCGACGCAGTGGTCCTACGACGACACCGTCAAGGACGCCGCCTACAACCCGGAAAAAGCCAGGGAACTGCTCAAGGCTGCCGGTGTGAAAGAAGGCACCGAGATCACCCTGTGGGCCATGCCGGTGCAGCGCCCGTACAACCCGAACGCCAAACTGATGGCCGAAATGCTCCAGGCCGACTGGGCGAAGATCGGTCTGAAAGTGAAGATCGTCAGCTATGAATGGGGCGAGTACATCAAGCGCACCAAGAATGGCGAACACGACGTCAGCCTGATCGGCTGGACCGGCGACAATGGTGACCCGGACAACTGGCTCGGCACCCTGTACAGCTGCGATGCGATTGGCGGCAACAACTACTCCATGTGGTGCGATCCGGCATACGACAAGCTGATTAAACAAGCCAAGGTCGTTACCGACCGCGAACAGCGCACCGTGCTTTATAAACAGGCCCAGCAATTGCTTAAACAGCAAGTGCCGATCACGCCAGTCGCCCACTCGACGGTCAACCAGCCGTTAAGCACCAAGGTCGAGGGCTTCAAAGTCAGCCCGTTCGGTCGCAACGTATTTTCGGGCGTCAGTATCGATTAAACCTACCGATTAGCCGCAACGCTGAGGGGAGCCGTGTACTCCCCTCACGCAAGCGCTTTGCCGAAATTCGTCAACCCGGCCTTTTGCAAACGTTTGCGATGTGTGAACGAGTTCTAAACCAATAACCGGTCTACCAAAAAAAGCCGGGATAAAAAGAAAGTAAAGGAGCTTCACCCATGAAACTGAGCAGCACCGCGATACTGGCCCTGGCCATCAGCAGCATCACCGCCACGGCTTATGCGGAAACCCAAAGCCAGGCGTTCACGCCAGTGACCGTCAACGAAAAGAGCGCCCAGGCCGAAGCCACCGGTTTCCTCGAAGGGCAATCGATCAGCGGTTCGACCCGCAACTGGTATGCCAACGAACAACTCAAGCGCGGCGGCAAGTTCGCTTACCGCAAAAACGGTCAGTCCAACGAAACCGACCGTCGCATCAACTGGGTGCAAGGCACGATCATCAAGTACAACTCGGGCTTTACCGAAGGTACGGTCGGTTTCAGCACCGAAGTGGCCGCATACAACGCCATCGCCCTGGAGCGTGACCGCGAGAACCTCGCTGCCAATAATGGTGGCGCACCGGGCACCCGTCCTGGCGCCGGCAACAACCGTACCCTGACCCGCGAAGGCGGCGACGCTGTCGGCCAGTGGAGCAAGCTGGGCCTGGCCAACGTCAAGGCACGCATCTCCAACACCACCCTGACCGCCGGCCGCATGAACTTCAGCAGCCCGCAGGTCGATGTGATCGGTAACCGTCCGCTGCCATCGAGCTTCGAAGGTATCGCGATCCACAGCGAAGAGCTGAACAACCTGGCGTTCGACGTCGCGACCTTCGACCGCGTTTCGCCACGTACCGAAGAAAGCCTGAGCAAGTTCCGCTCCGAGTACGGCGACATCAACGCCGAAGCCGATCACGTCAACACCGCCGGTATCTCGTACCAGCCGTTCGCCAGCCTGACCACCAGCCTGTGGGGTACCCAGGCCGAAGACCTGTGGAACCAGTACTACTTCGGCGCCACCCACGTATTGGGTGACAGCTCGATCCTCAGCCTGACCACCGGCCTGAACTACTACAAGACCGTCGACGAAGGTAAAAAGCTGCTGGGCGACATCGACAACGACACCTACTCGCTGTCGTTCGGCCTGACCCACCTGGCGCATACCCTGACCTTCTCGTATCAGGAAGTGAACGGTAACGAGTACTTCGACTACCTGCACGAAACCAACGGTATCTACCTGGCCAACTCCCTGCTCTCGGACTTCAACGGCCCGAACGAGAAATCCTTCCAGGTTTCCTACGGCATCAACATGGCCGAATACGGCGTGCCGGGCCTGAAATTCAACATCTACCAGGCGCGCGGCTGGGGCATCGACGGCACTCACTACAAGGGTGGCGGCTATGACGGCGTGCAGGCGATGGACGGCGAGCACCACTATGAATACGGCGTCGGTGCAACCTACGCGGTACAAAGCGGCCCGCTTAAAGCGACGACCATTCGCGGCACTTACACCGCGCACCGCGCCAGCGAAAACCAGGCGGACGGCAGCATCAACGAGTTCCGTCTGGTGACCACGATTCCGTTCAACATTCTGTAAAAACGCCAACCGACGGCTGACTCATGATGAGTCGGCCGTTTGGTTTTTTGTCTTCAACCGATTGCAGAGGGTTATCGATGAAAATGCTTCCCCTACGTGCGGCCATCGCGGCTGCGTTGCTGAGTGTCGCTGTCGGCGTCTCGGCCAAACCCTTGGTGGTCTGCACCGAAGCCAGCCCGGAAGGCTTCGATATGGTCCAGTACACGACTGCAGTCACGGCGGATGCTGTGGCCGAAACCATCTTCAACCGCTTGGCCGACTTTAAACCCGGCACCACCGAAGTGATCCCGGCACTCGCCGAGTCCTGGGACATCAGCGAAGACGGCCTGACCTACACGTTCCATCTGCGCAAAGGCGTCAAGTTTCACACCACCGAATACTTCAAGCCGACTCGCGACATGAACGCCGACGACGTGGTCTGGAGCTTCCAGCGTCAACTGGACCCGAATCACCCGTGGCACAAACTGTCGAGCGTGGGCTTCCCGTACTTTGAAAGCATGGGCTTCAAGGAACTGCTCAAAAGCGTCGAGAAAGTCGACGACAACACGGTCAAGTTCACCCTGACCCGCCGCGAAGCGCCGTTCCTGGCCGACATCGCCATGGCGTTCTCGTCGATCTACCCGGCCGAATACGCCGACCAGTTGCTCAAGGCCAACAAGACCGGCGATCTGAACAACAAGCCGATCGGCACCGGCCCGTTCATCTTCCAGCGTTACGCCAAGGACGCGCAGGTGCGCTTCAAGGCCAACCCGGACTACTTCCGCGGCAAGCCACCGGCCGACGCGCTGATCCTGGCCATTGCCACCGACAACAACGTGCGTTTGCAGAAGCTCAAGGCCAACGAGTGCCAGATCGCTCTGTATCCGAAGCCGGACGACATCCCGAGCATCAAGAAAGACAGCAACCTGAAAGTCGACGAGCTGGACGCGATGACCGTTTCGTACATCGCCATGAACACCCAGCACAAATACATGAGCGACGTGCGTGTGCGTAAAGCCATCGACATTGCTTTCGACAAGGAAGCCTATGTCAACGCGCTGTTCGGCAAAGGCAACGCGTCGGTTGCAGTCAACCCGTACCCGCCGACCTTGCTGGGTTATAACCACGACCTGAAAAACCCGCCACGCGACCTCGACGCCGCGCGCAAGCTGCTCAAGGAAGCCGGCGTACCGGATGGCACCGTGTTCACCCTGTTCACTCGCAACGGCGGCGGTCCGACCAACCCCAACCCGATGCTCGGTGCGCAAATGATGCAGGCTGACCTTGCGAAAGTCGGGATCAAGATCGACATCCGCGTGATGGAATGGGGCGAAATGCTCAAGCGCGCCAAGGCCGGCGAGCATGACATGGTGTCGGCCGGATGGGCGGGCGACAACGGCGACCCGGATAACTTCCTGACGCCTATGCTCAGTTGCGAGGCCGCCAAGAACGGCGAAAACTACGCGCGCTGGTGCAACGAGAAATTCCAGGCGCTGCTGGATGAAGCACGGGCTAAAGTAGATCCGGCCGAACGCGCCGCGCTCTACGAACAGGCACAAGTGCTGTTTAATCAGGACCAGCCATGGATCAGCATGGCCCATACTCGGATGTTCACTGCAATGCGCAAGAATGTAGAGGGCTACCACATCAGCCCTCTCACCACTAATAACTTCGCCACCACCCAGGTGAAGTAGATAAGAAACGCCCGGCGTCCCTGACCTGAGGGACGCCGGACACGCCTAACCGGCTGATGAGGTACCACACAAGATGTTTAGTTTTATTGCCCGCCGACTGGGGTTGTTGATCCCCACGTTTTTCGGCATCACCTTGCTGACTTTCGCGTTGATTCGCATGATTCCGGGCGACCCCGTGGAAGTGATGATGGGCGAACGTCGGGTCGACCCCGAAATGCACGCTCAGGCAATGGAACGCCTCGGTCTGAACAAACCGCTGTACGCCCAATACCTGGACTACATCGGCAAACTGGCCCAAGGCGATCTCGGCGAATCACTGCGTACGCGTGAGAGCGTCTGGACCGAATTCACCTCCCTCTTCCCGGCGACCCTGGAACTGTCCATGGCCGCCCTGCTGTTCGCCGGCATCCTCGGGCTTCTGGCCGGGGTAATCGCGGCACTCAAGCGAGGATCGCTGTTCGACCACGGGGTGATGGGCATCTCCCTCGCGGGCTATTCGATGCCGATCTTCTGGTGGGGCCTGATCCTGATCATGTTCTTCTCGGTGAGTCTGGGCTGGACGCCGGTCTCCGGGCGGATCGACCTGCTGTATGACATCGAGCCGAAAACCGGCTTCATGCTGATCGACACGCTGCTGGCCGATGATGTCGGCGCGTTCTTCGATGCGCTGCATCACCTGATTCTGCCGGCCATCGTGCTCGGCACCATTCCGCTGGCGGTGATCGCGCGGATGACCCGTTCGTCGATGCTCGAAGTGCTGCGCGAAGACTACATCCGCACCGCCAAGGCCAAAGGTCTGTCGCCGTCGCGCGTGGTGTTCGTCCACGGTCTGCGTAACGCACTGATTCCGGTACTCACCGTGGTCGGCCTGCAGGTCGGCACGCTGCTGGCCGGTGCGGTTCTGACCGAAACCATCTTCTCCTGGCCCGGCATCGGCAAATGGCTGATCGAAGCCATCGGCGCCCGGGACTATCCGGTGGTGCAAAACGGCATCCTGTTAATCGCCTGCCTGGTGATTCTGGTCAACTTCGTGGTGGACATCCTCTACGGCTTTGCCAACCCACGCATCCGTCATCAGCGCTGAGGTCAATACCATGAGCACTCCAACATCCTCAGTAGCCACCGCCACGTCCGCCGTGGATCAAAGCCTGCTGTACCCGTCGCCGTACAAGGAATTTTGGCAAGCCTTCGCGAAAAACAAGGGCGCCGTTGCCGGCCTGCTGTTCATGCTGCTGATCATTTTCTGCGCGATCTTCGCGCCGTGGGTTGCGCCGCATGACCCGAGCGAGCAATACCGCGACTTCCTGCTGACACCACCGGCGTGGCTCGAAGGCGGGCAGATTCAATTCCTGCTCGGCACCGATGAGCTTGGCCGTGACCTGCTCTCGCGCCTGATCCAGGGCTCGCGCCTGTCGCTGCTGATAGGTTTGTCGTCGGTGGTGATGTCGCTGATTCCGGGGATCCTTTTGGGTCTGTTCGCCGGTTTCTTCCCGAAGATGATCGGCCCGACCATCATGCGTCTGATGGACATCATGCTGGCCCTGCCGTCGCTGCTGCTGGCCGTGGCGATCGTCGCCATCCTCGGCCCTGGCCTGATCAACACCGTGATCGCGATTGCCGTGGTTTCGCTGCCGTCCTACGTGCGTCTGACCCGTGCCGCGGTGATGGGCGAACTGAACCGCGACTACGTCACCGCTGCGCGCCTGGCCGGTGCCAGCCTGCCGCGTCTGATGTTCATCACTGTGCTGCCTAACTGCATGGCGCCGCTGATCGTGCAGGCGACCCTGAGCTTCTCGTCGGCGATCCTCGATGCTGCCGCCCTGGGCTTCCTTGGCCTCGGCGTACAACCGCCAACCCCTGAGTGGGGCACGATGCTGGCCTCGGCCCGCGACTACATCGAACGCGCCTGGTGGGTAGTCAGTCTGCCTGGCTTGACCATTTTGCTCAGCGTGCTGGCAATCAACTTGATGGGCGACGGCCTGCGCGATGCGCTGGACCCGAAACTCAAGAACGCCGCCTGAGGAGATTCCCATGTCACTGCTAGAAATCAAGAATCTCAACGTCCGCTTCGGCGACAAGAACGCCACACCCGTGGTCGACGGCCTCGACCTGAAAGTCGACAAAGGCGAAGTGCTGGCCATCGTTGGCGAATCGGGTTCGGGTAAATCCGTGACCATGATGGCGCTGATGGGCCTGATCGAGCATCCCGGCATCGTCACCGCCGATTCGCTCAGCTTCGACGGCAAGGACATGCTCAAGCTGAGCAACCGTCAGCGTCGACAAATCGTTGGCAAAGACCTGTCGATGGTTTTCCAGGACCCGATGACCGCGCTGAACCCGAGCTACACCGTCGGTTTTCAGATCGAAGAAGTGCTGCGCCTGCACCTGAAAATGTCCGGCAAGCAAGCGCGCAAGCGTGCCATCGAACTGCTGGAAAAAGTTGAAATCCCTGGCGCCGCCAGCCGAATGGACGCCTACCCTCATCAACTCTCCGGTGGCATGAGCCAGCGCGTCGCGATCGCCATGGCAATTGCCGGCGAGCCAAAGCTGCTGATCGCCGACGAACCGACCACCGCCCTCGACGTGACGATTCAGGCGCAGATCATGGATCTGCTGCTGGCGTTGCAGAAAGAACAGAACATGGGCCTGGTGCTGATCACTCACGACCTCGCCGTCGTCGCCGAAACCGCCCAGCGCGTCTGTGTGATGTATGCAGGCCAGGCCGTGGAAGTCGGCCAGGTGCCGCAACTGTTCGACATCCCGGCGCACCCATACAGCGAAGCCCTGCTCAAGGCGATTCCCGAGCACAGCCTCGGTGCCTCACGCCTGTCGACGCTGCCGGGCATCGTCCCGGGCCGTTACGACCGTCCGCAAGGTTGCCTGCTGTCGCCGCGCTGCCCGTACGTGCAGGACAACTGCCGCGCGCAGCGTCCCGGCCTTGACCCGAAAAGCAACAGCCTCGCCCGCTGCTTCTACCCGCTGAACCAGGAGGTGGCGTAATGGCCGTCGTACTTACCGCCCGCGACCTGACCCGTCACTACGAAGTCTCCCGTGGCCTGTTCAAGGGCCATGCGACCGTGCGCGCACTCAACGGCGTCTCGTTCGAACTGGAAGCCGGCAAGACCCTCGCCGTGGTGGGCGAGTCGGGCTGCGGCAAGTCCACCCTCGCCCGTGCGCTGACGCTGATTGAAGACCCATCGTCCGGCTCGTTGAAAATCGCCGGCCAGGAAGTTGCCGGTGCCGACAAGGCGCAACGCAAGCAACTGCGCAAAGACGTGCAAATGGTCTTTCAAAGCCCGTACGCGTCGCTGAACCCACGGCAGAAAGTCGGTGACCAGCTCGGCGAACCGCTGCTGATCAACACCAACCTCTCCGCCGCCGAGCGTCGCGAGAAAGTCCAGGCGATGATGAAGCAGGTCGGCTTGCGTCCCGAGCACTACCAGCGCTATCCGCACATGTTCTCCGGCGGTCAGCGCCAGCGTATTGCCCTGGCCCGGGCGATGATGCTGCAACCGAAAGTGCTGGTGGCCGATGAACCGACCTCGGCGCTGGATGTGTCGATTCAGGCCCAGGTGCTGAACCTGTTCATGGATCTGCAGCAGGAGTTCAACACTGCCTACGTGTTCATCTCGCACAACCTCGCGGTGGTGCAGCACGTGGCCGATGACGTGATGGTGATGTACCTCGGGCGCCCGGTGGAACTGGGCCCGAAAAACGACATCTACGAGCGCCCGCTGCACCCTTACACCCAGGCGCTGCTGTCGGCGACCCCGACCATTCACCCGGACCCGAACAAGCCGAAAATCAAGATCGTCGGCGAACTGCCCAACCCGCTGAACCCGCCATCGGGCTGCGCTTTCCACAAGCGCTGCCCGTATGCGACCGAGCGTTGCAGCACCGAAGAGCCGCTGTTGCGTGAACTGGATAATCGGCAGGTGGCTTGCCACTACGCCGAGCAATTCCTCGAC